>NZ_JBQFPT010000010.1:0-225886 GCF_056536505.1 Ruegeria sp. CL3 | reverse complement strand
CACCCTTACTAATCAGCGCAATCGGAACGCTGTTATTCTCATAAAAACCGCTATCCGCGGTCTTAATGTCCAAATCCGTAAACGGTTCTTTAATCGACATCAATTTCCTCCCATTTTCATGTTTCTTGTAGACGTTGCACGCTGGAAAATCCGGTTTGCTGTCAGCCTATCTTCTTAAAGTGCCAAGACGAGACGGTCCGATTTTGCCCTGGATACACAGGTGCACAGAAAGCCGTTCGACGCTTGCTCTTCGGGTGTCAGTATGCCGTCCCGGTGGTCCACCTCACCTTCGACGACGTCCACCATGCACGACCCGCACAAGCCTTCGGAGCAACCGAAATCCACATGAACCCCATTGGTTCTTAGGACGTCGAGAATAGTTTCATCCCTCGACACCTTGTAGACGGCTCCCGTCGACTGGACCTCGACTTCAAAGCTGTCATTGGGCGCGTGCTCGATATCGGAAACAGCCGCAAAACGCTCAAAGTGGATGGCCCCACCGCGCAGAGCGCTGCCAGACTCGAGGACCGCGTTCAGCATCGGTTCCGGACCGCAAGTGTAGACATCAGCGCCCATCGGCATGGATTGCATGACAGCGGTCAAATCGAACTGCCCGTCTGTGTCGTCGCAATGCAGATGGTACCACTCATCCAGACCCAAAGCGCGAAACTTGTCATCCATCGCGGCTAGATCGTTGGATCGGACCAAGTAATAGACCCGGAAATCTTGGCCCCGATTCAGCAGCTCACGCGCCATCGCGACCATCGGGGTGGCACCAATACCGCCCGCGATAAGGGTCACGTGGCGATCATGGCTTTCCAGTTTGAAATGGTTGCGCGGACCTCCGATGGCGAGTTCGACCCCCTCTTCCAAGGCGTGCATGGCCAGCGACCCACCGCGACCACCATCCTCGCGTTTGACGGCGACGTTAAAGGTGCGACCGTCCTGGCTCCAACTCCAGAGAGAATACTGACGCACCAGATCGTCACTAAGGTGGATATCCACGTGCGCGCCGGGTTCAAGTCCGGTGAAACGCCCCTGTTCGATTTCAAAGCAGAAATCAGAAGTGTCCGAACTGAGTTCGGTTTTTCGGATCAGACGCGCTTTCTGGGTGTTCATCGGGCTACTCATCTTATCTTGCGCCGAAAAGAACCGCAGAAACGCGGTCATTGTGTCGGCCTTGGTGTTGACTACTACCTGGCTTGGGTCGGGGCGCGCCTCGTAGGGACGGCAAAGAACTGCAATACCGCCCTTCGAGAAAGGCGGAACTTCATCGGGCGCAAAACTGCAGAAAAAAAGATAGTTTTCAATTGCAATATTTTTCGCACTCAGGTGAAGGTAGCTCAATCAAAAATCTCAGAGCCACGTATCCCTCATGTCGCGACGCCACTACAATCTGCCTCCGCTTGCCTCGCTTTCTGCCTTCGAGGCAGCCGCCCGGCACCTCAGTTTCAAGGTTGCTGCAAGCGAATTGTCCGTCACGCCCGGCGCTGTCAGTCATCAGATCAAAGCATTGGAGACCGAGCTGGCATCCCCGCTTTTCATACGTAAACATCGCGGCGTTGAACTGACCGAGGATGGCGCAGAGCTGCTAGAAGCACTGGGAAGCTCTTTCCTGAAAATCTCGAAAGTTCTTGAACAGATTCGCAGCGGGGATTCCGACAATCATGTCACCGTGGGGTCCACAACAGCGGTTGCCGCCTTGTGGCTTTCCCCGTCGGTCATTCGGTTTTGGCAGGAATATCCGCACGTAAAAGTGAACCAAATGGCCGAGGACACGTTTTTCGCAGATCGCTCTGACGTGGACTTTTTCATTCGATACGGCAAAGACCCGAACGCCTCTCTGCCGCATACCAAGCTGTACCGGGATATCCTGACACCGGTTTGCAGCCCCGAACTGGCGGAAGAGCTTAAAGGGGCCAGTCTCCGGGACCTGACAGAACACCGCCTGATTCACCTTGCAACCAAACACAGCAACTGGACCACATGGACGGACTGGTTTCAGGCGTTAGGGTTTAATGAGAGTATTCAGACGCAAGCGCGTGTAAGCAGCTATGCTCTGGCCCTGCAGGTTGCCAGAAAGGGCGCTGGAGTCGCCCTCGGCTGGAAGCGTTTGCTAAAACCCATGCTGGATTCCGGGAAACTTGTGGCTTTAGAGGACTTCAACATACCTGCGCCGCATAATTTCTATCTGGTTGAACGGGAAAACGATAGCCTGTCAGAAGGGGCGCTGGCCTTGAAAGAATGGCTGCTGAATGAGCTTGAGGAGAATTCGGTTTAGCTCCCCTCATCTATCGGTTAGGATTTTTAGTATTGAATGCAGGGCCTCTGCGCTGCCAATGGAGACCCAGAAAAACGCCAATTCAAAAGTCTTAGGAGTGACCGATGAACAAGCATGCACCGCTTTCGTCTGTTCTGACCCCGGTAAACACAGCAAAGGGGCTGCCGAACGCGCATTATATCGACGCTGAAGTGTTTGCCGAGGAACGCGACTCGGTCCTGTTTGCGAACTGGTCCGGGATCGGATTCGGCAAGGACATCCCCGAGGCTGGCGACGCCTATCCGATTGATTTCCTTGGCATGCCTCTGCTGATGGTTCGTGACCGCGACGGTCAGATTGGCGTGTTCCAGAACACCTGCCGCCACCGTGGCATGATCTTAGTCGACAAGCCTCAGAAAATCCGCGGCGCGATCCGTTGCCCCTATCACAGCTGGTGCTACGGCCTGAATGGTGAGCTGCGCACCGCCCCTCATGTCGGCGGCCCCGGTCAGAATACCCACGAAGATCTGGATTTCTCGGAACTGGGTCTGATCCGCATCCGGTCTTACGTCTGGCGCGACGTGATCTTTGTTAACGTTGACGGCAACGCCCCCGAGTTCGAAGAAGTTCATGGCGAGCTGATGGAGCGTTGGAAAGAGTTCGAACAGCCCATGTATCACGGCGGCGCTGGCGCGTCGGTCCGGCTTGAGCTGGATTCGAACTGGAAACTGGCGGTCGAGAACTTCTGCGAAAGCTATCACCTGCCCTGGGTTCACCCCGGTTTGAACAGCTATTCCCGTCTGGAAGACCACTACAACATCAACGAGCTAGGCAAATACTCGGGTCAGGGCACTCTTGTTTATCGTCAGTTCGAAGGGGAAGACGGCTCGAAACTGGCTGATTTTGACGGCCTGAGCGAGAAGTGGCACGAAGGCGCGGAGTATATCGTGGTCTACCCGAATACCCTGTTGGGCGTTCAGCGTGACCACGGTTTTGCCTTCATCATCGACCCAATCACTCACGAGCGGTCGAACGAGCGAATTGAGCTGTACTATGCTCAGAAACCCGAAGACAGCCCCGAACACGAAGGCCTGCGCGCGCAAAACGCGGCGCTTTGGAAAACCGTGTTTGAAGAGGACGTCTTCGTGGTCGAAGGCATGCAGAAAGGCCGCCATGGCATCAAATTTGACGGTGGTCGCTTCTCGCCCGCAATGGACGGCCCCACCCATTGCTTCCACCACTGGGTCGCAACGCAGATCGAAAAGGCACGCGCGGAGGCATGACCACTTTTCTGAACGACGGCTTGGCCAGGAATTTCCTGGCCGGGTCGTGGGTGGAGGGCGACAAGGGCGCCTCCATCGCGGTGGAAGATCCCGGCAATCAGGATCACGTGGCGGACTGCGCGCAAGCCGGTGAGGAATCGCTGGCTAAGGCGCTTGAGGCCGCACGCACGTCGTTCGATCGCGGGGATCTGGCAGACATGAAACCGGCCGAGCGCGGCCGTTTGATGATCCGCATCGCGCAGGAAATCCGCACCCTTGCGGATGAAGGGGCAGACTTGCTGTGCCGTGAAAGCGGCAAAACCCTGGACGCGGCTTGGGATGAATTCATCGAGGCGGCTCAGTATTTCGAATATTACGGCGGCGTCGCGGACAAAATTGAGGGCAAGTCAATCCCGTTGGGCCCTGACTATGCTGATTTCACCATATTTGAACCCTACGGCGTGTCGGCGCAGATCGTGCCGTGGAACTTCCCTGTTTCGATCGCCGGTCGTTCGCTCGCACCGTCTATGGCGGCGGGAAACTCGACCATCATCAAATCGCCCGAGCTGGACCCGCTGGCGCTGGCCATGTTGGGCGTCGCGCTGGAACGCGCCGAGGTGCCTGCCGGTGCGGTATCGATCCTGAACGGGATCGGCTCGGATCTGGGCGCGAAACTGGTGGCGAGTTCGCAGGTGGACCAGATCGTCTTCACCGGATCGGTACCGACCGGCCAGCATATTCTGCGCTCGGCCGCAGACAACGTGGTGCCTTCGTTGATGGAACTGGGCGGTAAATCCGCAGCCGTCGCCTTTGACGACGCGGATCTGGATACGCTGATGTCCAGCTTGAAAAGCGGTATTTTCTATAATGCCGGTCAGGTTTGCTCTGCCATGGCCCGCGTATTGGTGCATCGTTCGATCTACGATCGGGCCGTGGAACGTGCGGCTGCGCTGGCCAATGGCCTAAGCGTCGGTCACGGGCTCGAGAACCCCGATCACACTCCGGTCGTGTCCAGCCTGCAGCTGCAGCGCGTGGAAGAGATCACCTCGACCGCTCGTCAGGACGGTGCGCGGGTCGCTGCCGGTGGCGCGCGACTGGATCGCAAGGGGTATTTCATGGCCCCGACCATTCTGGCTGATGTCGACCCTTCCAGCCGTATCGCGCAGGAGGAGGTCTTTGGCCCCGTCACCTGCTTCACGCCCTTCAATACCGAAGAGGAAGCCGTCGCCATGGCCAATGGCACCGAATTCGGGTTGGTTGCAGGCATCTTCACACGCGATCTCGCCCGCGCCCATCGGGTGGCGCGCAAATTGCGGGCGGGTCAGGTTTTTGTCAACGAATGGTTCGCCGGTGGTGTCTCAACCCCGTTCGGTGGCGTCGGCAAATCCGGCTTCGGTCGCGAAAAGGGGCTTGAGGCGCTCTACAACTATGTTCGCACCAAAAACATCGCCATTTCGCTAAAGGTATAGCCATGGATCGCGAAGCCTTAGACCGTGAACTGCTAGAGGCACATGCCAATTGCGACCAAGAGGCGCTTGTGCGCCTGTATACGATTGCCGCCGATGAACGAGAGCAGGCCCAGGACATTGATGCCGCCTGTTTCTATCTAACCCACGCCTTCGTCTTTGCGCTGGAATCCGGCCACCCGGAGGCAAGCAATCTGAACAAACGGCTGGCTGATCATGGCCGCGCCCACAGACTGGAGTTCTGAGCAATGTCGGCAAAGTCTAGGTGAATTTGTACGCGGCACCCGGCGGTGCCCCGTATCCCAAAGAAGTGAATGCAGGCTGCATCTCTGGTCAAACAGGGTTCTCAGTTGACGCGTTTAGAACAGTTATGGGTCTGAATCGCCATATTCTTAACGAAAGACCGGTTCTGACATGACACAGCAAATCAGGAAGATGAAATGCGCGAAGAAGCACAGGCGGTAGTTATCGGCGGCGGGGTGATCGGTTGCTCAATCCTTTACCATTTGGCCAAATTGGGATGGTCCGATGTGGTCCTGCTGGAGCGGGATGAGTTGACCTCTGGCTCAACCTGGCATGCGGCAGCCAACATTCACGGTCTGCATGACAGCACCAATATCAGCCGCATCCAGCACTATACTATGAACCTCTATAACTCGCTGGAGGAAGAAACCGGCCAAAGCTGCGGTGTCTTCCAGCCCGGCTCGCTGTATCTGGCCCAGACCGAAGAGCGGGAACACCAGCTGAAACTGCAGGCCGCAAAGGCCAAGCTGTATGGAATGAATTTCTACGAGATCAGCATTGAAGAGGCGCAAAAACTGAACCCGCTGGTTAACTACGAAGGCATTCGTTGTGTGATGTTCGAAACCGATGGCGGCAATGTTGACCCGTCGGGCGTGACCAACGCCTATGCGGTCGGTGCCCGCCAGCGCGGCGCCGAAATCCATCGTTTCACGCCCGTCACCGCCACCGAACAGCAGGAAGACGGCACGTGGATCGTCAAAACGCCCAAAGGTGACATCAAAACGCCTTGGGTCGTGAATGCGGCAGGCCTCTGGGGCCGCGAAGTCGCCAAGCTGGCTGGCATCGAGTTGCCGCTACAGCCCACCGAACACCAGTATTTCGTGACCGAAGCGATGTCTGACGTCGAAGGCCACGGCACCCGCCTGCCCTCTGTCTCGGACCGCGATGGCGAGTACTATCTGCGTCAGGAAGGCAATGGCCTGCTGGTCGGGGCCTATGAAAAGGACATGAAATTCTGGGCCGAGGAAGGCACTCCGCTGGACTTCGCCCATGACCTGTTCCCCGACGATCTGGAGCGGATCGAAGAAAACATGATGAACGCGATCGAACGCCTGCCCGCCGTGGCTGAGGCCGGGATCAAGCGCGTCATCAACGGCCCAATGATCTGGTCTCCGGACTCCAACGTGCTGATGGGACCGGTGCCCGAGGTTGATGGATATTTCTGCTGCAACGGCATTATCCCCGGATTCTCGCAGTCGGGCGGCATGGGCCTGATGGCGGCGCAGTGGATCATCGAAGGGGAAACCCAATACGATATGTTCGCATGGGACATGGCGCGCTTTGACACCTGGGCCACCAAGGAATTCACCATGGCCAAGGTGCAGGACCAATACGCGCACCGTTTCGCCATTCACTTCCCGAACGAAGAACGCAGCGCAGGCCGCCCTGCCCGCGTGCGCCCAATCTACGAGACGCAGAAAGCCATGGGCGCTGTCTTTGGCCTGAACGTTGGTTGGGAACACCCGCTGTGGTTCGCAGATGAGCCGGGCGTCGTCGATACAAACGGCTTCACTCGTCAGAACTGGTGGGCCCCGGTTGGCGAAGAATGCAAGATGCTGCGCGAGCGGGCGGGCATCATCGATATTTCGAACTTTGCCAAATACATCTGCAAAGGCCCCGGCGCTGCAGATTGGCTGAATGCCGTCTTCGCCAACAATATGCCCAAGGCGATCGGCCGATCCTGCCTGACCCCGCTGATCTCAAAACGCGGTGGCATTGCCGGGGACTTCACCGTCACCCGCGTCGCCGAGGATGAGTTCTGGATCATCGGATCGGGCATGGCAGAGCGCTATCACAAGCGCTTCTTCAAACAGGTCCCTCTGCCCGAAGGCACCACATTCGAAAGCCACACCGAGGCTATGTGCGGCTTCAACGTCGCCGGTCCGAAATCGCGCGAGATCCTGCAGCGGATGACCAACACGTCGCTGGCGAATGAGGACTTCCCCTTCATGCGTTCCGCCAAGGTTGAGCTGGCAGGCGTAGACCTTCTGGCCCTCCGTGTCTCCTTCACGGGCGATCTGGGGTGGGAGCTGCACTGCAAGACCGAAGATCAGGCGCGCCTCTACGATGCTCTGCTTGAGGCGGGCAGAGAGTTCGGCGCAGGCCCTGTTGGCAGCCGCGCCCTGATGTCGATGCGCGTGGAAAAGGGTTATGGCTCGTGGAGCCGTGAATACAGCCCCGAATACTGGCCGCATGAGGTGGGTCTGGACCGTTTGTGCAAATTCGAGAAGGACTTCCTCAACAAAGACACCGCCCAGAAAGTGCTGGAGAACCCTGCGCGTGAACAGCTTGTCCTGCTACATCTGGATGAGGCCGACGTGACAGCCTCCAACGCGGACGCCACTGGTGGTGAACCGATCTTCAAGGACGGCGAAGGCATCGGTCGGGTCACATCGGGCACCTATGGTTATACCGTCGGCATGTCGCTGGCCTTGGCTTACGTCAAAAACGCCCAACCCGGAGACGAGGTTGAAGTGATGGTTCTGGGCCAACCCCACAAAGCCACCATCCTGCACGAGCCGCCGTTTGATGCGGCGGGCAAAGTCCTGCGGGGCTGATCTTCAGACAAGCAAATGGCCAGCACCCCAAATGCTGGCCATTTTTTGAGTGAGTGATAGGCCCGAAAACCTCACCGGTGAATCTCTTGTCTTGGACAAGTTATCAAGCGGGGACGGATCGGTGTATTGGGGGAATCCCGTAGATCATGCAGTTTTAATCATGTCTTGCGGGCAAAGCTTCGCAACAGTTTGAAGCGAAGGGAAAAACTGGTCGGATTTTCGCACCAGTGAGAAGGACCCGCGCCACTAAGGCGCGGGTCGTTTTCTTAGCCGATGATGGCGTTCAGCGTCGCACTCGGGCGCATTACAGCCGCTGTTTTGGCAGGATCGGTGTGGTAGTAGCCACCCAGATCGGCAGCCCCACCCTGGGCCGAGGCAAGCTCACCCAAAATCTGCTCTTCCTTGTCGGCCAGAGCAGTTGCAAGCGGGGCAAATTCAGCTGCCAGTTCCGCATCATCCGACTGCGCGGCTAGCGCTTCGGCCCAATAGCGCGCGAACCAGTAGTGGCTGTCACGGTTGTCCGGCTGGCCGACCTTACGGCTAGGGGACCGGTTGTTGTCCAAAATGCCCTGCGTTGCAGCTTCGGCTGCCGCACCCAGCACACCCGCCTTGGCGTTGCCCTTGCTGTCGGCGAGGAAGTTCAGCGATTCACCCAGTGCGCAGAACTCACCCATCGAATCCCAACGCAGGTGGTTTTCTTCGACCAGCTGCTGCACGTGCTTCGGAGCGGAGCCGCCTGCGCCGGTCTCGAACAGACCACCGCCGTTCATCAGTTTGACGATCGACAGCATCTTTGCCGAGGTGCCCAGTTCGAGGATCGGGAAAAGGTCGGTCAGATAATCCCGCAGCACGTTGCCGGTGATGGCGATGCTGTCATTGCCAGCGGTGATAGTCTCCAACGACTGACGCGTTGCTTCACGCGGGGCCATGATCAGGAATTTATCAGCAACACCAGCCGCTTCCAGCGCGGGCTTAACATATTGGATCAACTCGGCATCATGGGCCCGGTTTGCGTCTAGCCAAAAGATCGCCTCGGATCCTGTCAAGCGCTGACGATCCATCGCCAGTTGGATCCAATTCTCAATGGGCGCTTTCTTCACGGTGCAGGCCCGCCAGATGTCTCCTGCCTCGACCTCATGCGAATGCAGCGTTTCACCATTGGCCAGTACCACACGGATTGTGCCATCTGCGGGTGCCTGGAACGTGGTCGGGTGCGAGCCGTACTCTTCGGCCTTTTGAGCCATCAGGCCAACGTTGGCCACCGCACCAGCAGTGGCCGGGTTCAGAGCGCCATTGGCTTTGAAGAAGTTGATGGATTCGTCATAAACCGACGCGTAGCAGCGATCAGGAATCACGCAATTGGTGTCGCCTTTGGCTCCGGTTTCATCCCAGCCTTTGCCGCCTGCGCGGATAACGGCGGGCATCGAGGCGTCGATGATCACATCGGACGGGACGTGCAGGTTGGTAACGCCACGGTCCGAGTCGACCATATACATGGACGGACGATCACCCTTGATCGCGTCGATGGCAGCCACGATCTCGGCATTGTCCTTCACGCGGTCCAGCAGATCCCCCAGACCCGAGTTCGGGTTGACACCTAGGGCTTCAAGCTCTGCGCCGAATTTTTCGAACACAGGGGCAAGCCACGCGCGTACGGCATAGCCGAAGATGATCGGGTCGCTGACCTTCATCATCGTCGCTTTCATGTGCAGCGAGAACATGGTGCCGTCTTTCTTGGTGTCTTCGATGGCATCGGCCAGGAAGGCCGACAACGCTTTGACCGACATGAAAGTCGCGTCGGCAACGGTGCCCTCTTCCAACGGCCAGCCGTCTTTCAGCACGGTCACGCTGCCATCTTTGCCGACAAATTCGATCTTCGCGTCACCGGCTTGTGCTGCGGTGATCGTCGCCGATTTCTCATTGGCATAGAAATCGTTGCCGGACATCGAAGATACTTTGGTCTTGCTGTCCGAGACCCATTCCCCCATCGAATGAGGGTTCTTCTGGGCGTAGTTCTTCACCGCCCGCGCCGCACGGCGGTCGCTGTTGCCTTCGCGCAGAACCGGGTTCACAGCCGAGCCTTTGATCGCGTCATAGCGCGCGCGGATCGCCTTTTCTTCGTCAGTCGAAGGTTCTTCGGGGTAGTTGGGTATGTCGTAGCCCTGCGACTGCAGCTCTTCGATCGCGGCGACAAGCTGAGGAACCGAGGCAGAAATGTTTGGCAGTTTGATCACGTTGGCGTCGGGCGTTTTTACCAGATCGCCCAATGCGGCCAGATCATCGGTGATGCGCTGCGCATCGGTCAGCTTTTCTGGGAAGGTCGAAATGATACGGCCTGCAAGCGAAATATCCTTGGTGCCAACGCTGACACCCGCCGCCGAGGCGAATTTGCGAATTATGGGCAGGAATGAGGCGCTGGCCAGCTCGGGCGCTTCGTCTACAATGGTATACAATATGTCGAAGTTCGATTTATCTGCCATATTCTTTCACCTTTTTTAAGCCTTTAAGGGGCAATCGCTGCAAGAGTTCGGGCCGCTTCATTGCGGCGCGGGAGGGGCGCGAATGAGATAACACCCCTGAGTGACTCTGATTTGACAGGGCTTCCCTTAAATCAGGTTTGCGTTGGGATCAATCGTCTACTGGGGGCGCAAATTGCCACGGTTGGGGAAAAACACGCCAACGGACCTATGATTGCGCGCCCTTCAGCGCCCAACGCCCCAGGTATCACTTAGCCGATATCCGCCAGGCCATGGGTCATCCGGGTCCAGCATGTGCTGATGAACGCCGGTGATCCAACCTCGGCCACTGATCTCGGGGATGATGGCCGCGCGGTCCCCGACCTTGGCTTCTTCGACAATCCGGCCGGTGAAACGCGATCCGATGATCGAAACGGCCTCGAAAGATTGACCAACCTTCATCTGGCCCTTCGCGGCCATCAGGGCCATGCGCGCCGAGACCGCCGTTCCGGTTGGCGAGCGGTCAACTTTGCCGGGCTGGATCGCAACGGCGGATTTCCCTGTCAGTCCGGTTTCGGTTGTCTTCAAAGGCCCGCAAAACGCGCAGAAAGAGATATGGTTCCAAGCCGGGTTTTGCGGGTGGGTAAAGCCAAGCTGATCATTGGCGGCATTGGTGATGGCAACGCCCAGACGGGCAATATCGCGGGCCTCTGCCTCGACAATTTCGAACCCCAAGGCCTCAGCATCGACCACCACGAAACTATCCCCTCCGTAGGCTGTATCAACGGTAAGGGCGCCTACGCCCGGCACTTCCAGAGGGACCGCGATCTTGTCGGCAAAGCTTGGCAGGTTTTGCACATAGATACGCTGGGCTTTGCCGTCCCGACACTCCGCCCGAACGCGCACCAAACCGCCCGGAGCCTCAAGTGTCATGTGCGTTTCCGGCTCTTGCATGGGTATGATGCCGCTGTCCAAAAGGACAGTGGACACACAGATCGAGTTCGACCCCGACATGGGCGGCGTGTCCTCCGGCTCCATGATAATGAACGCCGCATCCGCCTGCGGATGTTTCGGAGGGACCAGCAGGTTGACATGGCGAAAGACGCCGCCTCGGGGTTCATTCAGCACGAAATTGCGCAAGCTCTGATCCTGCGCAATGAATGTGCGTTGATCCCACAGGGTTTCTCCGGGTGGTGGTTGCACGCCACCGACGATGACGTCGCCCACCTCGCCTTCCGCATGGGCCGAGATCACGTGGACGGTTTTGACGCTGCGCATGAGACCTCTCTACTCGAAATGAGTCGGGCCGACTGGCCTCGTTTGGACCAGTTCAGAGAACGACCCCGTTTCGGTCAAGCCTAAACCTGCGCTCAAGTCACCCCGGTTGAACTTGAATCGTTGCTACCTAAACCGAACGCCAGTCTCAGGGTCGAACACCATGGCACGTTCGGGTTGGACCGTGATCCCGATCTTCTCGCCTGTAGTGCTGCGTTGGTCATCCCGTTCTTCAACGATCAGCTTGTCGCCATTCGGGGTCAGAAGATAGGAATAGGACACGCCCCCAAGCGCCTCGGTCAAATCAACGGTGCAGGTGTCGGCACTGCGGTCGATCTGGATGTGTTCGGGCCGCATGCCAAGGGTCACCTTGTTTACCCCAGCCGGAACTTGGGCCGATACCGGCAACGGCTGACCAAGGGCCGGATGCGTGACGTGGCCGTCTGCATAGTCGCATTCGAGAAAGTTCATCGCTGGCGAGCCGATAAAGCCCGCCACAAACCGGTTGTCCGGATCGCGGTACAGGTCCATAGGCGCACCCACCTGCTCGATCCGGCCATCGCGCAACACGACGATTTTGTCGGCCATTGTCATAGCTTCGACCTGATCGTGGGTTACATAGATCATGGTGGCGCCAATTTCCTGATGCAGGCGCGCGATTTCGACCCGCATTTCGACCCGAAGCTCGGCATCTAGGTTGGAGAGCGGTTCGTCGAACAGGAACACCTCGGGACCGCGCACAATAGCGCGCCCGATGGCAACTCGCTGACGTTGACCACCGGAAAGGGCCTTGGGCTTGCGTTTCAGGTATTGATCCAGTTTCAGAATACTGGAGGCGTCCTGAACCTTCTGGTCGATCTCTGCCTTGGGAACGCCGTTCATGCGCAGGCCAAAACCCATATTCTCGGCGACCGTCATATGCGGGTACAAAGCGTAAGTCTGGAACACCATCGCCACGCCGCGTTTTGCAGGATCCATGTGGGTCACTTCGCGCGCGCCAATATGAATTTGGCCTTCCGATGTTTCCTCGAGCCCCGCAATCATCCGCAGCAGCGTGGACTTGCCGCAGCCCGAGGGACCGACGAACACACAGAATTCACCATCTTCGATTTCCAGATCGATCCCGTGGATCACCTGAGTCTGGCCGTAGCGTTTGATCGCCTGATTGAGCGTTACACCTGTCATGTCGATTGCATCCTGTTGTTCTGTCCATTCGGGCGGGTTTCAGGGAACCGCCAAGCCTGCGCCTCGGTCGCGATCTGGTCGGCAACGCGCCGCACCCGAGGGACCCAGGCCTCTAGTTGATTGAAATCCATCCGCCCGGTTGAACCGGTCACGGAAATTGCGCCCAAAACGCGCCCACCCGAGGTCAAAACCGGACAGGCAACGCAGATAATGCCGGGTTCATGCTCTTCGTCGTCGATCGCGTAGCCGCGGCTGCGAATCAGTTCCAGATCCGCCCGCAAAGCCGCCTCGGAGGTCAGAGTCTTGTCCGTGAAACGGTGATAGCTTTGCTGGGATACGGCGCGGTCCAGGGCAGGCCCATCCAGAAACGCCATCATCGCCTTGCCTACGCCGGTGCAATAGGCCGGGCCGACCTTGCCGGCTTGAGAATACATCTCGACCGGCTGCGCAGCGTTGCGTTTGTCGACATACAGAACCTGATTGGAATCCAGCTGCGCCAAATGCACCGTTTCCCCCGTCTCGGAACTGAGCGTATCCAGAAACGGCCGCGCGATAGGGGCCAGAGAGCTTTGCGTCCACGCCGTATGCGCCAGACGGACCAGCCGCAAACCCGGCGAATAGGTCTGCCTGTCAGGCTCATAGGCCAGCATCCCCTGATTGGTCAGCGATTGCAGAAAGCGATAGAGCGTTGCTTTGGGAAAACTGCTGCTCTCCAGCAGTTCCGCGAACCGCACCGGGCGCTCGAACGAGGCCACGTGCTCCAGCACATCGCATGCTTTGCCTATTGTTCCGTCACCAGCCACGGGTGTGTGTTCTCCTCCGTTTAACCCCCGTTCAACCACAGTGTTTGCACGAGGGTCTTGACAAGACTAGCCGAGTCGATGTGTAGTTTTCAATATATAAAACACGGTTTCACTATTTGGAACTAAAATGGAAGCTAAGGGAGGACACCATGCATTCCATGTTCAAGCGCACCGCTGCCGCACTGGCGGCGAGTGTGGCACTAGCTGCACCCGTTGCCGCCGAACTGACCGGCGAACTGCGCATCTTTCTTGACACCTCGAACCCGGCGCCACGTGCGACGATGGAAGCAATGATCGAACAGTTTCAGGCTCAGCACCCGGATCTGGCCATCGAAACCACAGTGATCGACCGCGAGGCGTATAAGACGCAGATCCGCAACTTCCTGACGGCTGACACGCCGGATGTTGCGACATGGTATGCCGCAAACCGCATGAAGCCTTATGTTGAGGCGGGTCTGTTCGAAGACGTTTCAGACCTGTGGGCCGAGCCTGAGATCGCCGAAAATCTGGCCTCGACCAAGGGCGCGATGACCCTCGATGGCAAGCAGTGGGGCGTGCCCTATACCTACTATCAGTGGGGTGTCTACTACCGCAAAGACATCTTTGACGAACTGGGCCTGACCGAGCCGACCACCTGGGAAGAAGAGTTGGCGAACTGCCAGAAGATCGTCGACTCGGGCCGTGCCTGCTATACCATCGGGACAAAGTTCCTGTGGACCGCCGGTGGCTGGTTCGACTATCTGAACATGCGCACCAACGGGTTCGACTTCCACAACCAGCTCGCCAATGGTGAAATCAGCTGGGAAGACGACCGCGTCAAGCAGACCTTCGCCAACTGGAAGCAGCTGGTCGACATGGGTGCCTTCATCGACAACCACCAGACCTATAGCTGGCAGGAAGCCCTGCCCTTCATGGTGAACGGAGACGCGGCCGCCTATCTGATGGGTAACTTTGCCGTTGCTCCTCTGCGCGAAGCGGGTCTGAGCGACGATCAGCTGGACTTTTACCAGTTCGTTGCGATCAACCCCGATGTTGAACTGGCAGAGGACGCCCCGACCGATACGTTCCACATCCCGGCCAACGCGTCGAACAAGGAAGCCGCGCGCGAGTTCCTGCGTTTTGTTGTGTCTCCGGACGTTCAGACCGAAATCAACAATGGTTCCAACCTGGGTCAGCTTCCGGTCAACGCGCAATCCTCGGTGGATGATGACAAGTTCCTGCAGCAAGGGTTCACCATGCTGTCCTCGAACAGCCCCGGCGGTGTCGCACAGTTCTGGGACCGCGACGCGCCGGCGGAAATGGCCAAGGTCTCGATGGAAGGCTTCCAGGAGTTCATGGTCAAGCCCGACAATCTGGACAAAATCCTGGCCAAGCTGGAACGCGCTCGTAGCCGTATCTACGACAACTGATCTGGCAGGGGCCGGGTAAACTCCCGGCCTACGCCTTCTTCAATTGCAAGGCGGGCTTCAACCCGCCTTCGCCCCCAGATCCGAGATAGCCCATGTCAGCCGTCGACACACCGGAACAGGAAAGCTGGTTCCATCGCAACCAACAACGCATCGCGCCTTGGCTCTTCCTTGCGCCGGGCCTGTTGTTCTTCATGGTCTATGTGATCATCCCGGTCTTTCAGTCCTTCAACCTGTCACTCTACGAATGGGATGGGCTTGGCGCCGCAGAGTATGTAGGGTTCCGCAACTACGAGGACCTGTACTGGGAGTGGGTTGACCGCGACGCGTTCTACATCTCACTCAAGAACAACCTGATCTGGTTGATCCTGTATTTGGCAGCGATTCCGGCGGGCCTGTTCATCGCCCTGTTCCTGAACCAGACGGTCTGGGGCATTCGACTCTACAAGTCTCTGTTTTTCTTTCCGTTCGTGATCTCTCAGGTCGTTGTCGGGCTGGTTTTCACATGGTTCTACGATCCGACATTCGGGTTGCTTAACGAATTCCTCAGTTTCTTTGGCCTTGGCCCGCTGAATGTGCTGGGGGATGAAAATCTGGTCACATACGGCATCATCGTCGCCGGCCTGTGGCCGCAAACAGCCTATTGCATGATCCTGTATCTGACCGGCCTGAACGCCGTGGATCCCGAACAGATCGAGGCCGGGCGTCTGGACGGTGCAAAAGGTGGGCGAATGCTGTGGCACATCATCCTGCCGCAACTGCGCCCGGCGACGTTTATCGCCTTTGTCGTGACGATCATTGGCGCTCTGCGGTCCTTCGACCTGATCTCAATCATGACGCAGGGTGGGCCGTTCGGGTCGTCCCGCGTGCTGGCCTATTACATGTTCGAGGTTGCCCTGTCCGAATACGGCTTCCGCATGGGATATGGCGCAGCCATCGCCGTGATCCTGTTCCTCATCATGCTGTGCTTCATCGCCTACTTCCTGTGGTCGATGTACCGCGAAGAAAGGGGGCACTGAGATGTTTCCCAAACCCATCGAAAAGCAACCCCGCGCGGCGCAGATCACCTATCAGGCCATGCTGCCCATTGCCCTGCTGTTGTGGCTCGGCCCCTTGCTTGCCGTCGCCTTGTTCTCAATCAAGCCCGAGGCGGATTTCACCAACGCAAACTACTGGGGCTTGCCGTCCCGGTTTGAGGGCGCGGTCAATTACGGGCAGGTCTTCTTCAACTCGGACATGCCGCGATATCTGCTGAACTCGTTCATGATCACAATCCCAACGGTGATCGGGGCAGTTGCGCTCAGCTGCATGACAGGGTTCGCGCTGGGGATCTACAAATTCAAGTCTAACCTGTGGATCTTCTTCATGTTCGTGGCGGGCAACTTTGTCCCGTTCCAGATCCTTATGGTTCCGGTCCGCGACCTTACTTTGGAGCTTGGCCTCTACAATACCAAAACCGGGCTGGTCCTGTTCCACATCGCGTTCCAGACCGGGTTCTGCACGCTGTTCATGCGCAACTTCATCCGCGCTCTGCCTTTTGAGCTGATCGAAGCTGCAAGGGTCGAGGGCATCAGCGAGGTCCGTATCTTTTGGTACGTGGTCCTGCCCCTGATGAAACCCGCCATCGCGGCGCTAAGCGTGTTGATCTTCACCTTCATCTGGAACGACTACTTCTGGGCCGTGGTCCTGACCCAAGGGGCCGAGAGCCAACCTGTGACCGCCGGGATCACCAGCTTCAACGCGCAGTACCGCGCGGCATATCAACTGATGAGCGCGGGTTCCCTCGTTGCCGCCTTGCCGCCCGTGGCCATGTTCTTCCTGATGCAGAAACACTTCATCGCGGGTTTGACCCTTGGAGCTGTTAAATAACGCCAAACGAGAGTTTTGCAAAATGACCAAAATCACCTTTATCGGCGCGGGTTCCACGATCTTTATGCGTAATATTGTGGGCGATGCGCTGCTGACACCTGCCCTCGCCGACAGCCATTTCGCGCTCATGGATATCGACCCGCAGCGTCTGGCCGAGAGCGAAACCGTGGCGCGGGCCATGATCCGTTCGGTCGGCACCGGAGCAACGGTGACCACCCATACCGACCGCCGCGCGGCACTGGAGGGGGCCGATTTCGTCATCACCGCCTTTCAGGTCGGCGGGTACGAACCCTGCACGGTGACGGATTTCGAGGTCCCCAAGCAATACGGTTTACGCCAGACCATCGCAGACACGCTCGGGATCGGAGGGATCATGCGAGGGCTACGCACCGTCCCGGTATTGTGGAGCGTGGCGCAGGATATGATGCAGCTCTGCCCCAATGCGACACTGTTGCAATATGTGAACCCGATGGCGATCAACACCTGGGCTCTGGCCGAGCAATTCCCGGACCTGAAGCACGTCGGCCTGTGTCATTCGGTACAGAATACTGTCGAAGAGCTTGCCCACGATCTGGACCTGCCCAAGGATGAGATCCGCTACAAGGTCGCAGGCGTGAACCACGTGGCCTTCTTCCTGCGGCTGGATCATCAGGGCCGCGACCTCTACCCCGCCTTGCGCCGGGGCTATGCGCACGGTGCTCTGCCGAAGCCACCTCTGTTGATGCCACGCTGCCCCAACAAGGTTCGGTATGAGGTGATGGACCATCTGGGCTATTTCTGCACTGAGAGCTCGGAGCATCTGGCAGAATATGTGCCGTGGTTCATCAAGGACGGTCGGCCCGACCTGATCGAACAATTCTCGATCCCGCTGGATGAATACCCAACGCGCTGTGTCGAGCAGGTCGCGGATTGGAAGGAACAGGCCAAGACGCTGACAGACGGGCGCGATGTCTCGGTTTTTCGCAGCCACGAATTCGCGGCGGATCTGATGAATGCCGTCGTCACGGACACGCCCTATACGGCCTATGGAAACCTGCCCAATACGGGTCAGATCCCGCAATTGCCCTTGGGCGCTGCGGTGGAAACCCCGTGTCTGGTCGATTCAAACGGCGTTCAGCCCTCGGTCGTTACCGACATTCCGCCGCAACTGGTGGCGCTGATGCGCACCCAGATCAACGTGCAAGAGCTAACCGTCCGGGCGCTGACCGAGCAAAACGCCGAGTACATCTACCATGCCGCCATGATGGACCCGCACACTGCTGCGGAACTGGACCTGCGCCAAATCCGAAGCCTTGTCACGGACCTTCTGACCGCACATTCGGACTGGCTGCCCGACTGGTGCCGCCCGCTCCGCGCCGCATGATCTTCAATTTATCACGAACCTCAATTCCAGCCCCAGCCAAAGAACCAAAGCCAGAATGACAAAGAAACGCCGCTCATCGCATTGGTACGGAAAACTCGACAAAGACGGGTTCATCCACCGTTCCTGGATGAAAAACCAAGGCTTCCCAGATCATGCCTTTGATGGGCGGCCCATCATTGGCATCTGCAACACCTGGTCGGAACTGACGCCCTGCAACTCGGGCCTGCGTGATCTGGCCGAAGGGGTGAAACGAGGCGTGTGGGAGGCAGGAGGCTTCCCGGTCGAATTCCCGGTCATGTCGCTGGGCGAGACCCAAATGAAACCCACGGCCATGCTGTTCCGCAATCTGCTGGCCATGGATGTCGAAGAATCCATCCGCGCCTATGGCATTGACGGCGTAGTTCTGCTGGGCGGATGTGACAAGACCACGCCAGGGCAGCTGATGGGCGCGGCCTCGGTCGATCTGCCCTCGATCGTGGTCAGTTCCGGGCCCATGCTGAACGGCAAGTTCAAGGGCAAGGATATCGGATCGGGCACTGATGTCTGGAAGTTCTCGGAAGAAGTCCGCGCAGGCGAAATGACGCTGCAGGATTTCATGAACGCCGAATCCGGCATGTCGCGCAGCGCCGGAGTTTGTATGACGATGGGCACGGCCTCGACGATGGCTTCGCTGGTCGAAGCGATGGGCATGTCCCTGCCCACCAACGCCGCCCTGCCCGCCGTTGACGCCCGCCGCATGGCGCTGGCGCATCTGACCGGCAAACGGATTGTCGAGATGGTGGATGAAGACCTCAAACCCTCGGACATCCTGACCAAAGAAGCATTTGAGAACGCAATTCTGGCCAATGCCGCCGTCGGAGGCTCGACCAACGCCGTGGTCCACCTGCTGGCTCTGGCCGGTCGGGTTGGTGTCGATCTGACGCTGAAAGACTTTGAAATCGGCTCGGAAATTCCCCTGCTGGTCAACTGCATGCCGTCCGGCAAATACCTTATGGAGGATTTCTGTTACGCAGGCGGCGTGCCTGCGGTACTGAATGAACTCAAGCCCTTCATGCGCCCTGCGAAAACTGTTCTGAACAAGGATATCTCGGCCCACTACGACGGGGCAGAGTGCTACAATCGCGACGTGATCAGGCCCTTCGATGACCCGGTGAAACCCGCAGCCGGTCTGCGCGTTCTGCACGGTAACCTGGCGCCGAACGGGGCGATCGTAAAACCTTCGGCGGCTACGGATGAGTTGCTGGAAACCGAGGCCGAAGCCTTTGTTTTCGAAAGCATCGAAGACCTGAAGGCCAATATCGACCGCGAAGACCTGCCTGTGACGCCGGAGACCATTCTGGTTCTCAAAGGGTGCGGACCCAAGGGCTATCCCGGCATGCCCGAGGTCGGCAACATGCCGGTCCCGGCGAAACTGGTGAAAGAAGGCGTGCGCGACATGATCCGCATTTCGGACGCGCGCATGTCCGGCACAGCCTTCGGTACTGTCATCCTGCATGTCAGCCCCGAGGCGCAGGCCGGTGGCACTCTGGCGCTGGTCAAGACCGGCGACCGCATCCGCGTCTCCGCCAGCAAGGGAGAGCTTGAGCTGCTGGTCAATGAGGCGGAACTCGACACCCGCCGCGCGGCCTGGCAACCGGAGGCACCGCATTACACCCGCGGCTACGCCCGACTTTACATCGACCACGTACTGCAAGCCGATCAGGGCGCTGACCTTGATTTCCTTGTCGGCAAAGACACACGCCTCGTTACAAGAGAGAGCCACTAATGGACCAACCTGCTCTATTCCGGGACCTGAAAGGGGCCTCAGTCTATATCACCGGCGGCGGCTCGGGCGTTGGCGCTTCGCTGACCGACGGGTTCATGGCGCAAGGGGCCAACGTGGCCTTCATCGGCCGCTCGGACGCAAGTGCCTTCGTAGAAGAAATGCGTGCCAAACACGGTCGCGCGCCCTTGTTCATGCAAGGCGATATGACCGATACGGAACTGTTGCATGCCACCATGCAAAAGGCCGCCGAGGCCCATGGACCAATCAAAGTGCTGGTCAATAACGCCGCCAACGATCAGCGCCACTCACTGGATGAGACTACCTCTGAATTCTGGGACTGGATGATCGAGGTGAACCTCAAAGCCTATTATTTCGCCTGTCAGGAAGCCGCGCGGCAGATGGAGAATGGCGGCTCGATCATCAATTTCAGCTCGATCAGCTACATGATGGGCAACGCGGGCTATCCGATCTACACGACATCTAACGCGGGCATCACCGGGATGACCCGCTCGCTGGCGCGCGAGCTTGGACCGAAACGCATCCGCGTCAACGCACTGGCCCCCGGTTGGGTTCTGACGCAAAAACAGATGGACATGTGGGCCACGCCCGAAGACCTCGCCGCACATTTGGATCGCCAATGCCTTAAAGAACATCTAAAGCCCGACGACATGATCGGACCCACCTTGTTTCTGGCCTCAGACGCCAGCCGCGCCATGACCGGACAATGCATGGTTGCTGATGGTGGCGTCGTGGTAACGGGGTAGAACGATGAAACCAGAATGGATCGCAGCGGACTGGGGCACCTCGCACTTGCGCGTCTGGGCGATGGAGGGGCCGACCCCTATTGACCAAGCCCAGTCAGACATGGGCATGGCGCGCGTCTCCAAGGGCGGATTTGAGGACGCCCTGTTGGCATTGATCGAAGGCTGGTTGGGCAGTGCCCCTTTGGACGTCGTCGCCTGCGGCATGGTCGGTGCCCGCCAAGGATGGGTTGAAGCGCCCTATGCCGCCGTTCCAACCGCGCCTGTACAGGGCGTTCCGATCCGCGTGCCTGCCACCGATCCTCGGATCCGCGCTTTTGTCGTGCCCGGTTTGAAACAGGTGTCCCCGCCTGACGTGATGCGCGGCGAAGAAACGCAGATCGCTGGGTTTCTGGATACACATCCAAATTGGGATGGGGTAGTTTGCTTGCCCGGCACTCACACAAAATGGGTGCAGGTCAGCGCGAATGAAGTGGTCAGCTTCCGCACCTTCATGACCGGAGAGTTATTCGACCTCTTACGCGTTCAATCGGTCCTTCGGCACTCGGTGACCGAAGGTTGGGACGAGGCAGCGTTTGCTGAGGCCGTCGAGGATACTCTGTCCAAACCCGAACAGCTTGCCGCCCGCCTGTTCAGCCTGCGTGCGGCAGATCTGCTGCACGGGCAGGATGGCAGCACGGCCCGCGCGCGTCTGTCCGGGCTATTGATTGGGGCCGAACTTGCGGCCTCACGCCCCTTTTGGCTGGGTCAGCAGATCGCGATCATCGGGGCCGAGGGGCTATCGGCCGCCTACGCGCAAGCACTGCAACCGCAAGGCGCGTTTGTCGAGATGGCCGACGCCACCACATCCACTCTGGCCGGGTTGAACAAAGCCCGCAATATGACAAGAGAAACCGTATGAGCCGCCCTATCATTGCCATTCTACGAGGGTTGACCCCCTCGTACGCCGAGAAAGTCGGTCGACTTCTTATCGAAACCGGGATCGACCGGATCGAGGTGCCGCTGAACTCTCCCGATCCTCTAGAAAGCATCGGCACTCTGGTAGAGGCGTTTGGCGATCGCGCCCTGATCGGTGCGGGCACGGTGCTGACCTCCGAACAGGTTGAGGCCGTTCGAGATGTGGGCGGCAAACTGATTGTCTCGCCCAATGCCGATCCTGATGTGATCCGGCGCAGTCGCGAACTGGGGCTGCAATCCTGGCCGGGCATCTTCACCCCGACCGAGGCCTTTTCGGCCCTCAAAGCGGGTGCAACCGGTTTGAAGCTGTTCCCCGGTTCCTTGGCAGGCCCCGCAGGTCTGTCTGCTTTGCGGGCGGTCTTGCCAGAAGGCACGCAGGTCTTCGCGGTTGGCGGCGCGGGTACAGACAACTTCGACGAATGGATCGCAGCCAGCGCGGACGGGTTCGGCATCGGTTCGGCCCTATTCAAGCCGGACATGGAGATCGCAGAAATCTCGGAACGCGCCATCCGGATCGTAGCCGCCTATGACGAGGCCGTTGCATGAGCGTCACTTTCGACGACCGCCCTTGTATGCTGGGCGAAGGCCCCCTCTGGCATCCCGAGCGGAACCAGTTGTTCTGGTTTGATATCCTCGGCAAACGCCTTCTGACCCGTGAGGGCGAGGCGCAGAAAAGCTGGGATTTCGACGAATATGTCTCGGCCGCAGGCTGGATGGACCGCGATACTCTGCTGATGGCCTCGGAAACCGGGTTGTGGCGGTTTTCACTGACCACGGGCGAGAAATCACTAGTTGCGCCGCTCGAGGCTGACAACCCTGTCACCCGCTCGAACGATGGCCGCGCCGATCCGTGGGGCGGGTTCTGGATCGGAACGATGGGCAAAAGCGCGGAACCTGGTGCTGGTTCAATCTACCGGTACTACAAGGGCGAATTGCGCCGTCTGGTACCGGGTATCACCATCTCAAACGCGATCTGTTTCGCTCCGGACCGGTCCTCCGCTTACTACGCAGACACTGCGACACGACAGGTAATGCGGTGGGGTCTGAACGCCGAAACTGGCTGGCCCGAAGGAGAGCTTTCGGTCTTTCTGGATCTAAACGAAGACGGTTTGAACCCGGATGGCGCGGTGGTTGATACCGCCGGGAACGTTTGGATCGCTCAATGGGGGGCGAGCCGGGTCGCGGCCTATGATACGGCGGGCCAGTTCTTGCGCGCAGTCGCGGTAGACGCCGCCCATACATCCTGCCCCGCCTTTGGCGGAGACGACCTGACGACACTGTTCTGCACAACCGCCCGCCAAGGGCTGAGCGCGGAAACGCTTGAAACACAACCCACGAACGGAATGACCTTTGCCGAACCGAACGCAGGCCAGGGTCAACCGGAACACAGAGTCCTTCTATGACCCCCGAACTTGGCGTTTGCTACTACCCCGAACACTGGCCCGAGGCTGTTTGGGCCGAAGACGCCGCGCGCATGGTCGAAACGGGCCTGAGCTGGGTGCGCATCGGCGAATTCGCCTGGAGCCGTCTGGAACCCTCGCCCGGCGACCTGCAATTCGACTGGCTGGATCGCGCGGTCGAGGTATTGGGATCGGCTGGGTTGAAGGTGGTTATGGGGACACCCACAGCGACGCCTCCGCGTTGGATGCTGGACAAACACCCCGACATGCTGGCCGTCGACGCCCAAGGTCAGCCGCGTAAATTCGGGTCACGTCGGCACTATTGCTTCAGCCATGCGGGCTATATCGAAGAGTGCGTCCGCATCGCCCGGATCTTTGGCGAACGCTACGGCCACAATCCGCACGTGGCGGCTTGGCAAATCGACAATGAATATGGCTGCCACGACACCACGATCAGCTACAGCGCCCCAGCGCTGGCAGCATTTCGGCGGTGGTTGGCGGATCAATATGGCAGCATCGACGATCTGAACGAGGCTTGGGGCAATGTGTTCTGGTCGATGGAATACGACCACTTTGACCAGATCGACCTGCCAAACCTGACTGTGACCGAGCCGAACCCGGCCCATGTTCTGGCCTTCCGACGCTTTAGTTCAGACCAGGTGGTGGCGTTTAACAAGGCACAGGCCGATGTGTTGCGCCCACTGACTGATGCGCCGTTGTCGCACAATTACATGGGACGCGTGCTTGAGTTCGACCATTTCGATGTCGGTGCGGACCTCGATATCGCCACCTGGGACAGCTATCCGATCGGGTTTCTCTCGGACCGGTTGGAGGATGACGCCGAACACAAGGCCAAATTCCTGCAACAGGGCGATCCGGATATGCAGGGCTTTCACCACGACCTCTACCGCGCGGTTGGCCATGGTCGTTGGTGGGTGATGGAGCAACAGCCCGGCCCGGTGAACTGGGCCCCGTACAACCCCGCCCCCTTGCCCGGCATGGTCCGGCTGTGGTCGCTTGAGGCCGTGGCCCACGGGGCCGAGGTGGTCAGCTATTTCCGCTGGCGCCAAGCACCATTCGCGCAAGAGCAGATGCACGCCGGCTTGCTGACTCCAGAAAGCCGCGCGGCCCCCGGTCTGGCCGAAGCGCGCCAGACGGCGGATGAATTGAAGGCCATCGGCCCGGTTCACCAGAAACAGGCGCAGGTTGCGATCCTGTTCGACTATGCCTCGGATTGGGCGTGGACCACGCAGCCGCAGGGCGCAGGTTTTGACTACTTCCGGCTGGTATTCTCGGCCTATCGCGCTCTGCGTCGTGCCGGGCTGTCGGTGGACATCGTTTCACCTCGGGACTTGCCGAAAGGCTACGCGGTGATCCTTGCGCCGGGTCTGGCCACAATCGATGCCGAGTTGGAAACGCGTTTATCTGAGGCCTGCGAGCTCGCCATCCTTGGTCCGCGCAGCGGCGCAATCACCCGCGATTTCCAGATCCCTCCGTCGGGTCGCCCCGGCCTTGACGGTGTCGATTGCCATGTCGATCTGGTTGAAACCCTGCCGCCAAATGTCAAACGCTCGATCGTAGGAGGCGGAGCGGCGCAGCACTGGATCGACCGTCTGTCTGGAGACGGCGCGGACCTCTTGCACTTTGAGGACGGGACTCCAGCCGCGAAAATGGGGGACGGCATATGGTATCTAGCGGGTTTCCCCGACGAGGCGCTCTGGGATCGTCTCATCGGACTGGCGGCGCACCACACCGGGCTGAATTTGCAGCCGTTGCCCGAGGGCCTGAGGCTTCGGGAATCAGCCGCGCATACGTTCCTGATCAACTACAATGCCGATCCGGTGGAATGGAACGGACACACCATTGCGGGCTGCGATGTTATTGTCCTCGAAAACGCGTCACCGGAGGGTTGAGCCGGCCGCGCTACTCCTTCCAGATCGCAAGGTTGTGGGGGGCGACCGGGTCTTCTCCGACCAGAAGCGAGCGCTTTGTGTTCGCGGGCAGTGGTTGGTCTTGATCGCCAAAGTTAAAGGCAAAGCGCAGGTCCCCGCGTCGGGTGAGCCGCAAATCGTGATGCGTTTCGGAGACCTCCAGCCCAGCCCAATCCAACACGTCGCGCAAGATGTTTTGCAACAACGCGCCGCTCGGAACCATCGCAAGGTAGGTCGCCCTGTCTGAGCGTATGACCGCCGGACTGCCATTTTGATATCGGCTGACGAAATGGCCGATAGCTTGTTCACTTGTCTCGACAATTTCGCGCCAACCTGTGAAGTGCAGCGGGTTTTGCTCGCCCAACTGCACGGCTTCGTCTGCAAGGTCAGGCAAGGACTCGACCCTCAAAACGCGAACACCTGTCAAATCGCTCAACACTCCCGGTGCGAGGGTGTCAGGGCTGTGCATATCTGGCGTCTTGCTACCCGACCGCGCCCCGATCAACAGTTTCGCTGACGACGCTTGAAGTCTTGAGGCCAACCCGTCGCTGACGATCATGCTCTGCGGCAGCACGATCAAGGCATAGCCATTCAGGTCATCCTCCGGCCCGACAAAATCCAGATCGACACCGAAACCGCGCAAACCCGCGTACCAGTCTCGCAGGATGTTCGCATTTGGAAACGCATCGTCATGCGGCAGGAATTCCGCCGCCCAGATCGACGTATAGTCGATCAGCATTGCGACTTGGGCCTTCTGCCTTTTGGCCGGGGGTAATGCCGCGCGATCCTTCACCACCTGCGCCAGCTCAACCGCTGCCTGATCCGGACTACCATCCGACCGAAAAAGCGCAGTGTGGAACTGCTCCTGAGCGAACTTGGCCTGCCGCCAGCGAAAGAACATCACCGCCTGCGCGCCATGGGCATAGGCTGCCCAGGTCCATAGCCGGACCATGCCATCTGCCGGCGAAGGGTTCTTTTCCGCCCAGTCGACGGGACCGGGTTGCTGCTCTAGCACCCACATGCGCCCACGGCCTTGCGAGCGATAAAGATCGCAGTGAAACCCCTGATAGTCCGGTGCCCCGGTTCGCAAGTAGCGATGCTTGTCCTGATCAGACAGGGATGATCCCAGCAGATTGCCCAGCGGGTAGCTGTCGAAGCCTACGACATCCAAGTCGGCGGCCACCGCGTGGTGATCATACTCGAAACTGCCCGCCATGAAGTTATGCGTGATGTCCCGGCCCGGAGAATGCGCCCGAAGAATATCTACCTGAGCTTTGTTGAACAGTCGGACCCGGCCGGAGGAATAACGCGCAAAATCCAGAGATTGCGTCGGGTTCGCGGCCGCGACCAATCCGTTTGGCAGCTCAATCTGGTCAAAGCTCGCGTATTGCGTGCTCCAGAAAACCGTACCCCATCTCTGGTTCAACTCCTCGATCGTGCCATAGCTCTCTTGCAGCCATCGGCGAAACCCATTGCGAGCCGCGTCCGAGTAGCTGAGGACGGTGTCGTGGTCATTGTATTCATTGTCGATCTGCCACGCGTGAACATGCGAGTTTTGCCCATAGCGCTGGGCATATTCGGTGGCGATCCGTTTGGACTCTTCAAGGTAGACATCGCTGGAGAAGCAATAGTGCCGGCGCGATCCAAAGCCGCGCACGCGACCGTCAGGGCCCACGGGCAAAATCTCCGGGTACTCGTCGATCAGCCATTTGGGTGGCGAAGCCGTGGGCGTAGACATCATGACCCGCAGGCCAGCCTCACCCAAAATCCCGATCACCTCATCCAACCAACCCCATTTGAACTGACCGCGCCGGGGTTCGATCAGGCCCCAGGTGAACTCGGCAATCCGCACCCAATCGAGGCCCATTTCGACCATACGCGCAGCATCGTCTCGCCATTGGGACGGATCCCATTGTTCGGGGTAGTAGCAAACACCCAGTTCAAGCTTGCTCATCTGGTGTCCTTCGCGGTTCGCCGCTCGATCCATTTCAGGAAGCTGGCGCAACCCAGAGTAATCACGACATAGAGGATCGCCGCCGTGTTGAAGGGCGCAAACGGCAGGAAGCTGGAGGCTTGGAATTCGCGCATGCGTTGGGTCATGTCGCGCACCGACAGGATCGACAGCAGCGAGGTGTCCTTGATCATCGCGATGAACTCATTGCCCAGGGGCGGTGTCACGATCCGCAGGGCCTGCGGTAACACGATCAACCGCGCAGTTTGCCAGCGGGACAAACCCAGCGAGCTGCCAGCCTCAAGCTGGCCTTTCGGTATGGCTTCGATGCCAGATCGGAAGATCTCGGCCATGTAGGCGGAATACCCAACCGAAATGGCGATGATCCCGCGGGTCATGTTGGTCATATCAATCCCGCCGCCGGTGGCATCCTTGACCGCGCCCGCCAAGGGAAGGCCGATATAGAGGATGATCACCAGCATCGGAATGCCTCGGATCGTGTCCACGAAAAACTCGGCCCCGACCGCAAGTGGGTGCAGTTTGTGTTGGGACCCGCCGACCGTGAGTGTCAGCAAGAGGAAACCGAAAACGGCAAAGGCCAGCCCCGGATTTCGAAACTTGTCTGGCAGGAAGCTGGTCTGCCAGATCACCGGGTAGCCCTGCGAGTGGGCCTCAACCGGAACAAACGCACCCGAGACGCTGTCGACGGTCTCAATCTGTTCGATCGCAGATGCAGCGTCCGGGGCGCTCCGAATTCGGATTTGCTGATCGCCGCCGCCTTCGAACTCACCGAAGCGGATCACATCGGCCTGCGCCTGAGGGGTACCGCGCACAATGGCGATACGCCCCTCGGTATTGCCGACAAGGACATAGCTGACTTTGGGCTGCATAAAGAAGAAGGTGGACACTGCAAGCAACGCAAGGCTGATCGCTCCATAGACCATCGTTGTCCGGGCCTTTGGCTTGAAAGACTGCAGCCCGACCCAGATCAGGCCAAGGATCGCGGCGAAGATATAAGCAAAGATCGCCGCGCGGAACGTAATCGCGACGCCTGTTGCGAATTGCCAATGAGCCATGAACATCAGGTAGAACAGCGCGGCACCCGTCAGAATTTCAAACCCAAGCTGCACGCGCCCGCGCAGAGGTTTCGTCAAACGGCCAGAGATCAGGCACAGCGCGATGATCACAGCATAGACAGCCAGCAGGATCTGCAAGCCGCTCTGAACTTGTGCCACCACTTCGGGAAACAAAACCCACGTTTGGTTGGTGCGATCAATCAGGGTCGAGGTATTCTCGCTGAGCGCATGAAAAAAGACGGACTCGGCGAAGGGCATCAGGACATGCGGGGCGACAAAAGCCAGAATGGACAGGCCAACCGCCGCCGGAAAAGCCGTCAATGCCGAAATCCGAAGCCATGCGGGCGCTTGCGCTTCGAACCGGGTGTGCCGGGCGCAAAGATAGCCGAGGATCCCCGTCGCAAGGACAAGCAAGAACCCCACGAAAATCGGTCCTGCATTGTTGCCGATTCCCAGAATGGCGACCAGAGATCGCAAGTATTTGGATGAAGTGGCAAACAGATAGATGATAAATGGCGCGGCTGCGAGCAACACGAGGTTGCTCGGGCGGATCGAGCTGAGGCGCGACATGGGGTTCTCCGCTAAGTCAAAGCCCCGGCGGCAGAACCCGCCGGGGCTGGAGGGGGTTCAAAGGATCAGTTGGTGCCCCAGTATTTGGCTTTCAGCTCATCCAACGTCCCGTCTTGCTGAATTGCGGCCAGACCTT
This sequence comes from Ruegeria sp. CL3, assembly GCF_056536505.1. Classification (NCBI taxonomy): domain Bacteria; kingdom Pseudomonadati; phylum Pseudomonadota; class Alphaproteobacteria; order Rhodobacterales; family Roseobacteraceae; genus Ruegeria; species Ruegeria sp. CL3. The sequence continues at coordinate 197,133 of NZ_JBQFPT010000010.1, read as the reverse complement.
CGTTGATCGCATCGATGGTCGGATCACCTTCCTGAAACACGATGCCCAGAGGGTCGGATTGCAGGCCGGTAATGCCCACGGTCAGTTCGCCCGCGAACTCCTGCTCGTATGCGGTTGCCGAGGTTCCGTCGATGATCACGCCTTCGACGTCGGCATTCTGCAGCGCTAGAATGGCGGCCGAGAAGTTGTCATATAGGCTGACATTCTCACGCCCGACCAGCTCTTCCGCTAGCTGAGCGTTGGTTGTTCCGGTTTGAGCGGCCAGTTTCAGACCTCCGGCCTTGAAGTCATCCAAGGTCGTGTCGCCCTTGTCGACTTGCAACAGGATGGCCTGGCTGACCACGATATAAGGCTCTGAGAAATCCATGGTCTCTTCCCGTTCCGGCGTTATCGAAACGCCCGAGATGACCAGATCGAACTCACCTTGCTGAAGGGCTGCGAAGATGCCGTCCCACGCGGTATTGACGAAATTCGGCACGCAGTTCACGCGCTCGCAAATGGCGTTCATCACGTCGACGTCAAAGCCCACGATCTCGCCCGTTGTCTCGTCGACGGTCTCCATCGGTGGATAGGTCGCGTCCGTTCCGATCTTTAATACGCGCCCTTCCAAATCAGCGGCAAAAGCGGCCGGAACCGTCATCGTGGCAACGGCTGCAGCGGCAAGTAGATGTTTGAACATGTTTGGTTTCTCCTTTGTTGGGTCAGGTCAGATCGCCGGGTTCGGCGGAGGTGTGTCAGGTTGCCGCTCGATTAACGTGGCCCTGATCTTCTTTTGAATTTCAGACGGATCGGCCCCGTCCAGTGATTTTAACATGAACGCGCCCAGCAACCGGCTGGTCTCGTCAATCGGCACGTAATAGGCGCTGGGCGCGGGCACGAAATACTTGCTGAGTTGGAGGTCATCTGTCGAAATGACCACGACATCGCGCCCGACCCTGATGCCATCTTCGGCGGCCGCCGACAAAACGCCCAGTGTCATCGCCTCATTGGCGCAAATGATACCGGTCGGGCGGTCTTTGCGCTGCATGAGGCTGCGAAAAGCCTCTTGGCCGCTTTGCGCCGTTGTGGGGCCGTTGTAGATCAGATCGGGTTGAACGGGCACGCCCGCCGTCTGTAGCGCGGCGGCATAGCCAGTCTGACGTTGTCCGGTGTAAACCAATTCGGCGGGTGGATTGATGAGAGCAATTCGTCGATGACCTAAACGCAACAGCCGCTCTGTGGCATCACGCGCCGCACTTTCGCTATCGAAATCGACATAGGGATGAGGTTCAGAACTGTCGCTCATGCCATAGGTTACAAAGGGGAAGTTCTGACTTTGTAGATAGGCGATACGCGGGTCGTTTCGTCGGGTGCCCGAAAAGATCACCCCATCCGCCGAGCGTTCCTGTACGATCGTGCGAAGGGCGGCCATCGCGTCGTCCAGATCAGCCACACTGCACACGCTCAGCTCATAGCGTGACCCCTGCAAAGCGGTTGAGATGCCAGCCACAATTCGGGTGAACTCGACACCCTCCCACTCCTCGGTTGCGTCGGCGGAGACGCCCACCAGTACCGCGATCCGGTAGGACTTGTTCGTGCGCAATTTCAGCCCAGCAAGGTTTACTTTGTAACCCTGCTCCACGGCCACTTTCTGTATCTCTTCACGGGTTTCGCGTTTGACCGAGTCCTCCCCGCGCAACGCATTGGATACGGTCCCGACGGAGTAGCCTGTCTGCTTGGCGATAGACTTGATCGTTGCGCGGGCCATTTAGTTGCGACCTTTCAAAAGGTCGGTCAGAAAGCGCCTGCCTGTTGTCAGCGTCGTCGCCGGACTCGGCGACTCGTCATGCTCAACGAACAGATCCGAACACGCTGTACGATGCAGCGCGTCAAGAACCGCGCTCCAGTCTACGTCACCCTGCCCCAGATCTCGCCACCTAGCGTCGCCCTTTTGGCTGGGATTCACATCCTTGGCGTGGACAGAGACTACACGGTCGGCGTATCGCTCAATCATCTCAACCGGGTCCAGGTAAGCCGCCCCCAGCCAGCCGATATCGGGCTGCCAAAAGACGTTCCCCGTCTCCAGGATCATCTCCAACGGCGTCTGCGAGGGACACCCGACCAGATCGAAATCGTGGTTGTGATAGGCCAGCCGAACGCCCGAGTCTGCCAATTGCGTAGACCATTGTGATAACTGGCCCGACACAGCCTTCCATCCCTCGGCAGTGTCGGGCCGCGCCGCTGGTGCCAGCCAAGGCATGACGGCAACCGGGCATTCCAATCGTTCCAGCAGGTCCTGAATTTCGGGTAAACGCCCCTCGAATTCTTCCCAGTCGAAATGCGCCGAACGTACCCGCAAACCAGATTGCGCAACGATCCGGGCCATCTTAGGCGCTGTCAGGTCGTGCAACCCCGTCGTTTCGACATCTGCGTAGCCACAGGCCGCCGCCAATCGCAGTTGATCGCTTAGATCACCACAATTCCGAATTGTGTATAGCTGCACAGAAACCCGCATTCACCACCATTGAAACGTTTCAATAATGGTTGAACAGGGTTGAACGAGTTGTCAAGCGGCTTGAAGCCGCGCGCGCTGAATCACTTGCGCATAGACAGGCCGTCATGGAACAGATGCACTTTTTCCGGCCGTGCTGTGACCGAAACCTGCTGCCCGCGAAGGTTCCGTTGAATACCGGGCAGTTTGGCGATGACCTGATCCGCGTCGTTGGATTTGGCAAAATATAGCAGAGTCACCTCACCCAATGCTTCGGTGAAATCAACCTCACCGCTCAGGATCGGGTCGCTATCCGTCAAAGTGAAATCTTCAGGCCGGACGCCGATGTTTACCTGCTTGCCTTGGTCCTCGGGCCCGGTCGGGATCGCGGAAATCGCTGAACCTCCGCCCTCCAAGGCTATCGTCGTCATCTGCCCAGTGCCAGTGATTGTTCCGGGCAACAGGTTCATCGAAGGCGAGCCGATGAACTGGGCCACGAACTCATTATCCGGGGTTTCATACAGCTCAAGTGGGGTTCCAACTTGGGCAATGCCTTTGTTGGCCAGAACCACGATACGGCTGGCCAAGGTCATCGCCTCGACCTGATCATGTGTCACATAGATCATGGTGCTGTCGGGCATCGCCTCTTTGAGGCGTGCAATCTCAATCCGTGTGGCGACGCGTAGCGCGGCATCGAGGTTTGAAAGCGGCTCATCAAACAGATAGACCTTGGGATCCCGCACAATCGCTCGCCCAATCGCAACGCGCTGGCGTTGGCCACCAGAAAGGGCCTTGGGTAGACGATCAAGATATGGGTCCAGTTGCAGAATTTGCGCCGCGCGCTCAACAGCGGCGTCGATCTCGGCGGCGGGCCGTTTGGCGATCTTAAGCGCAAAAGACATATTCTCGCGCACGGTCAAATGCGGATAGAGGGCATAGGACTGGAACACCATCGCGATGCCGCGCTGCGCGGGCGGCACGTCATTCATGACCTGACCTTCGATCTCCAGCGTGCCACCGGTGATCTTCTCCAGCCCAGCAATCATCCGGAGCAGAGTGGATTTTCCGCATCCGGACGGACCGACAAAGACGATCAACTCGCCCTGCTCGATATCCAGATCAATGTGTTTCAGGACATCAACTGGTCCATAGGATTTCGCCACATCTGTGAGTTTGAGTTCTGACATGACTTACCCCTTGTCCCTGCGCATCAGGCAGAATTCGGCAGGTTGCAGCGTGACGCGACCTTCACCTGTGACACTGCCAATGTCCTCACCAATTGCCCGCCAGCTGCCCGAGGGCAGATCGACCTGCCCCGCTTCGCGTCCCAGATTAAAGGCACAGAACACCTCTTCACTGGCGTTTTCACGACGGAACATCAGGATCGGGCCAACTTGCACCATCTCTGATTGCGCCCCTGCAGCCAGCGCCGGATGCGCATGTCGCAGAGCAATCGCGCGGCGATAGTGTTGCAGCATGGATTGGTCGTCCGCCTCCATACGATCAACCGCACGTTCGGACTGCGTATCACTAACAGGCAACCATGGCTCGCCGGTGCTAAAGCCCGATTGTTCATCCTGAGTTGCCCAGACCATTGGCGTTCGGCATCCGTCACGGCCTTTGAACTCAGGCCAGAATTCAACGCCATAGGGGTCTTGCAAGCGTTCGAAGGGCACGTCGGCCTCAGGTAGGCCCAATTCCTCGCCCTGATACAAACAGGCCGAACCGCGCAGGCACATCATCAGAACCGCGTGTTGGCGCGTTGCTGCATCGCTGAGGTCCCAGCGAGAGGCATGGCGTTGAACATCATGGTTCGAGAACGCCCAGCAAGGCCAGGCATCTCCCGCCTTGGCCTGAAGCTGGTCAAACACCTGCTTCGCGTAAGCTGCTGTCAACGCGCGTTTTTCCAGGAATTCGAACGCATAGCACATGTGCATACGCGCATCACCCGAGGTGTATTCCCCCATGATCTCAAGCCCGCGTTGCGCGTCACCGACCTCACCCAGACAGGCGCGGCCTTCGTATTCGTTTGTCAGCGCCCTCAGTCGTTCAAGGAAGGCGATGTTTTCCGGCTGACTTTTGGAATAGAGGTGGTTCTGGTGGTTATACGGATTCACTGCGGGCGCAATCGAGGCATTGCGCTCCTCAACCGGCAGCGCGGGGTTATCGCGCAACTGCTTGTCGTGGAAATAGAAGTTGATCGTGTCCAGACGGAAGCCATCGACCCCCATCTCCAGCCAGAACCGGGCTACGTCCAGCAGCGCGTCCTGAACATGTTCACAGTGGAAGTTCAGGTCCGGCTGCGATGTCAGGAAGTTGTGCAGGTAGTATTGTAAGCGGCGCGGGTCCCATTGCCAGGCCGACCCCCCAAAGATCGACAACCAGTTGTTCGGTGGCGTCCCATCGGGTTTGGGATCGGCCCAGACATACCAATCGGACTTCAGATTGTCCGTTGAGGCACGGCTTTCGGTGAACCAAGGGTGTTGATCCGAAGTATGCGACAGCACCAGATCAATCATCACTTTCAGACCCTTGGCGTGGGCCTGATCCAGTAGCTCTTGGAAATCCTCAAGCGAGCCGAACATCGGATCGACATCGCGATAGTCGCTCACGTCATAGCCGAAATCCTTCATCGGAGACTTGAAGAAAGGCGAAATCCAGATCGCATCGACGCCGAGCGAGGCGATATAGTCGAGCCGTTGGGTGATACCCTTCAGATCACCAATCCCGTCGCCATTGCTGTCCTGAAAACTGCGCGGATAGATCTGGTAGATCACGCCGCCCCGCCACCAGTCTGACGGCGCTTTGGTTGAGTTGGATAGGTCTACAGTGTTTTGCACGTTCATCAGACGCCTCTATTTGACGGATCCGGCCAACAGGCCCCGGACCAGGTATTTTTGCATTGCGAAGAACACGACCAGCGGCACAAAGATCGACACGAAGGCCGCCGTCGCGAGAATTTCCCAGTTGCCGCCTCGCGTGCCTAAAAGCTCGACGATGCGGTTGGTCATCACAGTGGTTTGGCCGGTCGCATCGATCAGGAAGACCTTGGCGACCAGAAGGTCGTTCCATGTCCATAAGAACTGAAAGATCGCGAAAGAGGCCAGCGCTGGGAAGCTGAGCGGCAGGATCAGCTTAGTGAAGATCTGGAACTCGGTCGCGCCATCGACGCGAGCATTCTCGATCAGATCCCGCGGCAACCCGGCCATGTAGTTGCGCAGCAGGTAAATCGCCAGTGGCATACCAAAGCCAGTATGGGCCAGCCAGACGCCCAGATAGCCTTTCCCGATCCCGATGTTCAGGTGGAATTTCAACAGCGGGATCAGCGCCAATTGCAAGGGCACGACCAACAGCCCAACGACGGCCGCGATCAGCAGTGCACGGCCCGGAAACTCCATCCACGCCAGTGCATAGGCTGCGAATGCCGCAACGAGGATCGGGATGATTGTCGCGGGAATTGTCACCGTTAGCGTGTTGAAGAAGGCTTTGGCCATACTGTCGGAACTGCTCTGATCCAGCAGGACTTTTCTGTAGTTGTCCAAGGTGAATTCCGGCGGCAATTCGGCCGTGACGAACACACGCGCACCTCGGTTTCCGGAGAACTCCTCAGTGTTTTCCATCCTGTAGGCGCCGTCCGCATCAACGGTGATCGTGCCGCCCCGACGCAGCTCGGCGGTGTCGCCGGGGACAAAGGCGTCAACCTCACGGGCACTGATACCCCAGTTCGAGATCTTGACCTGCTCGTCATCCCCGAAAAGCTGGCCTTCGATCACGTAGAGGCCATTCTCTAGCACCTGTGTATCGGGTGCGGCACTGCGCAGGGTCAGGTTCTGCTCAGACGGAAAGATCGACCGCCACCAGCCACTGCCAGATATCTGATCCGCAGTCCGGAAAGATGAGATCAGCAGACCGAGGGTCGGGATCACCCAAAGCACCACCAAAAAAATGACCGAGGCATGGACGACCCAGCGCAGTGCCGGTTTGGTTCCTGCAATATCGCTCATGGCCTCACTCCATTTCCTTGCGCGCGTTGCGCACGTTCCAGATCAGAATCGGAGTGACCAGCAACATGATCACCATGGCCGAGGCCGACCCCACCCCCCAATCATTGGCGCGGAACAGTTTGTCGTACATGTAGTTGGCCAGCACCTGCGTCTCCCATTGGCCATTGGTCATGGCAAAGACGATGTCGAAGACCTTGAGGACGGTGATTGTGATCGTCGTCCAAACCACCAGAATGGTTGTTTTGATCTGAGGCACTTTGATCTTGAAGAAGATCTGGAACGGGTTAGCCCCATCCAGAATGGCGGCCTCGACCGTTTCCTCGGGGATACCGCGCAAGGCAGCCGACAGGATCACCATGGCAAATCCGGTTTGAATCCAGACCAGAACGATCATGAGGAAGAAACTGTTCCAAAACGGAACGGTCAGCCATGTTTGGGGCTCAGTGCCGCCGAAAAAGATATAGAGGGCGTTTAGGATACCGATCTGATCCTGTTCCGCCGGGCGGGCGTCATAGACCAGTTTCCAGATCACCGAGGCCCCCACGAAGGAGATCGCCATCGGCATGAAGATCAGCGATTTGGCAAAATTGCCCCAGCGGATACGATCGGTCAGCTGCGCCGCGAGTAGACCAAAACCGGTCGACATTGCGGGTACGACGATCAGCCAGAACATATTGTTGCGCATGGCTTCCCAGAATTTAGGCTCAGCCGCCATCTGGGTGTAGTTGTCCAGACCAACCCATCTGTACCCGCCGCCGGGCACGCGCTCCGTGAGTGAAAGACGCAACGTTTCAACCACCGGATAGGCCAGATAGAGGCCAAGCGCCGCCATGGCGGGGAACAGAAACAGCCAGGGCCGGATCATGTTCGCGCGGTTGATATTGCGCCCTGCGTTCGGCCCGCGCGGCGGGAACAGGACTTTGTCCAGAAACTGGTTCGAGAGATAGAAGTAGCCCACGCAACCCGACACACCGATGATGATGGTCAGCAGGCCCTGAAGTGCCGGTGTCATGATGCCCTCGTCGGTTTGGAAACGGGGCAGCCATGTAGCCGCCCCGAAGCGTCAGTTACTTCGCGGCATCCCACGAGGACTGGATTTCACCCGCAACGGTGGCCGCGTCCTTCGCGCCCGAGGAATAGTCGACCATGCCGGTCCAGAACGTCCCCGCGCCGACCGCACCCGGCATCAGGTCTGAGCCGTCAAAGCGGAACGTGGTGGCGTTGGTCAGAATCTCACCCTGACCGCGTTGCGTGTCATTGGCATAGTTCTCGGGGTTTGCCCCCAGATGCGGCGTCAGGAACCCGTCCTGAGACATCATGATCTCGTGCGCGAATGGAGTCTTTAAGAACTCCATGAAAACTTCAGTCGCAGGGCTCGGGTTCGTGATGGTGAACAGGGTACCCGCGCCTAGAACCGGTGTTCCCAGATCCTTCTCAGCATAGGCCGGGAAATAGAAGAAATCGGCATCCACGCCCAACTCTGTCCCTTCCGGGAAATAGGCCGGGATGAACGAGGCCTGGCGGTGCATCATGCAGGCAGGCGGGCTGTCAAACAGGCCCTTGGGGCTATCGCGGAAATCGATCGCAGCCGTGTCATCTGCGTTCCCAACCACATAGTCGTCATTGCGGGTAAAGCTACCATATTCCTCGATCGCGGCAATCACGCGCGGATCGTCGAACTTCATCTCATTCGATACCCACTGGTCATAAACCTCAGGTGGTTGCGTGCGCAGCATCAGGTCCTCAACCCAATCCGTCGCAGGCCAACCCGTCGCGCCACCGGATGCGAGGCCGACGCACAGCGGGGTCTCACCGTCTTCGACCATCTGATCCATAAGCGCTTTGAACTCTTCCATGGTCTCAGGGACCTCGTAGCCGAAGTCCTCGAAGTTCTCAGGGATGAACCAAACCAGAGACTTGACGTTCACGTTGAAGAAGAAGCCGTAAAAATCCTTGGCTCCGTCTGCGTTCTCAAAAGTTCCCAGATCGACCCAGGACTGACCGGCTGCGAAATTGTTCTTGATCCAGTCCGCCGATCCATCGGCAAGCGGCGTCAGATAACCGTTCTTGGCCATGTTCGCCGCAAGGCCGGGCTGCGGAAAAACCGTCAGGTTTGGCGCTGATCCGGCTGCCGCGTCGATCAAAATCTGCTGTTCCAGCGAGTCTGACCCGACATAGCTGGAATTTGCGCCCGTTGCCTCATCGAAATAAGCGACCAGATTTTCGAAGGATTGTCCTTCACCCGCAAGCCAGGGACCAAAAATAGTCAGGTCCTGACCGCTCAGATCATGAGCGTCTGCAAAGGCCTGGAACCCGTCCCAGTCAAAGCCGCCCTCTCCAACGGGGTGGATCATCTGACCCTGTGCGTGAACAGCCCCGGCAGTCAGGGCAAACGTGGCCACACCTGCGTACAGCGTGCGTTTCATGAAATCTCCTCCCAATAGTCTCCAGCGCCTTCGCTTCACGTTTTTCAAAGCGCTTTGAATGATTATTGTTATCCGCTAACATTTTTACTCTGTCAATGAGTCGTATTTTCGAATAAGTCAGAAAAACAGGCTTATTTGTTTTCACAACAGGTTGGCAGACGCACAAAACGGGACCTCACCAGTAATGCCTTCGATTTGAAGGCGCTTTGACCATCTATGAACCTCAAGCAGCTCTCTGAAACATTGGGTCTTTCGCAAACCACGGTCAGCCGGGCGCTGAACGGCTATCCTGAGGTCAACGCTGAAACACGCCTGCGGGTCGAGGCTGCAGCTGCCAAACATGGCTACCGCCCCAACAGTCGCGCCAAGGGGTTGGCGACGGGCAAGTCCATGGTCATCGGTCACGTCATCCCCAGCTCATCAAGGCATGAAATGGTGAACCCGATCTTCGGCGATTTCGTCGCCGGAGCGTCAAAAACCTATGCCGAGCATGGCTATGACATGATGTTCACCAACGCCGATGACACCTCGATCGAGGCAGCCTATCGCAATCTCTTTCAACGCGGAGCGGTCGATGGTGTCGTGCTTCAAGGCCCAAAGGTCAACGAGCCAAGGATCGAAGTTCTGACGCGGATGGCGGTGCCGTTTATCGTCCATGGCCGCTCAACCGGCGTGCAGGCTGAATATGACTGGATTGATGTGAACAATAAAAGTTCGTTCCAGCGCGCGACGCAGTTTCTGATTGATCTGGGCCACCGTCGCATCGCCCTGATCAACGGGCTTGAGGATATGGACTTTGCCCAACGCCGTCGCGCCGGATATCTGGACGCCCTGCAGCAGGCCGGGCTGACGCCGGATGCCGCCTTGATGCGCAGCGCCGAAATGACCGAGGTCTATGGCCATCGGGAAACCCATCAGATGCTGCAGATCGCGGAGCCTCCGACCGCGATTCTGGCCTCGTCGATGATCACGGCCATTGGTGTGCGCCGCGCGCTGGAAGAAGCCGGGCTACAAATGGGGCGGGATATTTCCGTGATCGCCCATGACGATGATCTTTCCTATCTGAAAAACGGACAGGATGTGCCGATCTTCACCGCAACGCGGTCCTCGGTTCGGGACGCCGGGGAAATGGCCGCAGAGATGCTGATCCAGCAGATCAAGTCTCCGGCTGCGCCGGTGCAAACGAGGTTGCTTGAGGCCGAGCTGGTTGTCGGGCGGTCAACCGGGCCTGCGCCTACTAGGGTTCGATGATGAAATACACACGCAACGACTTCCCCCGCGACTTTCTGTTCGGCGTCGCTACATCCGCCTACCAGATTGAAGGCCATGCACAGGGCGGCGCGGGTCGGACGCATTGGGACAGTTTCGCGGCCACGCCCGGAAACGTCGTCGGCGCGGAAAATGGCGCACTCGCCTGCGATCACTTGAACCGGTTCGAACAAGACTTTGATCTGGTTCAGGATGCAGGGTTTGATTGCTACCGCTTTTCGACCAGCTGGGCGCGTGTGTTGCCCGAAGGACGGGGATCGATCAACCAAGCCGGGCTCGACTATTACGACCGTCTGGCGGACGCGCTGCTTGAACGTGGCATCCGCCCCTGTGCGACGCTTTACCATTGGGAGCTGCCTTCGGCGCTTGCCGACCTAGGAGGCTGGCGCAATCGGGATATCGCCGGGTGGTTCGCCGATTTCACCCAAGTGATAATGGGCCGGATCGGAGACCGCATGTATTCGGTCGCGCCGATCAACGAGCCTTGGTGCGTCAGCTGGCTCAGCCATTTCGAAGGCCACCACGCACCGGGCTTGCGCGATATTCGCGCGGCTGCACGCGCGATGCATCATGTTCTTCTGGCCCATGGCAGCGCTATTCAAACAATGCGCAGCCTAGGCATGTCCAATCTGGGCGCTGTCTTCAACCTAGAATGGGCGGAGCCTGCGGATGATAGCGCGGCTGCACAGCAGGCGGCCGCGCTCTATGACGGGATCTACAACCGGTTTTTCTTAGGCGGCGTGTTCAAAAAAGCCTATCCCGACAACGTGCTGGAGGGACTGGAGCCTCATTTGCCCGAGGGTTGGCAAGACGATTTCGAAACCATCGGGGCACCCGTCGACTGGTGCGGCTTGAACTACTACACCCGCAAGCTGATTGCCTCGGCAGACAGTGCATGGCCAAGCCTGACCGAAGTGCCCGGCGCTCTTCCCAAAACCCAGATGGGTTGGGAAATAGACCCCGACGCCCTGACCCGATTCCTGAAAAGAACCGCAGAAGACTATACCAGTGATCTTCCGATCTATGTTACAGAGAACGGCATGGCGAGCGCCGAGCGCCAGCAGGACGATGAGCGCATCGCCTATCTGGACTCTCACTTGACGGCGGTTCAACAGGCTTTGGCTGCGGATGTGCCCGTAAAGGGCTATTTCATCTGGTCTTTGCTGGACAACTACGAATGGGCCTTTGGCTATGAAAAACGGTTTGGATTGGTAGACGTGGATTTTGAGACGCTGGACCGCAGACCCAAAGCCTCCTTCGCTGCCGTAAAGGCCGCACTTTCCGAGGGCGCCGCCGACCGGCAGGCCTATCGCCAGCCGTCCGGGTCTTTGCGCCCACATTGGACATTGGTGGCCGATATCGGCGGAACGAATACGCGTCTGGGCATTGTCGCCGATGGTAAGCTGACCGCATTGCACAAACACCCGACGGGCACCCTGCCCGATCTGCTGGACGCGTTGCATCATATACGCGATGAAATTGGCACCGCGCCACAAGCCGTTGTCGCGGCTGGGGCCGGACCGGTGCGCGACGGGCGCATCCAACTGACCAACGCAAACTTGGACCTGTCCGAGGACGCCCTGGCCAAAGCGACCGGGGCAACCAACACCTACGTCATCAACGACTTCACAGCAGCAGCGTGGTCCGTGGCTGAAGTGACAGAAGCTGAGGTATCAGTGCTGCAAGGCTCTGCCACTCCGCCGATGGGCACGCGATTGGTCGTGGGGCCTGGAACTGGTTTGGGCGTCGGTGCGCTGCTCTATTCCGAGGGGCATTTCCACACCGTTTCAGGCGAAGGCGGCCATGTGGGCCTGTCCCCGCGCACGCGGGATGAGGTCGATATCTTCGACGCCGCCCGCCATCTGGCACCCGAATGCTTTTTCGACAACAGTCTCGTACTTGAGGCCGAAATGTTCCTCAGCGGAACTGGCTTGCCAATCCTGTATCAGGCCGCAGGAATGGCGGCCGGACAGGCTCAACCTCCAGTTCGCACCGCCCGAGATATTCTGCAGGACGCACGCGACGGCAAGGACCCGATCGCCGTTCGCACCGCAGATTTGTTCATCAGCCATCTGGGTGCTTTGATGGGTGACATGGCCGTCACCGTGATGCCTGCCGGTGGCGTGTTCCTTGTAGGCGGCGTCGCCGAGAAAAACCGCTGGATGTTTGGCGAAACCTTCCGTAACGCGTTCAATGCAGGCGGGCGCTTCAGCGAGTTGCGGCAGTCGATGAACCTTTATATCTCGGAACAGGCCGAATTTGGCATTGTTGGCGCTAACAACTTCTGTAAAAATGCGCTTCAGCGATAACTGAGCGTATTTTGGAAGAGGACGTGGGATGATCCTGTGTTGTGGTGAAGCCCTGATCGACATGATTGCCGAACCGACCCTGTCAGGGTGGGACGGTTTTGTTCCCCATTCTGGCGGAGCTATATTCAATACCTCCATCGCTTTAGGCAGGTTGGGCGCGCCGGTTGGACTGCTGACCGGTCTGTCCTCGGATATGTTCGGGCAGCAATTGGCCGATGACCTGAGGGCCAGCCACGTGGACACGACACATGTGATTGCCTCGGACAGGCCAAGCACGCTGGCGTTTGTTCAACTAAAAGACGGACACGCGACATACACGTTTGTCGATGAAAACACTGCGGGTCGGATGCTACGTGCAGAGGATATGCCGCGCCAACTCCCCGCGGTTTCAGCGCTGTATTTTGGTGGCATCAGCCTTGCCTGTGAGCCCTGCGCGGATGCCTATGCCGCGATGCTGGCGCAACATGGCGCGAACTGTGCTGTGATGTTGGACCCCAATATCCGACCCGGTTTCATACAGGATCAGACGCGCTACCGCACGCGGTTGAACCAGATGATCGAACAGGCCGATATCGTCAAAGTCTCGGATGAGGATCTGGACTGGATCATCCCCGGCCCGGAAAACCACGATCAGAAAGTCCCTTTGCTGCTTCAAGCAGGCCCCTCCGCGGTCATCGTCACCCGTGGGAGTGAGGGCGCCTCGGGCTACCTGGCCAACGGTGCTGTGGTCTCAGTCCCTGTCAAACCGGTGCAAGTTGTTGATACGGTTGGCGCGGGTGACACGTTCAATGCAGGGGTTTTGGCGTCGCTGGAACGGGCTGGCCAACTGACAAAGTCCGGCTTGAAAGCACTGTCCCCGGATGCGCTACGCGACGCTTTGGCCTTGGGTGCAGAGGTGGCTTCAGTCACCGTCTCGCGCGCCGGAGCAAATCCGCCCTGGTCGCATGAATTATAGCCTTACGAAGAGTCCGAGATGAAACGATCCGAAATCAACCGTATCAAGACCGACGCCCAGGCATTCATCAGTTCATTTGGTGCCGTTCTGCCGCCTTTCGCAGATTGGACACCTGACCAGATGCGCAGCGCCGATGCCGACAGCATCCGTGCCCATGGGCTAGGTTGGGATATCACCGACTACGGTCAAGGCAAGTTCGATGAGCTTGGGTTGTTTCTGTTCACCCTGCGCAACGGTAACGTCAGCGATCTGAGCCGGGGACGCGGTATGCTCTATGCCGAAAAACTGCTGATCTCTCGCGACAAACAGCTATCGCCGATGCATCGCCATATCGTCAAAGCCGAGGACATCATCAACCGTGGGGGCGGCGATCTAGTTATGGAAATCTATGCGTCGGACCCCGATGGCGGTATCGACCGCGACAACGCGGTCACCGTTCCAAGCGATGCCTGCCCTGTCACCATACAGCCCGGAAAGCATCTGCGCCTGAAGCCAGGCCAGAGCGTGACCTTGATGCCCGGCATCTGGCACGCCTTCTGGGCGGAAGGTGGGGATTGCTTGATTGGCGAAGTCTCTACCGTGAATGACGACCGAACGGACAACGTATTCGAAGACCCGATCCCACGCTTTGCAACAATCGAAGAAGATGCAGCGCCGGATTTCCTGTTGGTTGCCGACTACTGACTTCATTGAGAATTTCGCGCTTGTACTTCCCGACTGTTTTTGTCAGTTAACAGCTGACCCAGTCAGATTTCGTTGGAATCATCGCCCGGTCCCATTTTTTGCGACCGAAAGATAACCTGACATGCGAAAATCCCTCGCAGATCTGTTGGCCATGGACGCCGTTGCCAGCCGCCATGGCTGCGCATTGAAACCAAAACTGAGGCAGGCGATCGAGGCTGATCTCAGCTTTTCCGTCCGCGCTGCATCACCGTTTCCTGAAACGCCGGTTGACCCAAACACCCTTCCGCAAAACGTCCACCCTTTGGTCGCACAAGCCCCCAAACCCAATAGGGAACGCGCATGAAACCCTCAGCATTTGACCACACATTGCCCCGCGTCGAATTTGACGGTTTCGAACGCGGTTTGCTGCCTGTCATGCGGCACTTCATCCTAAGCTTAACACAGCCGGAAACGCAGGCGTGGCAACATGCCTTCAAGGTCGCAACCGAACGCTGGGGGCGCGATCAGGGGCTGGTTCTGGCACATCTGGTCTTCAAAGTCGTCAAGGCCACGCTACACACCCGCCCTTTGGGTCTGGCCTTCAACGACCCGCTTTGTGTTGAAACACGGCACGAGCTAAAATGTGACGAAGGCGCCCTGCTGCGGATGCTGCACCACATGCGCCGCGACGAAACTCCGGCAGCGCGCGATGCCTTGAACGAATTGACCGGAGGCTACCCGGACACCCATCTGATACAGGCCGGTTTGACCCTGGCCAGCCAGTTCCCGACCGATGGTGTCGGACCGATCCGACCCGCCCGCAGGCCGACCCTGCGCGTGGTCCCATAGCGCGATTCCGGCGCTTGACAATAGGAGCTTGAGCAGACTAGCTGCTCTGGATGGTTCCCGACGGCCTGTGTCTGAGGGATGAAAATGGGAATACGGTGCGGCCCAAGGGCCAATGCCGTGACTGCCCCCGCAACTGTAAGCGGAGAGCGACGCCACAGAACCACTGGCCCTCAAGGTCGGGAAGGTTGGCCAAGCAACGACCCGCAAGTCAGGAGACCTGCCATCACAGATTAACCAGCCCGGGGCGGGGTGTCCCGGAAGGAGGCTCGATGGCACATCTGCGTGCTGATGCAACTCATGGCTTTTGCCTTCAATCGGCTTTTGTTCAAGTCGGCGATGCGTGCCATGGCTGATCATTTCGTCCTGATATGCGGCACCTGCAATGGGCCGATACCCGCGCGTGAGGCAAAAGAAGCGCTGGACGGCCAGCTGCCCGTGGGGTTCTCGACACGTCTGATCAACTGTATGGCCGGGTGCGACCGCCCGATGACGGTCGGGTTACAGGCCAAGGGCAAGGCGCAATACCTGTTCGGCGACATTCAATCCCCTGCCGATCTGAGCGCTTTGGCCGAGTTCGCCCATCAGTTCCGGGCTAGCGAGGATGGTTGGACCAGCGCCTCGACCCGTCCTTTGGCGCTCTACACCAAAACCCTGTCGCGCATGCCTTGCCTGCCACCGGAGGACACGGCATGAGCTTTCTGGTCGCTGAAAATCTGGAATACTACGCCCTGAACGGCGATGTTCTGCTGCGCGACACCTCGTTCACGCTTGAGGAAGGCGCGATATTGGCCGTTGCCGGCCCGAACGGGGCGGGCAAAACGACGCTGCTTAACCTCTTGTGTGGTGTCGCAAAATTGGCGCTAGGCGATGTGCGTATTCAGGGTCAAAGCCTGCGGAAACTGTCGTCGCTGGAGCGGGCCCGACGGATTGCCGTTGTCGGCCAGCAGGAAATACCCGACGGGCGGCTGCAACTGCGCGATTATGTGGCCCTTGGGCAAATCCCGATCAGGGCCGACAAATCCGCCGAAGCTCTTAAAACGGACCTGCAGCGCGTATTAGACACCACCGAACTGTCCCATCTGGCTGGCAAACAGATGGCAAAGCTGTCCGGCGGAGAGCGCCAGCGCGCTCATATCGCGCGGGCGTTGGCGCAGAACCCCTCGCTGCTGTTTCTGGATGAGCCGACCAACCATCTGGACCCGGATGCCAAGGGGCACATGCTGTCTCTGGTCGCCGAATTGGGCGTGACGGTTGTGATGATCGTCCACGATCTGGTCATGATCCCCGAATTCGCCAGCCACGTCGCCCTGATGAAGAACGCGCAACTGACGGCTTTCGGCCCGGTCGCCGAGGTTCTGACCCCAGACCGCGTGCGCGAGACTTTTGGTGTTGACTATTTGTGTTTCCAGCATGAAGGACGCGTGATCCCCGCGCTGGACATCCGAAAACGAAAGCTTTCATCTTAACAGGAGAGATTGATGAAACTGAAACTCTTGTCCGCTGCGGTCCTCAGCGCACTGGCGGGCGGCGCTGCTGCGCAAGAGATCACCGTCGACAATTGCGGTGAACCTCTGGTGTTCGATAGCAAGCCCGAGCGGATCGTGGTTCATGACATGAACATGACCGACATGGCCTTTGCACTGGGTCTTCAAGACAGCATCGTTGGCCTGACCGGGATCACCGGCTGGTACAAGACCAGCCCCGATTTCGACGCGCAGCGCGGTGACATCCCCGAACTCGCTCCGAAATACCCGACGGTCGAAAACCTCGTCGCGGTCGAACCCGACATGTTCTTCGCCGGTTGGTATTACGGCATGAAACCCGGCGGAGACGTTACCCCTGACACGCTGGAGCCCTTTGGCATCAAGACCATGGTGCTGACCGAAAGCTGCATTCACCTGAACAAAGACCGTCCCGAAGCCAGCATGGACCTGCTGTTTGACGACGTTCTGCGTCTGGGCACGGTCATGCATGTCGAGGACAAGGCGAACGCGCTGGTCTCGGGCTGGAAAGACCAACTGGCCGCGATCGAAGCCAAAACCGCCGATCTGGAAAAACCCCGCGTCTTCCTGCTGGACGGCCCGGCCGATGCGCCCTTTACCGCAGGCAAATATGCCATTCCCGACGCGATGATCGCAGCGGCTGGCGGCGTCAACGTCACCCATGACATGGACACTAGCTGGGGCCGCACCTCGTGGGAGGCTGTCGCCGCCTCGAACCCCGAATTCCTTGTTCTGCTGGACTACCAAACGGGCAATGGCGCGGCAGATACGTTTAAGTTCCTGCAGGAACATCCGGTGATGTCGCAGACCGATGCAGTCAAGAACGAGCGCTGGATCGGCCTGCGCTACGAAGAGCTGACACCGGGACCGGCAAACATCGAAGCGATCCAGAAGATGGCAACGGCGATGCACCGGGGTAACAGCTGAGATGACGAAGACGGGCCAGGCGGTCCTGCTGGGGGCGGTCATTCTGACCGCCCTTTTGCTGCTGTCGACGATCTATGGCACCACCCCGATCCCCTTGGCCGAGGTTTTCACCGCGATTGGGCTGGGGACTGGCGTGACTGAGGGCGACATGTCCCCTCTGCACCGGATCGTCTTTGACCTGCGCCTGCCCCGCGCGTTGTTTGCGGCGGTGATTGGAGCCGGGCTTGGTGTTGTCGGCGTCGTTTTGCAAACGACAACGCGCAATGACCTAGCGGACCCGTTTCTCTTTGGCCTTTCGTCCGGGGCCGCTGCGGGGGCCGTTCTCGTCATCACTGTAACAGGCGATGTTCTGGGCATCTGGACCCTGCCGCTGGCGGCGTTTTGCGGGGGCCTGATCGCCTCCGGCATTGTTCTGGCCCTGGTTCAAAGCCTGCGCACCAGTGCGCCGGAGAAACTGATTTTGGCAGGCCTGGCTGTGTCTTTCCTGTTTTCGGCCATCACCAACTATCTGATTTTCGCGGGCGACAGCCGCGCCGCGCATTCCGTCATTTTCTGGATGCTAGGCGGCCTTGGTCTGGCACGGTGGGAGACCTTCCCCCTCGTTGTACTGGGACTGGCCTTGATCCTGGGCTATTCCCTCTATCGCAGCCGCTGGCTCGACGCGCTTCTGACGGGGGATTTTACAGCCTCGACGCTGGGCATTCCTGTGCAAGGCCTGCGGTTTCGGATGTTTCTGGTCGCCGCCTTGGCCACGGCCAGCTTTGTGTCAGTGGCAGGCGTGATTGGCTTCGTAGGCCTTATGGTCCCGCATATTGCCCGAGGCATCGCCGGAACGCTCCACCGCAATCTCTTGATCACGTCAGCCGTCGTCGGGGCCATCCTGTTGACGCTTTCAGACATCCTGTCCCGATTGCTTCTGGCCCCGCAGGAACTGCCGGTGGGGATCGTCACAACTTCGATTGGGTCGCTATTTGTGTTCCTCTACCTGTTCAAATCCTCACGATCTGACTAGCACGGCCGTCATCCCAAGTTTTGCCGTCGTTCAAGCCAGCTTCCCAGCTCTTTTTCCGCCGAAAAGATGCTCTCACGGTTCAGTATCTGAGAGGTCATGGCCTTTGAGACCGCCCGCACGCGTTTGTTAATCGCAATATCGCTGGCATCCACCGGCAGATCGCCCACATCCAGCTTTTCATAGATCGACAGTAGCCGGTTCTGCACCGTCCTCAGGGCCAGCTTGCGACGCAGCGCGATGGTCTTGTCGGGCAGACCAAGGGCGAGATCGGATAGGATTGCCAACTCAACCTCCGTCAGCGCCTCGCCCGAGCGGCTCTGTTCGCGTTGGATCTGGTGGATTTCCCGGTCCACCATGATCTGCGCCTCGATCAGAACGGCGCGCAAGGCCAGATGCATTCGTGAGGGGCTAGCCGTCTTCAAAACATAGCCATAGGCGGCCTCTTTCGGAACGATCCGCGCAATGCCGCGCAGGTAGGCCTCGTCCGAGTAGTTGGACCAGAACAGAATGCGGGTTGCGGGGCGTTCCGACCAAATCGTACGCGCAGCCTCGATCCCGTTGCGCTCTTTCATACGCAGGTCCATGACGATGGCTTCAACACCATTCTGCCGGGCCTGCTCTTCCCCTTCCCGACCGTTCGAGGCAAGGCTCAGATCGGTCACCTCGGGCAAGGCATCCTGAACCAACTCCCGCAGGTAATTCGCGTGCATTGCGTCGTCTTCGACCAGCAGAACCTTCATGCCAACACCTCGGTTTTCGGGCATTCCGAAGCCGGTAGGCAGACCGTTATCTCGGTCCCGCCATTGTAGCGGATCTCAAACTGCGCCGCGATCAGCCGCGCGCGGGTTCGCATATGCGTCAACCCGCCTGAAGCCTGCCGGATTTCAATCGCTCCCATGCTGCTCCCATTGTCCCGCACGCGAAGGTGCAGCCCGTCCACGCATTCAATCTCGACCTCAATCCGACTGGCCGAGGCGTGCCGAACCGCGTTGTTGATGGCCTCTTGCGCGATACGGAACAAGGCGATGCGCTTGGTTTGCGGCAACTGGTCGACCATTCCGCCGGACAGGTCACGAACGTCAATCTCGACCCCTTCATCCGGATCAATCGCGCGTTCAAGATGGATCCGTACGGCGTGCTGAAAGCCGAACAGCTCCAGCAGGGACGGAATCGAGGTGTCGATAATCTCACGCAGGCCCTGAATGCAGTTCCTCATACTGCTGCGCAGGCCGTCCAGATCCTGAGGCGTTTCGCACCGTTCCAAATCCCGGCTGATCCGCGTCATATCGGCCAGAGTCTGATCGTGCAGATCCATCCCTATCCGTTGGCGTTCCAGCTCCAGCGCGTCTGTCAGGCTGAGGGCCCCAAGCCGCAGCCCCTCTTCTCGCGCCTGTACCTCGGTCCGCATGATCGCCTCACGCCGAGCCTGTTCGTTCGCACGCAGAGCATAGAAATACGGGGCCAGAATATCCGCAATATTGCGAACCTGTTCGACAGCCTGTTCATCATAGAAATCAAACTTTTGTGACGAACAGTTCAAGGACCCGATCGTGCGGCCCAGCACTTTCATCGCCACATTCACGCGGCTGCGCATGTTGTGTTTGAGGATGGGATCATAGTCCCCGCCTTCGAACACATATCGCGGGTCCTCCGGCGCGTTTCCGGTCAACATGTAGTCGCAATCTCCCCGCAGGATATCGCGCACGGGCGAGACCTCGACCGGGGCGCGGGTGCGGCTCCAACTGGTGCGCAGGCCGACCTCATAGCTTGTGTTAAGCCGCCCTTCTTCGTCGATCAGGCAGACATCCAGATGGTCAATTTCCAGAATGCGCACGATCTCGGATTTGACCGACCGCAATGCGGATTTGATATCCAGATTGCCCGCCAGATGGTTCGAAATCCGCAAGTAATAGGCAAGATCGGCCATGTGTTCTCTTTCGCAGCGCCAGCCTGCCGCAACCGGCATGGGCGAGTATATCGACCAGCGGATCGAGTGTCATGCGGGTCGCCGCAGCCTATTTGCGGGAACCCGCAAGGAATGCGCGCGTCCTACTCTTACTTTGCGCGTGTCCTTTGGGAATTTTAGGCAAGTCGGCCCCGTCAGGCTGGCACCAAAATCGTGCGGCGCTTGGGCCGCTTTGGGAGGAAAACATGACACTAAAGGCCATATTGCTCGGCGCTGCGGCCGGGATCATCACCCTGACAGCCCCGGCTGCCGAAGCGGATACATCCGACAAACGCATTGCCCTGTCGAACAACTACGCAGGTAATTCCTGGCGGCAAGCCATGCTGGAAAGCTGGCAGAAAAACGGAGATCAGGCCGTCGCGGATGGTGTTGTCGCCGCTGCTGACGCCTTTACGACCTCGGAAAATCAGGCCACTGAACAGGCGGCTCAGATCCAGAACATGATCCTGCAGGGCTATGATGCCATTGTGATCAACGCCGCCTCACCCACCGCAATCAATGGCGCGGTCAAGGCTGCGTGCGATGCGGGTATCACCGTTGTGTCCTTTGACGGCATCGTTCAGGAACCCTGCGCGTGGCGTATCGCGGTCGACTTTCAGCAGATGGGGCGCGAGCAGGTGAAATACCTCGCCGAGCGTTATCCTGATGGCGGCAACCTGCTGGAAATCCGTGGTCTGGCCGGAGTGTTCGTCGATGACGAGATCAGCGCGGGTATTCATGATGAGGTGAAGAACACCAATTTCGAGATCGTGGGCTCGGTCCATGGGGATTGGGCGCAGGATGTGGCGCAAAAGGCCGTCGCTGGTATCCTACCCAGCTTGCCCGAGATCGTGGGCGTCGTAACCCAGGGTGGCGACGGCTATGGGGCCGCGCAGGCCATCGGGGCCACGGATCGCCCGATGCCAACCATCGTGATGGGCAACCGTCAGGACGAACTTCAGTGGTGGTCAGATGAGCAGGACGCAAACGGGTATCAGACAACCTCTCTGTCGATTGCGCCGGGCGTCAGCACGCTGGCCTTTTGGGTCGCCCAGCAGATTCTGGATGGGCAAGAGGTGCCAAAAGACCTGACCGTGCCGTTCCTGAAAATCGATCAGGCCGGTTTGAAAGAAGCCTTGAAGACAACGCCCAAAGGCTCGGTCGCGAACGTCGAATACACGCAGGATCAGGCCAAAGACGTCATCGCGTCGGCCCAGTAAGCGCGTGAAGACTGACGAGAATACGGGACCCGGAGCCACCGCCGCTCCGGTTGTCTCTCTGGAGCAGGCCCATCTGTCCTATGGGCCTGTTCTTGCCCTACGCGGCGCGACGTTGAGCATCAGCGCAGGAGAATGCGTCGGACTGGTCGGCCACAATGGGGCCGGGAAATCCACGCTGGCGAATGTGATCAACGGCCGCCTGACGCAAACTCAGGGCACCGTTCACCATCGGAACGCAGATCTCGCCCTGCGCAACAGCCAAAACGCGCAGAATGCGGGCATTCGCAGCGTGTTTCAGGAGCTGTCGCTCTGCCCGAACCTGACCGTGTTGGAGAACCTGCGTATTCCCTATCGCAACATGCCGCGCAAAGGCTGGCGGCGGGTTGCGCGGCAAAAGATGCTCGACGCGCTGGACCTTGTCTTTCCGGGTCATGGCATCCACGCCCGCGCAACGGTCGGAAACCTGACTATAGCCGAGCGTCAGATGGTCGAGATCGCCATCGCCTTTGTCGACCGCGACCGAGAACCCAGCCTTGTTATTCTGGACGAGCCAACCTCATCCCTTGACGCCGCCATCGCGCAACAATTGCTGGACCATATCAAACGGTTCTGCGCCAAAGGCGGTGCGGTGCTGTTCATCTCGCACATGATGGGTGAGATTTTCGAAGTCTCGACCCGGATCATCGTCATGAAAGATGGCCAGATCGTTGATGACCAACCTGCCAGCCAATTCACCCGAGCCTCGATCGTGGATGCGATGGGGCATGTCGCGCCAGATGAAGACACCTCGGGCGCCGGGCGGGCAGATCGGACCCTCGGGGCCGAGGTTGTACGGGCGGCAAATGGGCTGAACGCCCGCGCGGGTGAGATTGTCGGGCTGGCCGGGCTTGCAGGTCACGGACAGGCCGAAGCACTAGCGCAAATCTACTTCGACCACGCCCCAAAATGGAAATCCGCGCGCCAGCCCGAGGTGGTCTTTGTCGCCGGAGACCGCGCCCGCGACGGGGTCATGCCGCTCTGGTCGATCCTGCGGAACCTCTCGCTGACTACCCTGCCCGAGTTCAGCCGAAAAGTGATGGTAGATCGCGGCAGCGAGGCGGACATGGTTCAGACCTGGAAAGACCGTATCGGCATTCGCACCGACAATCTGTTGAACCCGATCCTGTCCCTGTCGGGCGGCAACCAGCAGAAGGTTCTGTTTGCCCGTGCGCTGGCCTCCTCCGCGCCGATTGTGGTGATGGATGACCCGATGCGCGGCGTGGATGTGGGCACCAAGAAAGACGTCTATCAAATGATACAGGCAGAAGCCGCAAGAGGCCGCAGCTTCCTGTGGTACTCGACCGAGACCGACGAAATCCTCGAATGTGACCGGGTCTTCGTGTTCCGCGCCGGTCAGATTGCCGCTGAGCTGGAAGGGGACGAGATCACCGAGGAGAACATCCTGAACGCCTCTTTCCAGATGCAGGAGGCCTGAGATGACCAGCGACCGTTTGCGCCTGTTGCTCCCTGTTCTGTCTCTGGCCGTCCTGCTGGGCGCCGTGTTCTACCTGCAACCCCGCGCGATGAGCTATTTTGGCCTGAATCTGCTGTTCAATCTGGCGATCCCGGTGGCCCTGGCGACCATTGCGCAGATGATGATCATCATGGTCAACGACATCGACCTGTCCATCGGCACCTTCGTCAGTTTCTGCGCCTGTGTCACAGCCACATTCGTGCACGACACGCCTCTGCTGGGCTATGGCATTCTGGCTGCGGCGGTTCTGGCCTATGCCGCGCTGGGGGCCTTGATCCAACTGCGCGGATTGCCGGCAATCGTCGTGACCCTGGGCATGTCTTTCGTCTGGGGCGGGCTGGCGGTGCTGATCCTGCCTTCACCCGGCGGAGCATCGCCTGAATGGCTGAAAACCCTGATGAATTTCAAAACCCCGCTGGTACCGGTTGCCGTGATTGCTCCGCTGGTCGTGGCCTTTGCCGTGCATCTGTTGATCAAACGGTCCTGGGTGGGCGTGGTTCTTCAGGGTGTTGGCGGCAATGAACGCGCAATGGAGCGCGCTGGTTGGTCGGTCGTCCGCCTGCGGGCCTCTGCCTATGGATTGGCGGGCCTGTTCGGAGTGCTGGCAGGCATGTGCCTTGTCGGACTGACCACTGCGGCGGATGCCAATATCGCGCTGCGCTATACGCTGTTGTCGATTGCGGGCGTGATCCTTGGCGGAGGCGAATTTGTCGGCGGTCGTGTCTCGCCCTTCGGGGCCGTTATCGGGGCGCTGACCCTGACCCTTGCCGCCAGTTTCCTATCCTTTCTGCGCCTCTCGCCGGATTGGCAGATCGGTGCACAGGGCGCGATCCTGATCCTCGTTCTGGCCGTGCGACTGTTCTTTGTCCGCAAGGAGGTCTCGGCATGAGTGATCAAACCACCCCTGACACCGGACACAATCCCTTGCGGGCACTTTTTCAGAAACCGTGGCTCTGGGCTTATCTGGCCGCAGGGATTACCTTTGTCGCCACCAGTCTGCTGGCCGGGTCCGGGGCGGGGTCGTTACTCTATGCGACGCTGACCTTTGCCTCCTTCTCGGCTATTGTCGGCATCGGACAGATGCTCGTGATTACGCTTGGTCCCGGCAATATCGACCTGTCTGTTCCAGCCACAATGACATTGGCCGCCACTTTGGCGCTAAAGTTCATGGACACGCAGTCCGCGCTGATCCTGCCCGGCCTGCTGGTTGCAATCGGAATAGGCATCGGTTGCGGGATCGTGAACTTCGCGCTGATCCTGATACTGCGTATCCCGCCCATCATCGCAACTCTGTCCGCCTCGTTCCTGTACCAATCACTGGCGATCTGGTCGAACCGGGGGCTGCGCATCAAACCACCGGAACCCCTGGCCGAGTTCGCCTCGGGCGGGACGTTCGGGGTTCCGAATGTCGCCTGGGTCGGCATTGCGCTGGCCGTCTGTGCATGGCTGCTTTTGGAACGCGCGATTGCAGGGCGGTGGATCTCGGCCATCGGGCAAAACCTACGCGCGGCAAGGCTCAGCGGGGTCCCGGTGAACGCGGTGCGCTTTGGCATCTATGTCAACTCAGCCATTTGTGCCGCCTTGGCGGGGTTTCTGCTGGCCAGCTTCTCGGGCGGGGCCAACCTGAACATGGGCACCGAATACATGCTGATGTCCATTGCAGTCGTCGTCATTGGCGGGTCGTCCATCGGCGGAGGCAATTCGAACGTGCCCGGCATCTGGGGGGCGGCGCTGTTCATGTTTTTGATCGTATCGATGCTGAATTCATACGGTCTGGGCGCCGGAATTCGCCTGATTTTGACCGGGCTTGTGATTGTGGGTGTGGTCACTCTGGCCAGCCGAAAGGGATATAGCGCATGAGTCATTCGCAGACATATGAGGTCATCCGTCCCGTGTTTCGGGACCTGATCCACACCAACCTAACGCTGGCGCGAATCGCAACTGGCCATGTCTGGACCGAGGGGCCGGTCTGGTTTCCTGCGCATGAAACGTTGCTGTTCTCGGACATACCAAATGCCCACATGTATCGCTGGACCCCGCATGGCGGCACCAGCCTGTTCCGCCAGAACTCAAACTATTCCAACGGCAACACGCGTGATCGCGAGGGGCGGCTGGTGACCTGCCAGCACGCAACCCGTTCAGTGGTGCGGACCGAGCATGACGGACGACTGACAACAATGGCTGACCGCCATAGTGGCCGACGGTTGAATTCGCCCAACGACGTGATCACCCGGTCGGATGGCTCGATCTGGTTCTCAGACCCAACCTACGGCATCCTCTCTGATCTCGAAGGTCACAAAGCCACGCCCGAACAGGAGGGCAGCTTTGTCTTCCGCCTTGATCCGGACAGTCCGGAACCCACCATCGTTTCGCGAGATTTCGTGCAGCCGAACGGGCTGGCATTCTCTAAAGATGAAGGCCGCCTGTACGTCGCCGAATCCGGCAGCAGCCATGATCCGAACGTCCCATCAGTTCTGAAGGTTTTCGATGTCCAGCAGGACGGCCATCTTGGCGAGCCCAGCGATTTTGCGGCGATTGATCAAGGTCTACCCGACGGGCTACGCGTGGACCAATACGACAACGTCTGGTGCTCAGCGGCCGACGGGGTGCATGTGTTCTCGCCTGATGGAGAGCTTCTGGGCAAGGTGAAAACGCCCGAGACCGTCGCGAACCTGTGTTTCGGTGGCCCGCGCGGCAATATGCTGTTCATCACCGCAACCACCAGCGTCTACGCAGTTCATGTGAACACCAAGGGCGCTGCCGGCTAAGCAAATTCTGGACTTCCGATCCTCGCCTAGACAAGGTGGCGATGTACGCAAACCCCCTCAAAAGAGTTTGCCGGAAACATGCCACCAACAAGGGTCCTCCTGATGAACCAGCCCCAAACGACGCGCATGAATGGCGCGCAGATCATCCTGAAAATGCTGGAGCTTCACGGCGTTTCCCATGTATTCGGTCTGCCCGGTGAGACAACAATTGGCTGGTACAAGGAATGGCGCGCCAATAGCGGGATCGAGTTCGTGCTGACCCGCGATGAACGCACCGCGGCTTTCGCGGCCGAGGCCTATGCAAAGATCACAGGTCGCCCCGCCGTGCTTGAAGCGCCCAGCCCCGGTGTGACCCACTGCACCCCGGGCATTACCGAGGCGTTCCTCAGCTCGGTGCCGGTGATCTATTTCAGCTCGGACATTCCGATCAATCAGGACAAAAAGCACGGTCTGACCGGCGTCGATCAAACTCGGCTCTATGACAGTATCTGTAAGGAAAGCTTCGTGCTGACCAATGCGCGCGAAATCCCGTTCCTGATCCGACGGGCCTTTCGCGTGGCAACCTCGGGCCGTCCGGCGCCGGTTCATATCCGCGTGCCGATCAACATCTTCGGTGAAGAGGCCGAAATCACCGACCTGTATGCCGAACCGGACTACAGCACCTATCCCGCGCATCGGCCGGTCGCGGATCACAGCAAGATCCGCGCTGCAATCGACGTGCTGTTGGCGGCGCAAAAACCTGCGATTGTCTGCGGTCAGGGCGCGCTGATCTCACAAGCCTCGGATACAATCCTTGAACTGGCTGAACGCCTGCAAATCCCGGTCGGCACCACCACGCCCGGCAAAGGCACCATCCCCGAGGATCACCCGCTGGCCCTGCGCGTCATCGGTGGCCGCGGCGGGATGGAATATTCGAACCAATACCTGCTTGAGGCCGACACGATCTTCTTCATCGGCTCGAACACCGACAGCGCCGGAACGGATCACTGGAAGCTCTACGGCGATCCCTATACCAAAAACTTCCTGCACCTTGATATTGCTGAGGCGCATGTCGGAAACACCTTCCCGCTGAAGGTTGGCCTTGTAGGGGATGCCCGCGCAACGCTTGAATATATGGTCGAAATTCTGAAAACCGAGCATCCCGGACTTCAGCGGACACCACTGGACCTGAACCCGATCAAACAAACCGCGCTGGACAAGGTTTTCAACTCGAACATCCCGATGCCCGAAGGCACGATCTCACCGGTCAAGCTGTCTCATGTGTTGGACCAGATCATGCCCGATGACGCGATTGTCACCTCGGAACCGGGCGTCAGCGCGATCTATCCTTCGGCGCTGCTGACGTTCCGCAAACCGGGGCGGCGCTATATCACCAACTACTCGATGGGCGCGCTGGGGTATTCAGTGCCTGCCGCAGTTGGCGCGATCTACGCCCATGACGGCCCGGTCATTTCCTTCACCGGAGACGGATCGTTTGGGTTCGTCATCGGCGACATGGAGACCCTTAAGCGCAGCGGCAAGAACATCACCGTCATCCTGACCCGCAATGACACGTTTGGATGGATCAGGGGTGAGGCGATCCTGCTCGACGATGTGGATGAGCCCTGGACCACCGATTTCGGACGCGTCGACTATTGCAAGGTGGCCGAAGGGTTCGGGTTCAAAACCGCCCGGATCACTTCTGAGGCCGATATCGAACCCATCCTGTCCGATGCCATCGCCAATTCGGGCGCGAATTTCATTGAGATGATGGTGCCCTCACAAGACAAGATCATCCCCTTCGTGCCCAATTGGGTTCGCGTCGCCCGCGCAAAGAACCTGCCCCACTTCTACTGAGGCAGGCTATAGGTCAGCAACTCCCGCACCAGCGGGTTGGGAAATCGGCGTTTGAAGGTGACGGCGTGAAAGCTCTCCTTGATGCGGGGATGTTCCTCGGCCTCGACCAAACGGCCCGAGGACAGCTCATCCTGCACAACGATCGGGGCCACAAGTGCAAGGCCGATATCCTCACGCGCGAGCAGGCGCATCATCGCCATGTCGTCCACTTCGGCCGCGATCTGAGGCCGGACAGACATGCGGCTGGCCATCGAATCAAACGCCGTGCGGACGCTGTTATTGGTGGTTGGCAGGATAAAAGGCTGCTCCTCCAACAGGTCCCGGATCGGGCGCTTTGGATCCAGTCGCGCTGGCGTGCCGACGATGCTGACGGGTTGTTCCGCCAGATGGTGCGTTTCAAAACTGGTCAGGCTGTCACTGGCAGGCTCATGATTCATAAGAACCAGATCGAAATTCAGCGTCTCCAGCCCCTCAAGCAACTCGCTGGGATTGCCTGATCGCAGGATCACCTCGACATCTGAGCGCGCCAGCATCGGGCGCAGAAATCCAATCTGAAAGTTCCGTGACAAGGTCGCCTGCGCACCAACCCGCAGCGCCGTGCGCGCGTTGCCTTCATCCTGCAGAGTGGCCACAAGTTCTTGCCCTGTAGCAAAAATTGCGTCCGCATGGTCCAGCGCGATACGCCCGGCCTCGGTCAGATGCAGCTTGCGCCCGCGACGTTCAAACAGGGGGTGACCCAGCCGTTCCTCAAGCTCTTTGATCTGAACGGACAGTGCGGATTGCGACAGGTTCAGCCGTTGGGCTGTGCGGGTCAGGTTGCCATCATGGGCGACCGCCCAGAAGTAACGTAGGTGATGATAGTTAAGCGGCATATCGTTCTATTTAATAGAACATAATCTCTATAACAATGTATTTTTCATACACAGGATTGCGCAATATGTCCTGCTCAACCGGCCAAATCAGGCTGGACTCACAAGGAACGCGCATCATGACCTACCTGTTTCTACCCCTGCTTAGCCCGCTGATCTTGCTGGCATCGGCCTACTATGCCAGCCGCAATCCGGGACTGCGGCCAACCCGTGTCACCAGACTGTCGGAATGGGCGGCATTGGCGGCCTTCGGAGGCGCCGCACTGTCGGCCCTGATGCTGGTTCTTCACGGCCCCGGCACTTCGGAGTTGATCGGGTTCTGGGGTATCGGCCTCTCCGTGCGGCTTGATGCGGTCAGCGCCACCATGCTGGTTCTGGTCAGCTTCATCGGATGGATCGTCCTGCGCTACTCGGCCACCTATATGGATGGCGAGGCCCGTCAGGGCGCGTTCACAGGCTGGATGTCAGCAACACTCGCCTCGGTTCTGTTGTTGGTGATGTCGGGCAACCTGATCCAACTGCTGGCCGCGTGGATTGCGACCAGCCTGCTGCTGCACCAATTGCTGCTGTTCTACCCCGAGCGGACGACCGCCCGAAGAGCAGCGCGGAAAAAGGCCGTTGTGGCACGTATCAGCGAAGGCGCGCTGGCCCTTGCGGTGGTCCTGTTGATCGCAACCTATGGCACCACGGACATTGCCTCGATCCTGTCATCGGCCGAACCAAACGGACTGACCATCGCCGCCGCCCTGCTTATCGCGCTGTCCGCCATCATGGCTTCAGCCCAGTTCCCGGTCCATGGGTGGCTGACCGAGGTGATGGAGGCCCCGACCCCCGTCTCGGCCCTGCTACATGCGGGCGTCATCAACGCCGGAGGGTTCCTGCTGATCCGCTTTGCCGACGTGATGCTGGCGGCACCGGGCATTATGGCGCTGCTGGTGATGCTGGGTGGGTTCACCGCGCTGTTCGGCGGTCTGGTGATGCTGACACAACCGGCCGTGAAGACCTCGCTGGCGTGGTCGACCATTGCGCAGATGGCCTTCATGATCATGCAATGCGGGCTGGCCCTGTTCCCGCTGGCGCTGCTACACATCGTGGCGCATTCGCTCTACAAGGCGCATGCCTTCCTCAGCGCGGGTGAGGCCGTGCGCAACGTAGCCGCCATCCGCAGGCCCGGCCCAGTCGCTGTGCCAAGCGCGCGGAACGTGCTGCTGGCCTTTGCCACCGGCATCTTGATCTACGGCATCGTCGCCATGACCTTCGGCGTAGACGGCAAATCCGTTCAGGCGATTGCCCTTGGCGTGATCCTGATCTTCGGCGTCGCCTATCTGCTAGCACAGGGCTTTGCCGATGCCGCACCCGGCGCGTTGACCCGCCGCACTGTTGTCTATGCGGGCGTGACCTCGATCAGCTACTTCGTCCTGCAGATCATCGCCGTGCATCTGACCAAAGGCACCCTGCCCGCAGCGCCTGCGCCCGGGCCGTTGGAGTGGACGTTGATCATTCTCGCCCTGATCAGCTTTGGCGCGGTGGCTCTGGCGCAATCGACCTTCCCGCTTTGGGCCTCGCACCCGGCGGCGGCTGGTATTCGGGTGCATCTGTCAAACGGGCTCTATGCCAACGCAATCTTTGACCGGCTGCTGGACGGATGGTCCAAGCGCCAGACCGTTTAAGAGGGGATTCTCAAGATGTATATGAAGCACGAAAGCTATCCCGCAGCCCTTCTAGAACTGGTCGCGCTGGCCAATGACGCGGTGCGTCAAATCCCGCCGTTGTTCCCGCTTGCCTCCAACGTCGCGGTAAACCCGTTTCTGGGACAAACGCAAGAGACACTGGCTGTGACCTCCGCCCGGTTGGCACGGGTTGCAGGCACGCGGATCACGCCGGACCGGGCGGTATTTGCGCAAAAGCTAACAAGTGGAGAGATCACCGAAGCCGATCTGCGGGAGGCCCTCGCCAGTGTCGAAAGCCGCTTTGACACGCCCAGTTTCGAAGATCTGCAAGCCGCGCTTGGGTCCGAGACCGCGAAGCTGTCCCCTCTGCCCACGGTTGCCGATCTGGCTGCCGAGGTTTCCGGCATCGACTGGCCCGGTCTCATTGACGAACGGATCGGGGCCTGGGCCGCCAGCCATTTCGATCAGGGTCAGGCCCTCTGGCAACCCAACCGAACAGGCGGTGCCTACAGCGCGTGGCGCGAGTTCGCCTCACGCGATTTGACCCCGGAAATCCACGGCCTGAAAGGGTTCGGAGCCTTCGTGGCCGGTACAAACCGCTCGCAATGGCGGGCGATTGGCCGCGCTTCTGAGGCTCTGGGTGTCACCCCCGAAGCGGCAAGCACGGCCTTCCATCGCTGGCTGATGACACTGGGCGGTTGGGCGCAATATGCCCGATATCTGCTGTGGCAGGCCGAATTGGAAGGGCAGACGGATACGAGCACAACCGAACTGCTGGCCATTCGGATGGTGTTCGAAGAGGCTCTGTTTGGCCTCTACCATGATCAGATTGCCGATCGCTGGGCCGAAACCATTGCCCAGCATGAGGCCCCCATCACCCCGACCCGCGATCTGGTGATCGACGCGTTGCTGCAGGACGCCTCGGAGCGCGCGCAACAACGCAAGTTGGCGCAAACCCTCAGCGCAGGTCAGCCGCGCAAGGTCGAAGGCCGCCCCGAGGTGCAAGCGGCCTTCTGCATCGACGTCCGCTCCGAAGTCTTCCGTCGCGCGCTGGAATCGCAGGACAGCGGGATCGAGACCATTGGTTTTGCTGGCTTCTTCGGCCTCGCCAGCGCCCACAAGGCGGCTGGCTCGGACGTGACTGAAATACGGGGGCCAGTCCTGTTGAACCCGAACGTTTGTTCCCACGCGGCCGAGGGCGCGCAGGCCGACCTGAACCGCCGCTACACCGCACGGGCCAAACGGGCCTGGGGCCGGTTCAAACTGGCCGCCGTCTCCTCATTCGCCTTTGTCGAGGCAACAGGTCCGGTCTATGCGGGCAAACTGCTGCGTGACGCTCTGGGCAAGGGCCACGGGAACGCGAAGTTCGACCCTGCGCCGAAGCTTGACGACGGGATCGACCTGCCTACACGGGTCGCCTCGGCCAAGGCCATCCTTGGGGCGATGTCTCTGACCAGCAACTTCGCTCGCGTCGTGATGCTGGCCGGTCATGGGGCAGATGTGACCAACAACCCCCATGAAAGCGCCCTACAATGTGGCGCATGTGGCGGTCATGCCGGTGACGTCAGCGCCCGCCTTCTGGCCGGGTTGTTGAACGATCATGCGGTACGTGAAGGGCTGCGCGCCGAGGGGATTGACATCCCGGCGGACACGCTGTTTCTGGCGGCGATGCACCACACTACGACCGACAAGGTCTCTCTGTTCGATCAGGATCAGGCGACGGGTCAATGGGCCGCGCAGATTGCACAGCTGAAAAACTGGCTGACCTCGGCCGGACAGCTGGCCCGGTCTGAGCGTGCCGCGCGTCTGCCGCGTGCCAAGGGGGCCAATGACATCGCCCGCCGCGCCACCGATTGGGCTGAGCTGCGCCCCGAATGGGGTCTGGCCGGATGCCGCGCCTTCATTGCCGCGCCGCGGTCCCGGACTGATGGCACGGGTCTTGCGGGCCAGTCCTTCCTGCACAGCTATGACTGGCGCGCGGATGAGGGCTTTGGCGTGTTGGAACTGATCATGACCGCCCCGGTCGTGGTCGCCAGCTGGATCAGCCTACAGTACTACGGCTCGACCGTCGCACCCGGCCTGTTTGGCGGCGGCAACAAACTGCTGCACAATGTGGTCGGCGGCATCGGCGTGGTCGAGGGAAACGGTGGCGCGCTGCGTCCCGGTTTGCCCTGGCAATCTGTGCATGACGGAGAGCAGTTCCAGCACGATCCACTGCGGCTGTCGGTCATCATTGAGGCCCCACGAGAGGCGATGAATGACATCCTCAGACGCAACGAAACCGTTAAAGAGCTGTTCGACAATCGCTGGCTGCACCTGATTGCCATGGATGAAAACGGCGATCTGGCCTGGCGTTACACCAAAGATTTGGAATGGGTCGCGATGGAGCGTGCCGAGATCAGCGCTATGGCGGCTGAGTAACAATTAAGAGGCCCGGCAAGGAAACTCGCCGGGCAGTCTTACCTAAAGCGCGGCGTGGAACAGCTGCGTCAGGTTCTCTTTCGTCAGCTCAATCGGATTGCCCCCACAGGAGGGGTCAATGATCGCGCCTTCGACCAGCTCGGGAATCCGATCTTCGGTCACGCCCAGATCCGACAGCTGACGCGGGATCCCAAGCGCATCGTTGAACTCCTGCACGAAGTTGCAGAATCCGTCGAAACCACCCTCGATCCCCAGATAGGCGGCAGCCTGCTGGAACCGATCCGCGATGGCGGGTGCGTTGAATTCCAGCACAGCGGGCATGCAGACCGCGTTGGTCGTGCCGTGATGAGTGTTGAACACCGCACCAATCGGATGGCTCATGGCGTGGATCGCGCCGAGGCCCTTCTGGAAGGCTGTGGCCCCCATCGCCGCCGCGCTCATCATCTGCGCCCGCGCCTCAAGATCAGTGCCATCCGCGTAGGCGCGCGGTAGGTACTCCTTGACCAACCGCATTCCCTCCAGCGCGATACCCTGGCTCATCGGATGGTAATGCGGGCTGGAATAAGCCTCGACACAATGGGCAAAGGCGTCCAGCCCGGTGCCTGCTGTGATGAATTTCGGCATACCCACGGTCAGTTCCGGGTCACAGATCACCACGGTCGGCAAAACCTTCGGGTGAAAGATGATCTTCTTGGCGTGGGTCTCGGAATTGGTGATGACACTGGCACGCCCCACCTCGGACCCTGTCCCGGCTGTGGTCGGCACAGCAATGATCGGCGCAATCACATCCGCATTCGCGCGGGTCCACCAATCACCGATATCTTCAAAATCCCAAACGGGGCGCGTTTGACCCGCCATGAAGGCAACCATCTTGCCAAGATCCAGTCCCGAACCGCCGCCGAAGGCAATCACCCCGTCATGACCACCGGCTTTGTAGGCCGCGACACCGGCATCGAGGTTCCTTTCATTCGGGTTCGGGTCCACATCGCTGAACAGACCGCGACCCAGATCGGCCGCCTCAAGAATATCCAACGTCGCCGTGGTGATCGGCAAATCTGCCAACCCCTTGTCCGTCACCAGCAGAGGGCGCTTCATTCCTGCCGCCGCACAGGCCTCGGGCAGTTCCTTGATGCGGCCAGCACCGAATTTGATCGCGGTCGGGTAGGACCAGTTTCCAACAAGGCTCATGATGTTACCTTCTTCAAATGGTAGGATTTTGGACGGGTCAGGTTGTGATACCCAATGACCGACAGGCCACCACCCCGCCCTGTATTCTTGCAGCCAGTCCAGCACAGACCCGGGTCCAGATAGTCAGCCCGGTTCATGAACACAGTGCCGGTTTCGATCTGATCGCCGACTCGCGCGGCCCGGTCCACGTCACGGGTCCACAGGCTGGCGGTCAGGCCGAATTCGCTATCATTCATCAGTGCGATGGCCTCTTCATCCGAGGACACTTTCATAATCCCCACGACCGGCCCAAAACTCTCATCCCGCATCACGCGCATATCATGGGTGACAGTGGTCAGGATCTGAGGCGTCAGATACGCACCACCGTCATCCTCGGGGAATGTCTCGATATGGGCCACGGCACCGGCGGCAACCGCCTCCGAAATCTGCGCCCGCACCTCATCGGCAAAACGCACATTGGCCATCGGGCCCAGCGTCGTCTCAGGGTCCAGAGGATTGCCCAGCTTGTAGCCCTTCACGATCTCAACCGCCTTCGAAACGAAGTCATCGAAAAGACTTTTATGCACATAGATCCGCTCAATCCCGCAACAGCATTGACCCGAGTTGAACATCGCCCCGTCGATCAGAGTATCCACGGCGGCATCCAGGTCGGCATCCTCCATCACATAGCCCGGATCTTTTCCACCAAGCTCGGTTCCGACGCCGGTAAAGGTGCCCGCCGCCGCGCGTTCCATAGCCTGACCACCACCGACCGAGCCAGTGAAATTCACGAAATCAAACGCATTTCCGGCAATCAGGTCATTGGTCACATCGTGGCTGAGGAAGACATTCTGAAACACATCCTCGGGCACACCGGCCGCATGGAACGCCCGCGCCATCCTCTCGCCCACCAACAACGTCTGAGTGGCATGTTTCAGGATCACGGTATTCCCAGCGATTAGCGCCGGAGCCACCGTGTTGATCGCGGTCATATAGGGATAGTTCCAGGGGGCCACCACAAAGACCACCCCATGCGGAACACGCTTGATGTACCGCCGAAAAGTCTCATCCTCTCCAACTGCAATATCAGAAAGCGCGCTTTCAGCAATCTCCGCCATATGGCTGGCGCGTTCATTGAACCCACCAAACTCACCACCGTAGCGCACGGGCCGACCCATCATATGGGCAAGCTCCGGCACGATCTCATCATTCATCGCACCAACAGCCGCCACACCGGCCATCACCAAATCAACCCGCTCCTGCAAGGACCGCGCCGCCCAAGCCGCCTGCGCGGCACGAGCCCGAGCCGCCAACTCAAACGCCGCGTCCCGAGTTAACACCTCCCGCTCTGCAAAAACCGACCCATCAATCGGCGAGACACACTTCAACATCTGCCCCATAGTCACTCCATTTCCGAAAAAACAGGATCCCTGCTTCATCTGGCTAAAAATATCCCGGGGAGCGTGAGGGGCTGGCCCCTCGCTCCCGTCCTTTACGCCCGCTCAAACCCACGGGCAACTTCCCAATCGGTTACCACACGCGCAAATTCTTCGATCTCCACCTCAGCGGCCCGGGCGTAGTGATCGACCACCTCATCCCCCATGGCGGCTCGCAACATGGCCGAGCCGCGCAAAGCGCCAAGTGCCGCACTAAGATTGCTGGGGATCATCCCCGTATCGCCCTGGTAAACGTCGCCGGTTGCTGCAGGTTGCAATTCCAATCCTTCCTCAATGCCGGCA
Source organism: Ruegeria sp. CL3 (assembly GCF_056536505.1). NCBI lineage: Bacteria > Pseudomonadati > Pseudomonadota > Alphaproteobacteria > Rhodobacterales > Roseobacteraceae > Ruegeria > Ruegeria sp. CL3. Next base: position 161,599 of record NZ_JBQFPT010000010.1, on the reverse strand, counting down.
ATTCCCGCCGCCAGCATACCGGCCATCACCAGATAAGGGTTCATGTCAGAACCGGGGATCCGGCATTCCACCCGAATGGCCTTGGTCCCATCTCCACACAGACGGAAGCCAGCCGTGCGATTATCGACCGACCAGATAATCCGCGTCGGCGCAAATGTGCCCTTCATGAAGCGTTTGTAACTGTTGATGTAAGGGGCCATGAAATACGTGTAATCCGGGGCGTACTTCAGCAGGCCAGCCAAATAGCTTTTCATCACATCCGACATGCCAAGCGGATCATTTTCATCAAAAAAAGCAGGCGCGCCGTCTTTCCACAGGGATTGATGCACATGGCTCGAACTGCCGACCTTGTCGTGATGCCATTTCGGCAGGAACGTTGCCGCATGACCATGCTGCCAGGCGATCTCTTTCACCGCATTCTTGGCGATCGAGTGGTACTCGGCCGTGTCCATTGCAGGCGCGTATTTGATGTTCAGTTCTTCCTGCCCGGTTTCGGCCTCACCTTTTGAGTTCTCAACCGGTATTCCCGCATCCCACAGATGGTTACGGATCGGGCGCATCACATGCTCTTCCTTAGTGGTCTGGAGGATATGATAATCCTCGTTGTAGCCGGAAATCGGCTCCAGATCTCGAAAGCCGTTTCTGCGGATTTCGTCGAAACTCTTTTCGAAAAGGAAAAACTCCAGCTCTGTCGCACACATCGCCTCATAGCCCATGGCCTTCAAGCGGTTGACCTGCGCCTTCAACATCGCCCGAGGCGCATGCGGCACCTCTTCATGCGTGTGATGGTCGAGGATATCGCACATCACCATCACAGTGCCCTCAAGCCACGGCACCGGGCGCAGGGTCGCAAGATCGGGTTTCATAACGTAGTCGCCATATCCCCGCTCCCAACTGGTCGAGGCGTAGCCATCCGGTGTGCCCATCTCAAGATCGGTGGCCAGCAAGTAGTTGCAGCAATGGGTTTCTTCCCATGCGCCCGCAACGAAATGACCCGCGTGAAAGCGCTTGCCCATCAGACGGCCCTGCATGTCGACAAAGCACACCAGAACGGTGTCTACCTCACCCGCTGAAACCTGCGTTTTGAGATGTTCGAATGTAAGTGTCGCGGTCATTCTGCCCCCTCCTTCAAATTCCTGATGGCGGGCCACAGCAACGCCAAAATCTCAAATGCTACCGTGGCGACCTGTGACCGCGAACGCAACAGATCATTGCGACGTTTCGGTATGAGATTTCACAATCTGCGCCTGAGTGCCTGCAAACGCTGAAAAGACGTACGCGAGGTAGTAACCACGAGGCCTCAGACCCGCGGCTTTCGCGCGACGATCCAGACGGGATGATAGCTGAGAGAGACGCCGTTTTCGGTCTGGAACCGGCGTGTGTACTCTGCCTCGAACAGGGCGAGTGTGGATTTGGTCCAGACGCTCTGCGCGCGCCCGTTGACGCCAGTCTTGCGCAAATGGCGCAGAACATGGCGCGGCGTAGGAAAGTACGAGGGTCGCAGGGCCTCGCCTGTCGAAAGCACCTCCAGATGCGCCCTAACGGCGGCGGCCATTTGGTCAGGGTCGCACAAACCAGGGGCACGGGCCGAGGTGCCGATTTGGCTGAGTTCTCTGTATTGTTGCGGCCCAAAGCCCGCAATCACCAACCAGCCGCCCGGTACGAGGGATCGCGCCGCCCGTTCCAACAGCGCCTGCGGGTCTTCCATCCACTGGATCATCGACGCCGAGGCAAAGAGATCGGTCTTCTCGGGCCAGATCACCCGCCGCGCATCGCCGCAGATAAACTGCGCGCCCACCATATCTCCCGTTTGGCGGGCTTCGGGTGCGATATCATTCAGGGTGAGGCTGTCAAAACGGTGGGCCTGACACAGAAGCCGCGTGAAATGCCCGGTGCCGCAACCCAGCTCAAATCCGCGTTCGAACTGGGCCGGGGCGCCGTGTCGGCGCATCTCTTCCACCAGTTTCTCGGCCACCCAAGCCTGTTGGCAGGCCGTGTCGTGATAGCTTTGAAAGCTACGGCTGAAGCTACGCTGAACCCGGTCCGAGAGTTGCACTGTCATGCCAGCCACTCCACCCAGCTTTGCCCCGCGCAGAACGGGACATGAGGACCTTCGATCGTTCGAATAATATCAGCGCGTGAAGCCCAAGCGGCCTGTTGCGCTTTAGTTGGCAAAATGCGGTCTCGGGTGGGAATCCAAATACGATCAAAACCCGGATCTTCAGATGGGCCACGGTCGATCACTGCGTGCAACTCAGCCCGAGCGGATGGGATATCCAGTTCGTCAACATCACCGCTGAGGCCCGCACGGCGGCAGAATTTGGCAAAGCTGGCCTGAGACAATTGATCCGCCGTTGCCCGGATCATATCGGGTGCGATCCCATGCTCGGCACTTGCAGGGTTCAGCGTGCCGCTGACTGCAACCAAGCGATCTGGGCGCATCCCCGTTTGGCTCAGCCAATGCGCCGCCGAGGCGACGCCGAAAGAGAAGGCCAGCAAATTGACACGGTCGAACCGCGACAAGTCCGGCAGCGGGTCATCCAGTCGGGTATAGCCCTCAACGAACAGCACATTTTCACCACCCATGAGGTCAGTGAACGGCGAAGGACCCAACGCCCATCCCCCGAACACGAGGATCAGATCAGGGTTATCCGAGCGTGCCAGCCAGTGATACCTCATCCGGCACCTCCGGCGAGATCGACCATTGCGGCGGTGACGCGGCTCAGTTCATTTGGCGAGATGATGTAGGGCGGCATGCAATAGATATTGCGACCAAACGGACGCAACCAGACGCCGGTTTTGGGGGCGAGGCCATGGGCCACGGAAGGGTCGACACGATCCTTCATCTCGATCACACCGATGGCGCCCAGAACCCGCACATCCGTCACGTCGGGCAGGTCACGAGCCGGAGCGAGTTCGACCTGCATCTGGTGCGCAATCCCCGTGACCTCGGCCCACCAGTCGCGTTGGACCAATTGATCGAGGCTGGCAACACCTGCAGCGCAGGCCAGAGGGTTGGCCATATAGGTCGGGCCATGCATCAGCACACCGGCCTCGCTTTCGCCGATGCCGCGCGCCACCGCCTCGGTCGCGATGGTGGCGGCCAGTGTGATGTGCCCTCCGGTCAGGGCTTTGCCAAGGCACAGGATGTCAGGCACCACGTCCGCGTGATCCATGGCAAACAGCTCTCCGCTGCGGCCAAAGCCCGTTGCAATTTCATCGAATATCAGCAGCACGTCATGCGCGTCACACAGCGCCCGCGCGCCCTTCAGCCAGTTCGGGTGATAGAAATACATGCCACCCGCACCCTGCACGACAGGCTCCAGGATCAGTGCCGCGATCTTGTCGCCTTTTTCGTCCAACAACTGCTCAAGTGCCTTCAGCCCGTTTTCGGCGGCATCCTCCGACCAGTCCTGATTGAACCGGATGGTCGGGCGCGGCAAGAAATGCTGGATGGACAGAGCGCCCTTGAACAGCCCATGCATCCCATTTGCCGGGTCGCACACGCTCATCGCTTTCCATGTGTCACCGTGATAGCCGCCCCTGATGGTGGCGAACTCCGACCGCGCGCAGCAGCCTTTGGCGATCTGGTACTGCACCGCCATTTTCAACGCGACTTCGATGGCGACTGAGCCGCTGTCGCTGTAGAAGATGCGATCCAGACCCTCAGGCAGCATTCCAATTAGCCTGCGACCCAGCTCAACGGCGGGCGCGTGAGTCAGGCCTCCGAACATGACATGCGGTAGTTGCGCCAGTTGGGCCTGCATCGCCTCGACAATTGCCGGGTGACGATGGCCGTGAACGGTGCACCACCAGGACGACATGGCGTCGATCATCTGCCCACCGTCCTCACGCGTCAACCAGACGCCCTCGGAGCTGGTAATCAGATGCATCGGGCCCGGATCCAGCACATGGGTGTAGGGGTGCCACAGGTGTCGGGCGTCAAATTCCAGCGGGGTCATAGAGCCCTCCGGATCGCATCAAGGTCGATGCTTTGGAACGCATCGGCCAGGTTTTCACGGGTCAGGTCCGAGAGATAGGGTATACGCCCCAAATGCCGCACCTTGCACATCTGTGCGATGGTCTGTTCGACATCCGGCTCAGGGTCGCCAACGAAGGCAACGCCAACGACATCGCACCTCGCATTGCGCAATGCCATCAGGGACAAAGCCGTGTGGTTGATCGTGCCAAGCGCGGTGCGCGCAACTAGAACCACCGGGGCTTTCCACTGCGCGAAGAGGTCCAGATAGAACACCTGCCGGTTCAGAGGGACCATCACCCCCCCTGCCCCTTCAACGACCAGAGGGCCTTCGCCCCGCGGCAATGCCAGTTGGGCAAGGTCGATCTCGACCCCCATATCCTCGGCGGACAGATGCGGCGAAGCGGGCATGTTCAGGCGATACGCCTCAGGCAGCACCTCGGCCCCCGACAGGGTGCGCACGACGTCGGTGTCGGTTGCATCCTCAAGCCCGGATTGCACCGGTTTCCAATAGGTGGCTCCAAGGGCGGCCGTCAGACCGGCGGAGAATACAGTCTTGCCGACGCCGGTGTCGGTTCCGGTGATGATCAGCGCGCTCATGCGGCCTCCGATTGATATGCCGCCAAAACGTTAAACAGGGCCGAGATATCGGCGCTATCTACATTGCCGGTGATGGAAATCCGCAAGCGTGACGTCCCGCGCGGTACCGTTGGCGGGCGGATGCCCCTGACGTCGAACCCTTGCGTCTGCAAGCCTTGCGCCATCGTCATCGTGCGCGCATCATCGCCCAGAATGACCGGAATGATCTGGCTGTTGAGCGCAGCCTCAGCAATTCCAATTGCGCGCGCCGCATCATGGGCATGGCCAATTCGCTTCTGGGCGTCGTCGACCAGACCTGTCTGAGCAGCCAGCGCCTCAAGGGCCGTACGAACCAAAGCGGCATTCAAAGGCGACGGCGCGGTGGCAAAAATGAAGGGGCGTGCGCGGTTGATCAGCGTGTCGATCATGACCTTGGGGCCGCAGATCAACCCTCCGGCAACGCCCAGACCTTTGCCGCAGGTGTGCAGCGTCAACAGATGGCAGTCGAGGTCATGCGCCATCCCCCGTCCCTGAGGTCCGAACACGCCGGTCGCATGGGCTTCGTCGACGACCAGAACAGCTTCCTGCTCTCGCGCCAAACCCGCCAGATCGGAAAGAGGGGCCAGATCCCCTTCCATCGAATAGACGCTCTCGACCGCGATCCAAATTTGGCCCGCGCCGCCCTCGGTCCGCCACTGCTGCGCCTTTTCACGCGCGTCGCCGACATCATTGTGCCGAAACGACCGCAGATCGGCCCGGCAAGAGCGCATGCCCTCATGCGCGCTGGCGTGAACCAAAGCATCAAAGAGGACCAGATCCTCGGCCGCAGGTAGGGTTGCGAAAATCGCCTGATTGGCCTGAAACCCACCACCCATGAACAACGCCGCCTCGGCCCCAAAGAACGCGGCGGCTTCGGCCTCCAGCGCTTCATGCTCGGCGTGATTGCCGCGCAATAGCCTAGAGCCGCCAGAGCCAACCGGAACACCGCGCGACAAGGCCTCTTGCGCGGCCTCTTGCAGAAGCTGCGATCCGGCAAGGCCCAGATAGTCATTCGACGCGAAATCCAATCCCGACGCAGGCGTCAGGACCCGGCGGCGATGCCGGGCCTGCAAGGTGTCGAGCATGGATTCGAGCCGAGCAGCAGCCTTCATTCAGCGGCTTCCTGGCCCGCCTGATCCCCCGCTTTCTCGGCTTGCAGACCAAGTTTGGCGAACAGGATCATATCGGTGTCCTCTTCGGGGTTTTCCGCCGTCAGCAGCGTTTCACCCACGAAGATCGAGTTCGCACCGGCGAAGAAACACATCGCCTGCATCTCGTCGCTCATCTCGCTGCGGCCTGCGGACAGGCGAACGTAGGAGGTTGGCATCAGGATACGCGCCGTCGCGATGATGCGCACAAAGTCGATCGGGTCGATCGGCTCGGCATCGGCCAGAGGTGTATCGGCCTGCGGCATCAGCATGTTGATCGGAACCGAATCCGGCGCGGGCTGCATGTTGGCCAGCGTGAGCAGCATGTCGATACGGTCGCCCGTATGCTCGCCCATACCCAGAATGCCGCCGGAACACACCTTGATCCCCGCTTCCTGCACTCGGTTCATCGTATCGATCCGGTCGGCGAAGGTGCGGGTCGTGATGACCTCGGAGTAGTAGCGCTCGGACGTGTCGATATTGTGGTTGTAGTAGTCAAGGCCTGCATCGCGCAGCTGCACGACCTGTGTGTCGTCCAGCATGCCCAGCGTCATACAGGTATCCATCCCCATGGCCTTGACGCCTTCGACCATCGCGACCAGAGCCGCCATGTCCCGCGCCTTGGGCTCACGCCAGGCAGCGCCCATGCAGAACCGCGTCGCGCCGCCATCCTTTGCCTTCTTCGCCTCGGCCAGAACACGCTGCACCTCGATCAGTTTGGAGGCAGGCAGGGTCGAGCCGTTGCGGGCCGATTGCGAGCAATAGGCACAATCCTCGGCGCAGCCTCCGGTTTTGATCGACAGCAGCTTCGAGGTCTGGATTTTGTTGGGGTCGAAATGCTCACGATGGACGGTTTGCGCCCGGAACAACAGATCCATCAGCGGAAGATCATGAACAGCTTGCGCGGATTTTTTGGTCCAGCCGGAATGAGGGATGATCATTTTATCTATAAAACTTTCGGCAGCTTGCTTTGCGTCGAGTTTATTATCTATAAAATGTCACGACGCAACCCGGCATGCATCACAAGTTCAATATGACGCATCAATTCGCGGATCGTTGACCGAGGGCTATCCCAGAATACCCGGCAACCGCAGACCGTGTTCGCGGGCGCAAGCCTTGGCATCCTCGTACCCCGCATCTGCGTGGCGCCACACGCCCGAGGCCGGATCGTTCCACAAAACCCGCTCCAACCGTTTGGCCGCTGCATCGGTACCATCGGCGCAAATGACCACGCCCGCGTGTTGGCTAAAGCCCATGCCGACCCCACCGCCATGATGCAAAGACACCCATGTTGCGCCCGAGGCCGTATTCACCAGCGCATTCAGCAACGGCCAGTCCGAAACAGCGTCCGAGCCGTCCTTCATCGCCTCGGTCTCGCGGTTGGGCGAGGCCACGGACCCGCTGTCGAGGTGATCCCGACCAATGACAACCGGGGCTTTTAGTTCTCCGTTGCGCACCATTTCGTTGAAGGCTAGCCCCGCTTTGTGACGATCCCCAAGACCGATCCAGCAGATCCGTGCGGGCAGGCCCTGGAAGGCAATACGCTCCTGCGCCATGTCGAGCCAATTGTGCAGATGGGTGTTCTCGGGGAACAGCTCTTTCATCTTGGCATCGGTTTTGTAGATATCCTCGGGGTCGCCAGACAAGGCGCACCAGCGGAACGGGCCAACCCCGCGGCAAAACAGCGGGCGAATGTAGGCGGGCACGAAACCGGGGAAGGCAAAGGCGTTCTCGAGCCCTTCATCCTGCGCCACTTGACGAATGTTGTTGCCGTAATCCAGCGTCGGCACGCCCGCGTTCCAGAAATCGACCATCGCAGCGACATGTTGCTTCATTGAGGCGCGCGCGGCAGTTTCCACCGCTTTGGGATCGCTTTCGCGTTTGCCCTTCCACTGCGCCATGGTCCAGCCCAACGGCAGGTAGCCGTTGACCGGGTCATGGGCGCTGGTCTGGTCGGTAACGATATCGGGGCGCATGCCACCGGCCTGCATCCGGGCGTAAATCTCGGGGAAGATTTCGGCAGCATTGCCCAGCAGGCCGACCGATTTCGCCTCACCCGCCTTGGTCCAGCGGTCGATCATCTCGAGCGCTTCGTCCAGCGTTTCGGCTTTTTCATCCAGGTATTTGGTGCGCAGGCGGAAGTCGATGCTGTCCGGATTGCATTCAACAGCCAGACAGCAGGCCCCGGCGAAAACCGCCGCCAAGGGCTGCGCGCCACCCATTCCACCCAGACCGCCGGTCAGAATCCACTTGCCAGTCAGGTCACCGCCATAGTGCTGACGCCCGGCCTCGGCAAAGGTCTCATAGGTGCCCTGCACGATGCCTTGCGTACCGATATAAATCCACGAACCAGCGGTCATCTGGCCGTACATCATCAGGCCCTTCTTATCGAGCTCGTTGAAGTGATCCCAGTTGGCCCAATGCGGCACGAGGTTGGAGTTCGCGATCAGCACCCGAGGCGCATCCGTATGCGTCCGCACAATGGCCACGGGCTTGCCGGACTGCACAACCAGTGTCTCGTCTTCTTCCAAATCCTTGAGGCTGGCCACGATCGTATCAAAATCATTCCAAGTCCGGGCCGCGCGCCCGATGCCGCCGTAAACGACCAACTCATGCGGGTTCTCGGCTACGTCCGGATGCAAATTGTTCATCAGCATCCGCAGCGGCGCTTCGGTCATCCAGCTTTTGGTGTTCAACTCTGGCCCGGTGGGAGGATAGATATCACGGGTGTTCTTGCGAGGGTCGGTCATGATGCAAGCTCCAATGCTGTGTCTTGGACGGCGTCCAGAATATCGAATAGCCAGCGGCGCAGACGGTCGGCTTTGCGGTCGTCATAGGACCATGGCGGGCGCTCGATTGTAAGGTAGGTGGATTGCGCCAGCTCCATCTGAATAGCGTGCAACCCTTCGGCCGGGCGGCCATAGTGGCGCGTCGTCCAACCGCCTTTGAAACGACCGTTCAAGACGGTGCTGTAGGGTGATGAGGCGGCAAACTCATCGGCCGCTGCCTCGATCTCCGGCGCGCAGGTCGTGCCATTGTTTGTCCCCAGATTCATATCGGGCAAAACCCCGTCAAACAGGTACGGAATGGTGCTGCGGATCGAGTGGCAGTCGTGGAGGACCGCAATGCCGTGGATCGCTCGGACCCGCTCCAGCTCGGCTGCTAGCGTCGCGTGGTAGGGCGTGTGAAATGCGGCGAGGCATTCTGCGATTTCCTCATCGGATGGCGGCTGATCCCAGATGCCATTCCCATCGAAATCGGTCAGCGGAACCAGTGTAGTCGTGTTCTGACCGGGATAGAGCGACACGCCCGACGGATCGCGATTGGCATCAATCACATAGCGGTGGAAGGTCGCGCGGACCGTCGTCGCCCCAGGCAACAACCCGTCGTAGAGCGTGTGGATGTGCCAATCCGTATCCGTCAGCGCCCTGCCCCGCTTGTTCAGCTTGGTCTGAATCTCTGGCGGCACATAGGTTCCGGTATGGGGCAGACCCAGAACGATGGGGCTATCGCCACGGGTGACCTCAACCGGATCCGTCACGCGCCCAGCTCCGGCATGGCAACACGTGTGCGATGCGCGATCTCGCCACTGGAAATCAGGGCCGAGGCTACCTCGATATCCGGCGCGATATAGCGGTCGCCTCCCAACGGCGGCACCACAGCGCGTAACCGGGCCATCACGCCTTGTAGCGTCTCACTAGTGGGCAATGGCGCGCGGAATTCGATCCCCTGCGTGGCGCAGAGCAGTTCGACCCCCAGAATACGCTCCAGATTGGTGACCATCTGACCCAGACGCCGCGCGCCATGGGCCGCCATTGAGACATGGTCCTCCTGATTGGCGGAGGTGGGCGTCGAATCCGTCACGCAGGGGTTGGCGAGATGTTTGTTTTCGCTCATCAAAGCCGCCGTCGTGACCTCGGCAATCATCAGGCCCGAGTTCAGCCCGGGATTGGGGGTCAGGAACGGCGGCAGATCAAAGCTGAGGACGGGGTCCACGATCAGCGCGATGCGGCGTTGGGCGATGGCTCCGATCTCGGCCACAGCCAGCGCGATCATATCGGCGGCGAACCCAACCGGTTCGGCGTGAAAGTTACCGCCCGAGACGATCAGCCCGGCCTCGGACAGAACCAGAGGGTTGTCGGTGGCGGCGTTCGCCTCAAGTTCAAGCGTCGTGGCGGCTTGTCGGATCACGTCCATTGCCGCACCGACGACCTGCGGTTGGCAGCGGATGCAATACGGGTCCTGCACGCGGGTATCGCCGTCGCGGTGGCTTTCGCGGATCACCGATCCGGCCAGCAGGGCGCGCATGGTGGCTGCGGCCTCAATCTGGCCGCGATGGCCGCGCAAGCTGTGTATTTCAGGCTGCAACGGCGCGGTGGATCCCATGATGGCGTCCGTGGTCAGAGCCGAAGTAACCAGCGCGCTCTGCGCCGCTTGCCACGCCCCGAACAGGCCCGCCAAAGCAAAAGCGGTCGAAAACTGGGTGCCGTTGATCAGCGCCAGACCTTCTTTCGGGCCAAGCCCCACCGGCGTCAGGCCAGCTGCCGCCAACGCCTCAGCACCCGGCAAGACCTCGCCGCCATATTCGGCCTCACCCTCGCCCATCATGACAGCCGCCATATGCGACAGCGGCGCGAGATCACCAGAGGCCCCGACCGAGCCCTGCGCTGGGATCACAGGCGTGACGCCCTTGGCCAGCATAGCCTCGAGAAGCGTGATCAACTCCAGCCGCACGCCCGAGGCTCCGCGCCCGAGGCTGAGCAGTTTCAGGACCATCATCAACCGTGCATGCGCCCGCGGGATCGCAGGGCCGACGCCGCAGCAATGCGACAGGATCAGATTGCGCTGCAAGGTCGCCGTATCCTCTGCCGCGATCTTGACACTGGCTAGTTTGCCGAAGCCTGTGTTGACGCCGTAGACTGCGGCCTCACCCGCAGCGGCATCCGCGATGCGCGCGTGGGCAGCCAGAATGCCGGGATGGCATACCGGATTTAGCTGCACCGCGCATTCGTCTCGGAACACCTGCTCCAACTGCGCCAGCGAAACAGCGCCGGGTGTAAGGGTCAGGGTGGTCAAACTGCGCCTCCGAAAATGCGAGTGTGAAGTGAATTGAAGCCGATGCGATAAGATAGCTCGGCCGGGTGAGTGACGTTCCAGATCGCCAGATCAGCGCGCATGCCGGGTGCAATCTGGCCGCAATCGTGCAAACCCAGCGCGCGGGCCGCGTTGAGGGTCACTCCTTTCAGCGCCTCTTCGGGCGTCATGCGGAACAGGGTGCAGCCCATGTTCATCGCCAAAAGCAGAGAGGTCATTGGGGCCGAACCCGGATTACAATCCGTCGCCAAAGCCAACGGGACATTGTGCTTGCGCAGCAGATCAATGGGCGGAGATTGCGTTTCGCGCAGGGTATAGAAAGCACCGGGCAGGATCACACCAACAGTGCCTGCACCAGCCATTGCCACCGCGCCCTCTTCATCGAGATACTCGATATGATCCGCAGACAGTGCGCCATAGATGGCCGCCAGCTTTGCGCCGCCCAGGTTGGACAACTGTTCGGCGTGGAGTTTGATTGGCAGGCCAAGCTCTCTCGCCACATCAAACAATGGCACGAGTTGGTCGGGCAGAAAGGCAATCCCTTCGCAGAAGGCATCAAGTGCGTCGACCAGTCCCTCGGCATGGGCGGCGCGCAGGGTTGGAATGCAAATCTCACTTATGTATGCGTCCGGATTGTCCTTGTACTCCACCGGCACCGCGTGGGCGCCCAGAAAACTGGTAACGACCCGCACCGGGCGGCGGTCTAGCAAAGCCCGCGCGGCGCGCAGCATGGTCAATTCGGTCTCGCGATCCAAACCGTAGCCGGATTTCACTTCGATGACCGAGACACCTTCGGCCAGCATCGCATCCACGCGCGGCAGCGCCTGAGCGATCAGGTCGTCAAGAGTGGCGGCGCGCGTGGCCGTTACCGTCGAGATAATGCCGCCTCCGGCGCGGGCGACCTCTTCATAGCTCGCCCCATTCAAGCGCATCTCGAACTCGACCGCGCGGTGGCCGCCGTGGATCACATGCGTGTGGCAGTCGATCAGAGCGGGTGTCACCAGACGGCCTGCACAGGACGTCTCAGACAACCCGGCACAGGCTTCGGGCAATGCAGCCTGCGGCCCAACCCATGCGATTTTTTCGCCCTCGATCACAATTGCCGCTGACTCGATCACCCCATAAGGCGCGCCATTCTCCACCATGGTTGCGGCGCTCAAGTCCTTCAGGATGTGGGTTGTGGGCATTTGATTCTCGCAATGGATGCAATTCTCTCTTTTCTAGTACATCCCAATATGTTTTATGTCTATCCATAAAATGGAGAGCCAAATGACCATCTTCGCGAAGCGCGCATTGCTACCAACAGGTTGGGCAGAAAATGTTAGGCTGGATTTGAAAGACGGGCATATCGCCACTGTGGTCGCAGGCGCAAAAGCGCAGGACGCAGATGTCACGGTCGACACCCTGTTGCCTGCGCTGGCCAACCTGCACAGCCATGCCTTTCAACGGGCCATGGCAGGGATGACTGAATACCGGCGTGCCGGGCGCGACAGCTTCTGGACGTGGCGCGATGTGATGTATCGATTTACTGCACAACTGACGCCCGATCAGATTCAGGCCATCGCGGCACTGGTCTATATGGAGATGCAGGAGGCTGGTTTCGCTTCCGTCGGAGAGTTTCACTATCTGCACCATCAATCCGGAGGCGCGCCCTATCAACGGTTGGCCGAGCTATCCGACCGCATCATGGCCGCCGCCGTCGAAACAGGCATCGGCCTGACGCATCTGCCCGTCCTCTACTCCTATGCCGGGGTAGGAGAAGTGCCGTTGGAACCCGGGCAACAGCGGTTCGGCAACAACGTCACACGTTTCCTGCAACTGGTGGAAGAGGCCAAAGCGGCCAGCGCAGCTCTGCCTGAGGATGTCCGGGTGGGTATTGCCCCGCATTCCCTGCGCGCGACCTCACCCGCCGATCTGAAAGAAGTGCTGAGCCATAACACCGGTTTGGTCCATATACACATAGCCGAGCAGCCGAAGGAGGTTGTGCAGGTGCAGGCTGGCCTGGGCGCGCGCCCGGTCGAATGGCTGCTGGGCAATACCCCTGTCGACAGGCATTGGTGCTTGATCCACGCCACACACTTGACGGATGAAGAGACGCGCGCATTGGCGGCGTCAGAAGCTGTCGCTGGCCTTTGCCCAATCACAGAGGCCAATCTGGGCGACGGCCCGTTCAAAGGCGCTGTCTACCTGGCTGCAGGCGGCGCATTCGGTGTAGGATCGGATTCAAATGTCCGGATTTCACTGACCGAAGAGCTTCGGACGCTTGAGTATTCCCAACGCCTGCGTGACCTGTCGCGCAATGTGATGGTAGTCGGCGAAGGGTCCGTCGGACAAACCCTCTATTGCGGCGCCGCGACGGGTGGGGCGCAAGCGCTGGGCCGAAACGCGGGGCAGATCGCCGAGGGCGCTTTGGCGGACCTCGTTGCCATCGACAGCAGTGATCCGGCGCTGTGCGCTTTGCGGCCGAACCAGTTGCTGGACGGGCTTGTGTTTGCCGCACAAGACAGAGTGGTGACGGACCTCTGGTCGGCTGGGCGGCATAAGGTCAAGGAGGGGCACCACTTGGCACGCGACCAGATCGTGACGCGTTACAGAAAAGCCATAGCCGAGATATTGCCTCACTTGTAACGCTCGGCATCCTCTTTACGCGAGAGTCGCCTGCGATACATATTATGAATAAGCTTATTGAGGAAACGGGATCAGATCGTGACGGAACAGAAGAATATCGGTTTTCAGGACATCCGTGACGAGGTGATCAACCGTATCCAAAGCCGCATCTGGCCTCAGGGCAGTTTGCTTCCGACCGAGTTGGAACTGGCCGCCGAGTTCGGCTGCGCCCGCGCCACCGTGAACCGCGCGCTGCGCGAATTGGCGGAACAGGGCATCATTACCCGTAAACGCAAAGGCGGCACCCGGGTCGTTACGACCCCGGTCAAACAGGCCAAACTGCCGATCACCGTGGTCCGCCAGACGATTGAGGATATGAATGCCGAATACCGCTATGCGCTTGTCAGCCGCACGCAGATCGACTGCCCCGCGTGGCTACAGGCCAAGCTGAGCCTGCAGGAAGGCGCGCAAATCCTGCATCTGCAGTGCATGCATCACGCCGACAACCGCCCGTTTCAGTTTGAAGAGCGCTGGATCAGTGTCGACGCCGTGCCCCACGTGGTGAATGAGAGCTTTCTGACCACCGGCCCCAATGAATGGCTGCTGTCCGAGGTTCCCTTTTCAAATGCTGAGATCGCCTTTTCGGCGGTTCCGGCCACCGGGCAGTTGCAGGACTTTCTGTCCGTGCCACCGGGGACACCCCTGTTCCAACTTGAACGCACGACATGGTTCCAAAGCAAACCGGTCACATTCGTCAGAATGACCTTCCATCAAGGCTATCAGATGCGGACGACCTACTAGCCCCTTTGCCGAATAGGATCAGGCCGTCGCAGGCTGTTTCGGCGGATCAACTTCCTCGGGTTGATAGGTCGGGATCACTCCGATCGGGGGTTTTTCGCGAATGTATTCTCCGATGCGCGCCAGCATCGGTTTGCGCGGGCAATTGGGCCGCGTCGCCGCCCCCAGATCGCGCAGATGGCCTGGCCCTTCGAACGGAATAAAGCAAAGCGGCCAGTTATCCCGCTTGAACTGCTCGGCCGCCAGGGCGGAAACAATCGTGCAATCGTCAGAGTGGCAGATATGACGGCAGATCGTCTCGAACCGCAAAGCGGTCAGATCAAAGCGCTTACTGATACGGCTGGAGGGATCCTGCTTGGGCAACCGCTCCTCCAGCGCATAGCCGAAACTGTGGGGCAGCCGGATGAAATCATGCACCGGCACTTCATCGGCAGAAATTAAAGGCAGAGTATGCAGCGGATGCCCCTCGCGCAGTGCCAGAAATAGAGGCTCGGACCAGATCGAGGTGAAATCCAGCGCGTCGCTGTTGTTGATCTTGGCCACCAGCGCCAGATCCAGCGTGTGATCTTCGACCATCTTCAACATGTTTTGCGGTAGGTCTTCGATCATCGTCACTCGCATGCGCGGGAACAAAGTGCTGAACAGCTCTGAGAAATACTGCGTCAGATATGGGGCCAACGTGGGAGTCATTCCAATGGTGAAGGGCACCGCCTCGGGGTCGCGGAACTCGGTCGCTGTGTCGCGGATCTTTTGCGCGTCATTCAGCATCCGGGTTGCGATGTCGACGATCCGCACGCCGCAAGCGGTTGGGCGGACCTCATTGTTCAGGCGCAGGAACAGCTCGACCCCCAACTCCTGTTCGAGTTTCTTGATCTGGTTGGACATCGCTGGCTGAGACACGTTGCAGGCCGATGCGGCCTGACTGAACTGGCCGTGCTTGGCGATGGCAATGACGTATTCCAAGTCTCTGAGGTTCATGGCGAGGCAATTCAAACAATCAAATAGGTCAAGGTACCTGTGACACTACGCGCTGCCCCCCTGTTTCAGAAGCCCGGTCAGCGGTTTGAGGCGAATTTGACCCCCACAATTCGTCACAAATAAGTGAAACTTCGTCATCAAATAAGTGAGCGACCCGCGTTTTCCCATCGCATCGCAGTTTGAATCAAGGCCCTGACCGGCGAATACTTCACGAAACCCGTGAGTATTTGCGTTGGTTATACCCCCAATTTGGACCATGAATTTCCGCTGACCACGGGCCAGGCCTACTGATTTGATGCGTCGGTTGCCCGATCGAACGGGCCGCCTGCATCACGCAACAAACCAGACGGAGTGACCCATGCTGTCCCAATTCGTAGAAAGCCTGCGCGCCCGTCTCTTGACCACGTCAACACTGGCGCAAGAGACCACACGTGACGGCCAAACCCTTTTCAACAACTTCTTCCAGAACACGATCGTGGATGACACACCCGCCTTTGTTCTGGCCAATGACTTTTCGCGCCTGTTGAACTTTGGCGAGATCGTCACCAACAACGCCGTCGCCGCCGTTCAGGCGCAGGGCGAGGATGTTGACGTGTTCAACTTCCGCTCGGGCGTGATCGAGGCGAATAGCGGCCCCGATGCACTGGCGGCAGGCGTTCAGGTCACCGGCAGCGCCGCCGTGCGCAACTTCGGTGAGATCTCGGGCGACTTCAACGGTGTTCAGTTTACGGGTCCCGACAGCTCGGGCAGCCTGGATAGTTTCCGTGGCGGTGTGATCTCCTCCGACAGCCGCGCTGTGGACATTCAGGGCCAGGGCATTGATGTGCGCAACTTCGGCGACATCCTTGGCACCGGAGATCAGCGCAACGGCACGATCTATACCAACAGCACCGCCGAGGATATCTCGATCTCGAACTTCACGGGCGGAACCGTGGATGCCGGTGAGGGCAATCAGGGTGCCGGGATCTCGCTTCAGGTCGGGGATGAGGTTGGCGACCGTGTGGAAACCGATATCTTCAACGGCTTTGGCAGCACCATTCAGGGCCGCGGTCAGGCGGCATCGAACACCGGTCTGGCCGGTGACGGCATCCGGATCAACAACGGGGCCGAGGGCACGATCCTCGAGACCGAGATCCTCAACAGCGGGCTGATCACATCAGAAAGCACCCAAGGCACCGCAGCCGGTATCCGCATCGCAGATGGCGCAAGCGCCGAGGGCGAGATCCTGAACACCTTGACCGGTGTGATCGAGGGCGCTGCAAACGGGCTCTACATCGGTCAGGGCACGCATGATCTGGATGTTCTGAACTTCGGCACGATCCAATCCGACAGCCGCGCGGTGAATATCGACGGCACGGGTGTGAACCTAGTGAACGGCGGCGATATCCTTGGCACGGACAGCCAGCGCAACGGCACCGTCTATGCCGACGGCACCGCCGATGATTTCGCAGTCAACAACCTGGTCACCGGCACGATCGATGCCGGTGAAGGCAATGAAGGGTCGGGCTTTGGCGTTGAAATCGGCGGAACTTCGGATGGCGCATCCTCGTTCACGCTGGACAATGCGGGCACCATTCAGGGTCGCGGCAATGCGGCGGCAGGCTCCAACGCGGCAGGCGACGGTATCCGGGTCGGCAATGTGGGCAACATCGGCGTCACCGATGCGGTCATCAACAACTCGGGCATTATCGACTCCGAGGGCGCAAACGGCACCGTTGCGGGTGTGCGTTTCGTCAACGGTGTGTCCTTCCAGGGTGAGTTCAACAACTCGGGCCAGATTTCGGGCGTCCAGAACGGCGTCTATTTCGGCAACCCGGTCGCCGGTGAAGGCGCGGATCACACCGGGGGTGTGTTCAACAACCTCGAAACCGGGGTGATCTTGTCCGACAGCCGCGCGTTCAACATCGACGGCATCGGCCTGGAGGTGAACAACGCAGGTGAGATCGTCGGCACCGGCAATCAACGTAACGGCACGGTCTACGCAGATGGCACGGCGCAAGACTTCACCTTCAACAACCAGGAAACCGGCCTCGTCGATGCGGGTGAAGGCAATGAAGGCTCGGGCTTTGGCGCCGAGATCGCGGGCGAGAATGCTTTCACGCTGAACAATGACGGTCTGATCCAGGGTCGCGGCAACGCGGCAGCGGGCACCAATGCCGCAGGCGACGGTATCCGCATCGGTAATGTCGGCAACGCTGGCACGTTCACCGGCTCCATTACCAATGCAGGCACCGTCCTGTCGGAAGGTGCAAACGGAACCGTTGGCGCGTTCCGCGCGGTGAACAACGTCAACTTCCAGGGCCAGTTGGTCAACGAAGAAGGCGGCGTATTTGCGGGTGTGCAAAACGGTGTCTACTTCGGGACCGGCGATCACACGGGCGGTTCGTTTGTCAACCGTGGAACCGTCACTTCGGACAGCCGTGCGGTGAATATCGATGGTGAAGGGCTTGAGGTCGTCAACGAAGGCGAAATCCTGGGCACCGGCGATCAGCGCAACGGCACCGTCTATGCCGATGGCACTGCCGACAACTACACCTTCAACAACACCGGTCTGGTTGATGCGGGTGAAGGCAACAACGGCTCGGCCGTGTCACTGCAAACCGGCGATGTCGAAGGCGATATCGTGTCGGCGGCCATTCTGAACGAAGGCACCCTGCAAGGTCGCGGCGACGCGGTTGAGGGCAATCAGGTCGGCGACGGTCTGCGCCTGTTTACCAGCCAGTCTGAGGCCGGATTTGCCGGAGTGGTCGTCAACGAAGGCCTGATCGCAGGCTCCGAGACCTCGGACGCCGCTGCAGGTATCCGTGTCGACGGTGGCCTGAACCTTCTGGGGGCAATCCTAAACGAAGGTGAGATCCGCGGGACGGTCAATGCGATTGACGCCTCGGATGCGGGTGACGTGACCATCGTCAATGACGACGAAGGTGTGATCAACGGCAACGTTCTACTGGGCGCTGGCGATGACATCTTTGTCGATCTGGGCACCACCAACGGCAATATCGATGGTGGCGCGGGCGACGACGTTCTGATCGCGGGCGATGCGGACAATGTTCTGACCGGCGGTCTGGGCAATGACTTCATCGACGGTGGCAACGGCATCGACACAGCCGACTTCTCGGATCTGGATGTCGCGGTCGAAGTGCGCCTCGGCGCCAATGGCAACGGCACTGCAACCCGCGATACGGGCTTCAATGTCTCGGTCAAGGACGTCGTGGTCTCTACCCCCGGTCAGTTCGGCGCGAACATCGCCAACGGTGCGGCTTTTGTGGAACAGGCGCTTCAGGGCAACCTGTATTACAACATCCACACATCGGACTTCCCCGGCGGTGAAATCCGCGGGCAGCTGCTGGTGGACAGTGTCGAGACCGAGCATGGCATCCGCACCGTCACCGTCAGCGGCGGTCTGGACGCGGCGCAGGAACCGGGGCCGACCTCGGACAGCGAAGCCACCGGCGAAGCCTCTCTGGTCATCACCCAAAACCTGCACACAGGTGAGGTGACCTATTCCAGCGAGCTGAGCGTTGTGGGCCTGAACGAGGCCGACCTGAACACGCCGATCCCGGGTGTTGTCTCGGCCATCCATCTGCACAACGCTCCGGCTGGCGACAACGGCCCGGTCGTGCAAGACACGCTGGTGGATGCAGGTGCCACGTTGGACGTAAACGCCACAGGCGGCACCGGTGTCATCGGTCAGGACGTCATCGACAACCAGATCGAAGTCGATGTTCTGCAGTCGATCGAGAATGTGATCGGGTCCGACGATGGTGACATCATCATCGGCAGCGATCTGGACAACAAACTCAGCGGCGGCGACGGCGATGACCTGATCTCGGGTGAGGGTGGCGATGACATCCTGATCGGTGGCGAAGGTGCGGATACCTTCACCTTCGGCGCGAACTTTGGGAACGACGTGATCCAGGACTTCGAAGTTGGCCTCGACCAGCTGCAGTTCGGTGACTTCGGCCCCGATTTCGGCGGCGCGGTGAATGTCGCACAGGATGGCAACGACGCGGTGATCTCGTTCGGCACCGAAGGCTCGGTCCGTCTGGCGAGCGTCAACACCACCGACCTGACCGAAGACGACTTCGTCGCTTAATCGAAAACGGACGGGGCGGGTCACACCGCCCCGTTTGCCAAACCGGAAAAGGGCAAGACGATGTTTCAGAAATCCAACCCCGTACAAACCGCATGGGCCTCGTTGCGCAAAGGGTTTGTTGCTGTCGCTTTCTTCAGCCTGTTTCTCAACCTGCTGATGCTGGCCGGACCGCTTTACATGCTGCAGGTCTATGACCGGGTCCTGACCAGCCAGAATGTCGACACGCTGATCGCGCTGACCCTTCTGCTGGGCGGCGTCTTTGTCGTGATCGCCTGTCTCGACCTGATGCGGATGCTCATCCTGGGCCGCCTGGCCGCCCGGTTCGAGATGGCCGTCGGCGCGCCTGTTCTGGGGGCCGCCATGCGCCGCCGGGTTCAGGGCGAGGCACAGAGCGCCGAGAATCTGGTCGACGACGTCAACGGATTTCGTGAGTTCATCTCGGGCTCGACCCTGACCGCCTTTTTCGACGCACCATGGATCCCGATCTACCTGCTGGTCCTCTATGTTCTGCACCCGCTGCTGGGCCTGCTGGGACTGGCCGGAGCCGTCACCCTGACCGTCATGGCGCTGATCAACAACGCCCGCGCGCAGAAACCGATGCGAAACGCGGCCGAGGCCCGAGGGCGCTCGGACGCGCTGTTCAAGACCTCGGATCGCAATGCCGAACTGGTCCACGCGCTGGGCATGAAATCTGATCTAGTGCGCCGCTGGACCGCCCTGCAAATCGACGCGCATGCGCACAAAACACGCGCGGCTGACCGGATCGCTGGCTTTTCGGTCCTGTCCAAGACCATCCGGATGGGGCTGCAATCGGCCATTCTGGGTTTGGGCGCGGCCCTTGCCATAACAGGCGAATCCACCGCTGGCGTCATGATCGCCGCCACCATTGTTCTGGCGCGCGCGCTGGCGCCCATTGATCAGCTCATCGGCCAATGGCGAGGTTTTCTGGCCGCGCGCGGATCGTATTCCAAAATCAAAGCGCTGACCGAGGATTTCGCCGAGGAAACACCCAACCTGCACCTGCCCCGCGCCTTCAAGACGCTGGACGTAAAAATCGCGCAGGCCGGTCCGCCGCGCGCGATCAATGCCACCATTCGGGGTATCGACTTTGATCTGGCCGCGGGCGACGTTCTGGCTGTCATTGGCCATAGCGGCTCCGGCAAGACGACGCTGAGCAAGATGCTGGCCGGGATCTGGCATCCGCAACGGGGTGAAGTTCTGCTGGACGGCAGCCCAATGTCGAAATGGAACGCCGAGGATCTGGGCAAACAGATCGGCTATCTGCCGCAGGATGTCGAGCTGTTCGGCGGCACGATCCGCGAAAACATCGCCCGTTTCTCGGTCGCCATCGACGACGCCGAGGTGTTCCGCGTCGCGCAGGAGGCTGGTATTCATGAGATGATCAGCGCTCTGCCCGACGGCTATGAAACGCGCATCGGTCAGGGGTTCTTTCTGTCCGGCGGTCAGCGGCAGCGCCTGGCCCTGGCCCGCGCGCTCTATGGTGATCCGTTTGTGTTGGTACTGGACGAACCGAACTCGGACTTGGATGCCGAAGGGGAACAGGCCTTGCGCGATGCCATTCTGGCCACTCAGGCCCGTGGCTCCATCGCCATCGTCATGACCCACCGCCCCGCAACCCTGCAGGCCGCCAACAAGGTCATGGTCATGCGCAACGGGTCCCAGACCCAGTTCGGCGACAAGGATGACGTGCTGAAAGTCAATCGCCGCAATGTTCTGGACAGCTCGGGCAAGGGCATTCGCCCGACCCCTCAGCCCGTCCCGGAAACGCAAATCACAGGAGCAGCCCAATGACACAGATTGTCCCGCACAACGCCTCTCGCAATGCGCTGTCGCTGAATGAGGCAGAGTTCATCGATATCTCGGACGCCTCCCCCCGGATCGGACGCTATGTCTGGGTCGGCGTGATCACCCTCATGGCCTTTGTTGGAGGCAGCGCCTACTGGGCCTTCGCCTCGAAACTAGACGGGGCGGTGGTTGCCCCTGCCTCTTTCGTGGTCGAAGGCGATCGCAAAACGGTCGAGCATCTGGACGGCGGCATCATCCGCGACATCCTGATTGCCGACGGAGATTTCGTTCAGGCCGGTCAGCCCCTGATCCGGCTGGACAGCACCGATATCGACGTCGACCTGAATGTGCTGGGCAGTCAGATGGGTGAGCTTTCGGTGCGCCGCGCCCGCCTGCTGGCACAGATGAGCGGTCAAGATCGGTTTGATGAGGTCTCGGCCATGGTTGGCTTTCAGGCGGGAATGGAGCGCCTGCACTGGGCATCCGCATATCTGACGCAGAAGCAGCTATTTGACGCCGAAGCCCGCGCCCGCCAGACCGAAACCCGGATCAATGAGCAGCGGATATCGGGCCTGAAGGATGAGGCGCAGGGGCTGGCCGAACAGCGCGTCAGAACCCAGAACCAGATCGAGATCACTCTGACCGAACTGACCAACCTGCAGACCCTGCTGGACAAAGGGCTGGTTGCGGCCACCCGCGTCAGCTCGCGCCAGATTGAACTGCAGCGGCTCTACGGTGTCGATGCCTCGTTGCGCACGCAGATTGCGCAGGCTGAAAATCAGGTCAGGGAATTGGAACTGACGCTGATCAGCCAGCAAAAGCTGCGGGATGAGGTGATCGCGGGGGAACTGGCGGTGGTCGAAGCGCAGCTTGATCTCGTGCGCCCGCAATATGCAGGCACCGCCGAGCGCCGCAAGCGGATCGAGCTGTTGGCTCCGACCAGCGGGCGAGTGGTCAATCTGGCGGCTTCGACCACGGGCGGCGTCGTTCGTCCGGGCGAACACATCATGGACATTGTCCCGGCGGATCAAGCACTGATTGTCGAGGCGCGGGTCAAGACCGGTGATATCGACAAGCTGCGGATCGGCCAGTCCACCCGTATCCGCCTGTCGGCCTTTGCGCAGGCAGACGTCCCCGAGGCCAGCGGCAAAATCTTCGACATCTCAGCCGACGCCTTGCAAGACGAACGCACGGGCGAGCCCTACTACGAGGCGCGGGTCAAACTAGATGCCCAGCAGCCCGAGGCGGTGGCCACACTTGATCTGGTACCCGGCATGCCGGCTGATCTGTTCGTCAATACCGGCGAGAGGGCCGTGATCGCCTATCTGTCACAGCCCATCAGTGACCGGTTGGCCAAAACTTTTATTGAGTGAGTGGGTACTCAGGTAACGAGTAAAATTTCAACCAGTGGGAATGGTCTGCAGATGGGGTTGCAGGCCATTTCACTTCGTCACACGCCGTAGCGGGCCATGAACATGTCGACTGCTTGCAGCGCAACCTCGTCGATCTCGGCCTGGGAGAACTCTTCCTGAATGCCAAAGGCAGCGCGCAGCCATAGGCGCACTTTGCACAGCTCGGCGAATTGCTCGGCCGCGATCGTCACGTCCTCGATTACCAATTCGCCCTTGGCGACGGCCTTTTCCAGATACTCGACCATCTTGCGCTGACCGTTCTGAGGCCCGGCTTCGTAAAACACCCGGCCAAGTTCCGGGAACCTGTCCCTTTCGGCCACGCAAACGCGGAATATCTGGCGATTAAAATCCGATACGAAAAAGCTGACCAACTGCGTCGCGGTAATCGTCAGAACTTCGCGCACGGGTTTGGTTTCGTCGATCATCGAGATCACACGCTCGGCCATGCGTCGGCACTCGGTTTGCGCAACCTCAATAAACAGCAGGCGCTTGTCGGGGAAATAGCTATACAGCGTCGCCTTCGAGACACCCGCCGCCCGCGCTATGTCATCCACGCTGGCCCCTTCGAACCCATCCGCGAGAAAAACTTCTCGGGCCCCGCGCAGAACCTGGTCGAATTTTCGGCCGGTGCGCAAGATGGTGGCGGATTGGGTCATGATGGCTCCTTCAGCGGGTTGTGGATCGAATTTATAAACCGATCTGTTCAGACACAAGGATTCTTGGTGTTTTCTGACGGGCCGTCACCCAAAACGCCGTTCGATCCGTGACTTGCAGGTCGCGCAATCCATGCTAGGAGGGTACCCATGGTCGAGATTTTTCTGCGCACCCTTCCCTTCTTCGTGATCATCGGCCTGGGTTACTGGGCCGGGCGCACGCGGTTCTTCACAGAGGAAGCCACCGCCTATCTGACGAAATTCGTCTTTTTCTTTGCCCTGTCGGCCATGCTGTTTCGCTTTGCCGCCACCCTGCCGTTTGCCGAGATCTTCAATGGGCGGCTGATCATCGGTTATCTGATCGGCACACTTGCGGTCTATGCTCTGGCTTCACTGGTTGCGTGGATACGGGGCCTCGACATCCCGACCGCAGCGGTTGAGGCCCAGTGTGCCGCCATCGGCAATGTCGGGTTTCTCGGCCTGCCTATGTTGGCCATGCTGCTGTCTGAGGCCGCGATCGGGCCTGTCATGCTGATCCTTGCGGTGGATCTGGTGGTGTTTTCCTCGCTCATTGTGATCCTGATCAATGGCGGCCGGGACGGAAAGCTAACGGTCAAAACGCTGCGATTGATCGGCGTTGGGTTGCTCAAGAATCCGATGATCGTATCAATCTCGGCCGGATTGATCTGGTCGGCGCTGCAGATTCCGGTGCCCGACGCGATGAACGATTTCCTGACCATTCTGGGTGGGGCCGCAACGCCCGGAGCACTGTTTGCAATCGGCGCCTCGCTGGCTGGGAAATCGGCCGAGCGGGTCCAAATCGCGGGCTGGCTGAGCTTTTGCAAGCTGATCGTCCACCCCGCCTGTGTCGCCGTCGCCCTGCTTTGGCTGGTTCCAGTCGATACCTTCTCGGCCACGGTTGCGATTGCCGCCGCTGCACTACCGGTTGCGGGCAATGTCTACATTCTGGCGGCGCATTATGGGGTCGCGCCTCATCGCGCCTCAGCGGCGATCCTGCTGTCTACGGCGGCCAGTATTTTGACGGTTCCGCTGATCATCGGATGGCTTGCCGCTTTGTGAGCGTGCAACCCCACCAAAAAGTCATGCACATGGCGACTGCCGCACTTTACGCGGCGTCCTTAGGGCGATAGCCATGGCGCGACCCTAGATTAAGGACTCGACCAGATGGAAACCCTTTCGGAAAATGCCTGTTTTGGTGGTGTGCAAGGTGTCTACCGCCATGCCTCGACCACCTGCCAATGCGATATGACCTTTGGCCTGTTCCTGCCCGCCGAGGCCAAGGACGGCCCCGTTCCGGTGTTGTGGTACCTGTCTGGCCTGACCTGCACCCATGAAAACGCGATGACCAAGGCCGGTGCACAGACCTGGGCCGCCGAACAGGGCATCGCCATCGTGTTCCCCGACACTTCTCCGCGCGGCGAAGGCGTCGCCGACCACGAAGACTATGATCTTGGCCAAGGCGCGGGTTTCTACGTCAACGCAACGCAAACCCCTTGGGCTCCGCATTTCAACATGTGGGACTATGTGGCCGGGGAACTGCCCGCTCTGATCGCCGAGAATTTTGCCATCGACATGGACCGTCAGGCAATCACCGGCCATTCGATGGGCGGCCATGGTGCGCTGACATTGGCGCTGAACTTGCCGGGACGCTATCGCTCAGTCTCGGCCTTTGCGCCAATCTCGAACCCGACCGGCGCGGATTGGGGCCGCAAACAGCTGAGAGCCTATCTGGGCGATGACGAGGCCGTTTGGGCCAAGCACGACGCCTCGCTCGTGATGAAAGAGGTCGGTTTTGACGGCCCTGTCCTGATCGACACCGGTGCGAACGACCAGTTCATCGACCTCCTGCGCCCCGAAACTTTGGCTTCGGCCATCGCCGAGCGCCGCCAGCAGGCGACCTATCGTCTGCAACCAGGCTATGACCATTCCTATTTCTTTGTGTCCACCTTCATGGAAGACCACATCACGTTCCACGCCGAAGCGCTGTACGGAGACTGAGGCATGAGCAAGTATGACTATGACCTGATCATCATCGGGTCTGGCCCTTCGGGCCGGTCTGCGGCGATTCAGGCAGGCAAGCTGAAACGCCGGGTGTTGGTGATCGACCGACACGACCGTTTCGGAGGCGTCTCGGTGCATACCGGCACGATCCCGTCCAAAACCCTGCGTGAAACCGTGCTGAACCTTTCGGGCTGGCGCGAGCGCAGCTTTTACGGCCGCTCTTACCGGGTCAAAGAGCAGATCCGCGCCGAGGACCTGAAGGCCCGGCTGCACATGACACTCGACCACGAAGTTGACGTGCTGGAGCATCAGTTCAACCGAAACCATGTGGATACTCTGAACGGGTTGGCCTCGTTCACGGGCCCGCATGAGATCGAGGTGGCGACGGATAGCGGTGAGAAAACCCGCCTGACCGCCGCAAAATTCCTGATTGCGACCGGAACAAAAACCTATCGCCCGGACTATGTGCCTTTCAACGGCAAAACCGTTGTGGATGGCGATGAATTCCTTGAAATGGCCGAGATCCCTCGGTCGCTGGTCGTTATCGGTGCCGGGGTGATTGGCGTGGAATACGCCACCATGTTTTCGGCCCTGGATGTCCGTGTCACCCTGATCGAGCCGCGCGACACCTTCCTGGATTTCATCGACAAACGCCTGATCCACGATTTCACCCATCAAATCCGTGAGAATGGAGTGGATCTTCGGCTCGGCTCAACCGTCGAAAAGATCGAAGATGCGGGCGAGCATGTCGAGGTCACCCTTGAGAACGGCCGTCACGTCCGGGCCGAGATGCTGTTGTTTGCTGCCGGACGCATGGGCGCGACCTCGACACTGAATCTGAAGGCTGTTGGTGTTGAAACCGATCACCGCAACCGGATCAGCGTGGATCGCAAGACCTACCAGACCGAAGTGCCGCATGTCTACGCTACGGGAGACGTGATCGGGCACCCTTCGCTGGCCTCAACCTCGTTGCAACAGGGACGCGTGGCGGCCTGTCATGCGCTTGAAACCCCGACCCTGCCGGAAAGCCCGTGGTATCCTTACGGGATCTATTCCGTGCCCGAAATCTCGACCTGCGGCATGTCCGAGGAAGAGTTGCAGGAGCGCGGCATCCCCTATGAGGTCGGCGTGGCGCGGTTCCGCGAGACCTCGCGCGGGCATATTATGGGGTTAGAACATGGCATGTTGAAAATGCTGTTTTCCCTGAAAACCCGCCGGGTGCTTGGTGTGCAGATCGTGGGCGAAGGCGCGACGGAGCTGATCCATATCGCGCAGGCCGTACTGAACCTGAAAGGCACCGTGGACTACTTCGTGCAAAACACGTTCAACTATCCGACGCTGGCCGAGGCCTATAAGATCGCGGGTTTGGATGCCTTCAATCGGATGCCGATCCCCGAAGAGTTCAAGGTCAAGAAAAAGCCTGTTGGACCCGCCAAGAAAGAGGCAAAGAAGGCGTGACAACGCTCTATGTCGATGGGGACGCCTGCCCGGTGAAAGCTGAGGCTGAGCGGGTCGCAACCCGACACAAGGTGCCCATGGCGCTGGTGTCGAATGGCGGGTTGCGGCCATCGGCAAACCCTCTGGTGCAGGTCGTCATTGTCGCAGAGGGCGCGGATGAGGCCGACAAATGGATCGCCGAGTGCTGCGGTGCCGGCGATGTGGTGGTCACCTCGGACATCCCGCTGGCCGCCAAGTGTGTCGAGGCCGGTGCCCGTGTGCTACGGCCCAATGGCGAGGCTTTCACCGCTGCGAATATCGGCCAGCAACTGGCGATGCGCGACCTGATGGCGGATTTGCGCGCGGCTAACCCTCTGGGCGCAGGGGGTGGCGGCAAACCGTTTGGGAAAGCCGATCGCTCGCGGTTCTTGGACGCTCTGGAGCGGGAACTGCGAGCGGCGCTGCGCGGCTAACCCTCCCGCCAGTTGACGTCGCATCAAAGATGCGCCCTCGCCTGTTGGGCCAGGCAGCGCGTGCCGCGCTGCGGGTGCGCCCAACTATGCAGCGGCGGGGGTTGGACCTCGGTTCTCGCGAATGGGCAGGTGGACAATCGCGCTGAACGCGCCCACGGCGATACCGATCCACCAAACCATCGTGTAGTCGCCATAGACGTCATACATCCGCCCGCCCAGCCAGATGCCAAGGAAGCTCCCAAGTTGGTGGCTGAGGAAGACAATTCCATACAGCGTACCCATGTAGCGCAGACCGTAGAGATGCGCGACCAGACCGGATGTCAGTGGTATTGTGGCCAGCCAGAGAGAGCCCATAGCCAACGAAAAAACGATGACCGAAATTGGGGTGATCGGAAACATGATGAACACGACAGCAGCCAGCGTACGCGCCGTATATACGATGGCCAGCAAGTATTTCTTGGGAAAGTGGTTCCCCGCCCAGCCTGCCAAAAGCGTGCCGCCGATATTGGCCAGTCCGATCAGCGAAATGGACAACGCACCCAAGGCGGACGTGGTCGTAATGCCTATCGAATGCAGCACGCCACCCGGCTGGATGGGGCCGCACATCTCGGTCACGAATGCTGGGAAGTGAGCTGTGATAAAGCCGAGCTGATAACCGCAGCTGAAAAAGCCAAGTGAGATCAGCGTGTAAGACGGATCTCGGAGGGCACGCCCCAGGATTTGACCCATGCTTTCTTCCAACTCGGCCTTACTGCTTTGCTGAGGCGCGCGCATAAAGGGCAGGATCAGCACGAGGCAGAGAATGGCGACGGCAAACACGATATAGACCTGATGCCATGGCAGGAAGTTCAACATCCATTCGGCCGTGGGCGCACCCAGAACCTGACCGAAACTGCCCGCAGCCGTGACGATGGCCAAAGACATGGATCGGTTTTCATCAGAGGACGCCCGCCCAACCACAGCCAGAACCACGCCGAAGCCGGTCCCTGCAATGCCGAACCCGACCAACCATGCGTAGATCTGGTGTTCAAACGGAGTGACGGACCAAGCTGAGAGCACCATGCCGGCGGCATAAGTCAGCGCGCCAAGAACAATGGCCTTTCGGTCGCCGATCTTTTCAGCGATTGCACCAAAAATCGGCTGCCCAATACCCCAGGCCAGGTTCTGGATCGCAATTGCCATTGAGAAATCGGTGCGTAGCCAGCCGAACTCAGAGGCGATCGGGATCTGGAACACCCCGAACGACGCGCGCACAGCGAAACTGACTGTAATGATGATACAGCCCACGATCAGAATTGGATTCAGCAGACGTGCGGAGTGCGGCATCGGGACCTCAGACAAACAAGTTTTGCGACGCTACTGTTTTTCTTCGGCGCGTCAATTCAGTAGATTTGCGGTTCGACATAAGGAAAATTGATGCGTGCCTGAAATTGCCCGCTTTTCAACGCGCAGTGCGGGCGCTATGGCTCAAACCCATGACGGATCTGATTTCGCTGTATAACGAACGTATCTCCGATGGGTCCCTGACGCGGGATGATGCGCAGGAAGCCGTTCTGCCGCATTTCGAACGTATCCGGGCCGAATTGAGCGCACCGGTGAAGCGGGGTTTGTTTCGCAAGGCGCCACCTCCGCCCAAAGGGCTGTACCTGTGGGGCGGGGTTGGGCGTGGGAAATCCATGCTGATGGATATGTTCGTCGATGCGCTGGAGGATATACCGGCGCGGAGGGTGCATTTTCACGCGTTTATGCAGGAAATCCATGCGGGTATGCACAAGGCGCGTAAGGATGGTGTCGAAGACGCGCTAGCCCCGGTCGCGCAGGAGGTCGTGAAATCGGTCAAGCTGCTGGCGTTTGATGAAATGCAGATCACCGATATTACCGATGCCATGATCGTCGGACGCCTGTTTGATCTGCTGCATGCGGGGGGCGTGGTCATCGTCACGACCTCGAACCGGCATCCGGATGATCTGTACAAGGACGGTTTGAACCGACAGCTGTTTTTGCCTTTCATCGCCCATATCAAAGAGCAGCTTCAGGTATGGGAGCTGGTC
The DNA here is from genome assembly GCF_056536505.1 of Ruegeria sp. CL3. Lineage (NCBI taxonomy): Bacteria > Pseudomonadati > Pseudomonadota > Alphaproteobacteria > Rhodobacterales > Roseobacteraceae > Ruegeria > Ruegeria sp. CL3. The sequence continues at coordinate 132,427 of NZ_JBQFPT010000010.1, read as the reverse complement.
TCGCCGACCGACTACCGCCAAAACCGCCTTGAGGGCGCGCCGGTCTATTTCTCGCCAATTGGCCCGGAAGCGCGTGAGAAGATACGCGCCGTCTGGACGGATTTGTCCGGCGGTACCGCCGAGCCCTTGATCCTACAGGTCAAAGGCCGCGCTGTTGAGCTGCCAGCCTTTCGCAACGGGGTCGCGCGAGCCTCTTTCTACGACCTGTGTGGTCGGATGCTGGGGCCCGGGGACTATCTGGCAATCGCTGAAACGGTCAAAGTTCTGGTATTGGAGGATATTCCCCGTCTGTCGCGTAACAACTTCAATGAGGCCAAACGTTTTGTGACGTTGATCGACGCGCTGTATGAGGCCAAAGTTCGGTTGATCTGTTCTGCAGCTGCCGAGCCCGAGATGCTGTATGTCGAGGGCGAAGGCACCTTTGAGTTTGAGCGCACCGCGTCTCGCCTACGGGAAATGCAGGATCAGGATTGGGGGAAGTAGGGGGCTCTGCCCCCGCCGCCGCTGGCGGCTCCCCCAGGATATTTTTGGCCAGATGAAGCCCTGCGGGCGGATCCTAGCCGTTTTCGCGCAGGATATTGCCCGCAAGGTAGAGAGATCCGCAGATCAGGATACGCGCCTGCGGGTCCTCTGCGACGATTGTGTCGAGCGCCTCGGCCACGCTGTTGGCGGTTGATGCGGGCAGATCGACCTTAGTGGCAGCGGCGGCTGTTTCTTCGGCGCTGAGGGTTGCAGCCTCACCCGGGATGGAAACAGCGGTCATGCTTTGGGCCTGTTTGGCAAGCGGCGCGAGGTAGCCTGTCACGTCTTTGGTGTTCAGCATACCGCAGATCATGTGGGTCGGGCGTTTCGGCAAGTTTGACAGAACCTCGGCCAGAGCGATCCCGGCTGCGGCGTTGTGCCCCCCGTCCAGCCAAAGTTCGGCTTGCCCTGCCGTTTGCACCAGCGGGCCGGTTTTGAGGCGCTGCATCCGTGCGGGCCATTCGGCCTTGGTCACGGCGGCCTCATAGGCGGCATCGCCAAGGTTGAGATGGCGCAGAACGGCAAGGGCCGCTCCTGCGTTCTGGATCTGGTGGGCACCCAAGAGGTTGGGTAGAGGCAGGTCAAGCAAGCCGGTTTCGTCCTGATAGATCAGGCGGCCATTTTCTTCGGTGACGTGCCAATGCTGGCCGTAAGCAATGAGAGGCGCGCCGAGGCGTGCAGAGGTCTGTTCGATCACCTCCATCGCCTCATCAGGTTGCGGGCCGACGATGCAAGGCACGCCGCGTTTGATGATACCGGCCTTTTCAGCGGCGATTTTCGCCAGCGTATTGCCCAGAAACTGCTCATGGTCGATCGAGATCGGGGTGATCACCGTCACGGCAGGTTTTTCGATCACATTGGTCGCGTCCAGACGCCCGCCGAGGCCGACCTCGAGCAGGGTGTAATCCGCTTTGGCTCGTGCGAAGGCCAAAAGGGCCGCGCAGGTCGTTATCTCAAAATAGGTGATGTTTTCGCGGCTATTGGCTGCGTAGCACTCATCAAGCACCGCCGTCAGGTCGGGTTCCGAGATCAGCTCTCCGGCCAGACGAATACGTTCATGGAACCTGGCGAGATGCGGTGAGGTATAGGCATGGGCCGACAGCCCTGCCCCCTCAAGCCCGGCTCGGATCATCGCCTGGGTCGAACCCTTGCCGTTGGTTCCAGCGATATGGATCACTGGAGGCAGCTTGTTCTGCGGGTTGTCCAATGCCTCTAGCAAACGCCAGACGCGATCCAAGGTCAGGTCGATGATCTTGGGGTGCAGCGCCATCATCCGGTCGAGGATGGCGTCCGATGTTTGGGCGGTCATTTCTGATCCGTATCTTCAGCAGGCGCGTCTACGGCGGCCTCTTCCGGTTCCGGCGCAGGCAGATCGCCTTTGATCGCCGGAGGCTGGTTCATCAGCATGCGCGTGATGGTGATCAGTTCCTCACGCAGCTCGGTGCGTTTGGTCACGCGGTCGAGCATACCGTGATCCAGCAGGTATTCGGCGCGCTGGAACCCCTCGGGCAGCTTCTCACGGATGGTCTGCTCGATAACGCGGGGACCGGCAAAGCAGATCAACGCGTTGGGCTCCGAGATATGCACGTCGCCCAGCATCGCATAAGACGCAGTCACACCTCCGGTGGTTGGATGGGTCAGCACGACGATATAGGGCAGGTTTGCCTCTTTCAGCATCTCGACGGCCACGGTTGTGCGCGGCATCTGCATCAGGCTGAGGATACCTTCCTGCATCCGGGCACCGCCCGCAGCCGAGAACAGGATTAGCGGACGCTTTAGCTTCACCGCCTCTTGCGCGGCGGCGATGATCGCGTTGCCGACATACATGCCCATGGACCCGCCCATGAACGAGAAATCCTGCGCAGCGGCAACAATCGGGGTGCGCCCGATTTCACCTGTGGCCACAAGCATGGCTTCTTTTTCGCCGGTTTTCTTCTGGGCCGCCTTCATGCGATCGGGGTATTTCTTCTGATCGCGGAACTGCAGCGGGTCATCTTTGGGCGCAGGCACCGCAACTTCGGTGAAAATCCCGCCATCGAACAGGTGGCCGAACCGGTCGCGTGGCGTGATTGCCATGTGGTGACCACACTGGGTGCAGACGTTCTGGTTTTCGGCCAATTCGCGATGGAACAGCATCGTTCCGCATTCACCGCATTTGTGCCACAGATTTTCTGGCACTTCTCGGCGCGAGAAGATCGAGTTGATCCGGGGGCGGACGTAGTTTGTGATCCAGTTCATATCAGAGCCTTGGATTGTGCGGCGTTGACGTCAAATAAGACGCAACGGAAAGAAATGCAATCAGCGCCTGATGACTAGTCGTGCTGTCAGCCAGCAAACCATCATCGAGCCGAAATCCACCCACAACCACTGCCGCAGCACGCCACCGTCCGACATATCGTAGGGCAGCACGAAAAGGGCCAGACCACTGAGCGTATCGGGCAATGAGATAATCAGGAGAGAGATCACATTATTGAAGAAATGCAAGGCGATAGCCGGGCCCAAAGTGCCGGACCGAGCCGTCAGATCAGCCGCCAGAACGCCGAACACGCAGGACCAGACCGCCACCAAGAGCGCGTTGTCCCCAGCGATCCCCGGCGCATAGTGACCCGCTGCAAACAAGGCCGAAGGCACGCCTACCCAGATCAGCGGTGACTGGAAGCGCGCGGCCAAGGATTGCTGTAGGTAGCCGCGAAACAGGATCTCTTCGGCGCTGGTCTGAATCAGCACGGCGCCTGCCGCAAAAGGCAGAAGCACAATCCAGGTCGAGAAGGCAAGGTTCTGGGTAAGCGGATCCCCCATTCCGTAGGGCGGTAGGGCTGCCAGTGCCAGACCGAGAACCACCAGGGCTACCAAAACCCGTGTGAATTGACTGATCGCCAGGCGGCGCTCTCCGAGAATCGCCCAAAGCGTCCTTTGCTGCATCTGTTTTGCAGCAACAGCGACGCCAACTGTCAGGAACCCAAAGCTGGCCAGTAGGACAAATGTCGCGAGGGGGGACGTGCCGCGCAAAAACCCTTGGGCCTGAGAGGGGGGGATGAGGGCTCCGATGATCGCAAAAAGAACAGTGTTCGCCGCCAAATAGAGCGCGCAAACAATCACCAGCCCGACCAGCAACCGCCACAGATCAGGGCGCGCGCGGGCGTCGCGCACCAGATGTTCATGCGCGGTATAGGCAGCGGGTTCAATCATTGTCATCTGCCTCGTCAAGAATGGTTTCCTGTACCACGTCCGGGAAGACATCCGCCGGATTTGCAACCGTGTTCACGCGCGTGGCGAGCGTAGTCAGGTATCCCGCGACAGTTTGCAGCAACTGCGTCGCGACCGAGGCGTCGCTTTCGACAACGGCGCGCAGTTCTTCGGCTCCAATACGCAGGAAGGCGCAATCTGTGTTGGCGACCAGATCAAGTTGTCGGCGGTCACCGGTGATGATCGACAGGTCCCCGATCAGGCGGCCCGGCTCAACAATCGATATGGGGCGTTTGTTGCCATCTTCATCCGACCAGTCCAACCGGGCCTGACCCCGAATGCACAGGTAGGCTGCGTCCGCCGTTTGCCCGCGCGAAAAGATCACCTGCCCCGCCGCAACGTCGTACCATTGCGCCGAGAACGCCAGCAGCCGTTGGTTCCGCGCGTCGATGCCCGAGAAAAGCTCGGTGGTCGAGACAATTTCGAGCTTTCTGCTGAGGTCGGCAGTAGCTCCTTCTTGATGCAGAACGGGTGTGCGTGAGACACCGTCGATGCGGCCATCCTTTACCTCGACGAACAGATCATAGGCTTCGGGATGGGCAAAATGATCCTCCATGAAGATCATGATCGACTCGGGCAGCAATTCCCGCAGGCGCAGCCGGGTGCGCAGGCGGCTTTCCGAATCGTGGCTGGCGAGCGCCTTGTCGAGGACCAGGATATCGGGTCGCTTGATCCCTGCACGCGAGAACGATGCGCGTTCTTGGAACACCGTAGGCAGGTTGTTCCCCCCCAAGCCCGAGGGCAGGTCGAACATGGTGGCCGCAGCGCGGCGGCGCAGGCCGGCCTCATTCACGGCCTGGGCGACCAGATCTTCGATCTCTTCGGCGTGGGCGCCTGCCATGAGGGAAACGCGCCCATAAAGGACATTCTCGATTACGGTCAGGCGCGGGAAGTAGGCGTCAGGTGACAATGGAACGAACATCCCATCCAGCGCCTCATGCATGGCGGCGGATTGCTGTTTTCGGATCGCAAGGATCTTGTCCTTGTATTCATCCGGAAAGTCGGGGCCAATTTGCTCGGCCGTCAACAGGAACGGCACCGTCAGCATCAACGCACAATCCGGTTCTGAGACCGCATCGTCCCCTTTGGTTTTCAGGCGATCCTTGATGTCCAAAAGCCTGTGATACATGTCTTTGGACATTCCCAACCGTAGGAAAAGCGGGTGATCGGTGCCATCGCGACCAAAGGCCTGGTCCAACGTCTCGATCACGGTGCTGGCCATGTTCATTGCTTCCTCGGCCAGATCATGGCTGCGCAACATGTTGCGGAACCGCTGATCACCAGCCAACGACTCGGGTGTGATATCCCGCGCGGGCGTTGCAAACAGCAAGTTGCCACCCAAAGGCACTGCCGGATTAAACTGATCCGGGTCGAACCGGTAGACATAGCGATCGAGGCCCTTGTCCTGCAATTTCTGGGCCACTGTCTCGCGAAGTTTCACAAGCTCTTGCGCCAAGCCTGGATGCAATTTCGGGTCAAACTGCGTGCGCAGGGTGCGTCGCAACATGAACTCGTCAATGCCCATCGCCTCGACCAGTTGGAACCACCACGCTCGGATGTCGTCGATATCGTCCAGCCCGGCCAGCCCCGGATCGACCCACTCATCCTCGAGCGAATCTATCGGATTGCCAGACCGAACGGCCTCGATCTGGCGGCGGGTCGGAGCCTTCTTGGCCTCAGTCTCGTGCTGAGGATATGGGCGCAGCGGCATCAGCAGGTTGTCACCCAGAGTTCCATCGAACAGGTAGGGCCGCGAGTAGGCGTATCCGATCCGAGCAGCAATCACCGCCTGATGCAGTTCGTTCAGATTGTGCCCGGCCAGGAGGACCTCGCCCTGAACCGGCACCACCTCACGCGTCAGAAGCTGCGCCAAGGCGGTGCGTTCGGCCGCGTTGGTCGACTGAATCGCCACCCGCGCGCCTTTGGGAATTCTCAAATCGATATCTTCCAGAATGGTTTTGCCGTCATCATCGCGCACGGTGATGTTCCGCAGCTCAATATCACCTGTGAGGTGCGGAATGACTTCGGGCCGGCCCTCGAACAGGTGTTCGGGGATCATGTTGGATGGGGCGAAGCGTTCGGTCACGATCTCCCATCGCAGCGACATGTCCTGCACCTGATTGTAGTAGGTCAGCAGGTCCTTCCAAGGGCCGCTCAGATCCTTGTACGCCCCCAAGGCTGCCACCAGAGCACCCACCGTCACCTCACCCGTGATCGCCAGATATCCACCAACCGAGTAGAACAGGAACGGCGTCATCTGAGTTATCAGATTGTTGAGGAACTTCATGAAGAACTTTTTGTTGTAGATCTTGAAGCGGATCTCGAACAGGTTCCCCAGACGGTAGCTGAACTGCGCCAACCGGTAGCGCCAGCCGCCATTGGTGCGCAGATCGCTGATCCCGGCGGCACTCTCGCCGATCTCGGAACTCAGGTGGCGGACTTCCTGAATGCGCTCTTTGTTCAACAGGTTGATTTGGCGTTGCAGTTTCGGGATCAACCACGCCTGCAGCGGGATGAGGGCGATACTGGCCAGCCCGAACCAGACGCTCTGCATGAACAGGAAGGTGACAATGGTCATCATCTGACCGAACTGGAACACGGGCTGGGCGATAGCGTCGCCCATCAGACCGCCCATCGGCTCGGCCTCGGAAGTGATCATCGAAACCAGCTCACCCTGGCTGGTGGTAGCGAAATACGATTTCGGAAAGCGCATCGACCGGTTGATCAGGGTAAACCGCAATCGGCGCAACATCCGTTCCGCCAGAACGCCCTTCATCGTGTTGATGCGCATCTTCATTAGGCCGCTGGCGATCACGGTTGCCAGAAAGGCAAAACACAGGATCATAAGGTATTGAATCTGCGTGACGGTCACCCCCCAGATCGTGACCGTATCTGCCGGCGCACCAATGGCGTCGTTGATGATTTGCTTGGGCAGCTCAAGCGAGGCATAGAGGAACGGAAACGAAATAACCGTCAGAACCAACAGCACAAGCTGTTGTTTTTTCGAGTGTTTCCAAATGAACGAAAACAGGGTGGGTTCCATGGCCGGGCCTTGTCGAATGAAAACTGATGCGTGGCGTGGTTGCTGGCTACCCACTTTTTCAAGAGGCCCGACCCTAAGCACAGACCCGACGTAATGCAAGAACCGACGGTGGCCAGACCCACCGAAATCCGACAGATCAAAATTCCGGGTTTGTCCCTCGCCCGCTCTTTGACTAAAGAGGTCCTACGTCGGACGAAGGGACCATGGGCAGGATTCTCGAACGCTATTTTCACCGCAGGGTTTTGGACCGCTGGCGCAAGGCCGCGCAGATGGCGGCTAACGCCCCTCAGGCCGAACTGCGACGCCAGCGCGACAGTGCGCGCGCCCTGCAAACACAGCTCAGGCAGGTGATTGACACGGCAGATATGCGGCTGCGCGACCCTCAAATCGGCTCGAACCAGTTTCCCAAACCGATCGGCACGGATTGGAGCTGGCGCCCCGATCTGTGGCGCTGGCCCCTTACAACCCCTGGCCTTGCCTCACCCCCGCGCAAAGCGTCCCTCAATGATCAGGTGCAGGTGTTTCATGACTGCCCACAGGCCGAGATCGCCCTGCGTCAGAACCGCAACCGTCTGCCCAATGATCTGGCCCCTTTCAACTTTGAGGTCGAGGTTTTTGGTTTCGAAGGCAGTTTTCTGTCGCTTTCGATCCAACTGCCTAGCGACGCCTCTCAGGGTCTGAGCCTCCAGCACCTTATCCGTCTGGATACGCATATTGACGCGGAACAGGAGATTGACCTCTTTGCCCGGCTGAACATCCTGAGCGGCCCGAATACCGAACAGGTTCTGCGCAAGCTTGATCTGACCAACCCGTCGCCCAGCGTCGATTTCGATCTGGCCCATCTACCGTTGAATGAGAAACGGATCGAGAAGGTCTGGTTGGACCTAATCCTTGAAAACCCCGGCATGAACAGAGTCACTCTGCGCGACCTGACTTTGTGCCGCCACCATCGCGCTGATTTGTGAGGTCCTTGGGAATGACTGAGCCACTATTGACCCGAACCCGGTTTGAGAACGGAATTTGGCAAGGGCATCTGCGCGCCCAGACCCAGCCGGATATACAGGTGTTGTACCGTGGCGAAGATGTCGAGGGCGTCACTCTCTCGGATGCCGAGGACGGCTGGTCCGTGACCATCCCGGTGCCGATCGCAGCTCTGTCGGACGGGGTCCATTGCTTTGTCATATCCGAGCGCTCAACGGCCAAGAAACTCGGTGATTTCACGGTGATCGCGGGCGAACCTACCGCCGACGACCTACGCGCCGAAGTCGAGCTATTGCGCGGTGAGCTTGACATGCTCAAGCGAGCTTTTCGCAGAATTTGCCGGGACCCGAGCTGAGCCACTACCCGGGTTTTCCTATCTTTTTCGCCATTTACATGCATCATTGAGGCAGCCGCAATACTCCGGAAGCCGCCATGGATCGCAAAAGTATCATCAAAGTCATTGCCTTGATGGTGACCGCATTTGGCATCGGCATCGACTTTACCGGGGCTCTGATGCTGGTTCCGTCAATCGAAAGCAGCTTTGACGGCGATATCACCAGCACCCAGTGGGTTCTGAACATTTACGCACTGTTCTTCGCCATGACCATGGTCGCCGGAGGGCGTTTGGGCGACATGTACGGACACCGCAGAGTGATGATCATCGGCCTGTCGATCTTTCTGTTTGCCTCGGTGATGTGCTTCTTCGCCCCCGGCCTCGATTTCCTGATCGGCGCGCGTGCCTTGCAAGGCATTGGTGCAGGATGCGTCTGGCCCTGCACCTTGGCCTTTGGGGCCACCAAAGTCTCCAAACAGGAACACCGCGCGCTTGTCATGGGTCTGATCCTGGCGGGCGTGACCACGGGCAATGTATTTGGCCCAATGATCAGCGGACTTGCCGTCAGTTTCGGTGAATGGCGATACTTCTTCCTCGCCAACGTCGTGTTCTCCTGCATCTCGATGGCAACCGCACTGATTTTGATGGAGCGGGAGACCCAGCACAAACAGGGCGAACATATCGACTTTGCCGGGATGGGGATCCTGTCCTTTGCCGTGCTTCTGTTGCTCTATGGGTTGGACGTGGGGGCCGATTGGGGCTGGTCGTCGATCCCGCTTTTGCTGCTATTCTTTGTTAGCGCCATTCTGTTCCTGCTGTTTCCGCGCGTTGAAAAGCGGGTGAAAGAGCCGCTCCTGTTGCCGCAATTAATGCAGAATAGAGAGTTTCTGATCACGCTTGGCCTGAATATGTTCAACGTCTCAGCCGCCTTCGTCGCGTTGTTGTACTTTCCGCAATACATGCAAAAGGTGCTGGGCTGGACGACTTTCCAATCGGCACTCGGGCTGGCCCCTCTGACCATCCTTCTGGCGGTGGGGTCGATCGTCTCTGGCACCCTTTACAATGATTTCGGCCCCAAACGCCTGCTGTTTTGGGGCTATGTTCTGGCGACCGTTGGGTCGGCCAGCATCGTCATCTTGCCCAGCAGTTTAGGCTACTTCCACATCTTACCGGGTATGGCCATGATCGGGCTGGGTGCGACCCTGACGGTCGGGCCGTCCGGAACCGCTGCGGTCTGCGCGGTCAAACCCGAGCGCGCCGGGCTGGTTGGTGGCCTCAGCTTCATGACGCATCTGGTCTACGGGGCAATCTCGGTCGCCTGTGCGACGGCCATCATGTATGCGGTGTCCCTGTCTACCTTGCGGGACAAGCTTGCCGCCGCCGGGATTGATCTGACCGACGCCGAGCAACGGGCGATCAACGGCGGTTCGCTCAGCACGGACTCGGCACAAGCGGTGATGGCAAAGCTGAACGCGGATCAAGTGGAGGCGGTCAAGTCCGCGCTCACAACCGCCTTTGACAGCGGCATGAGCATGGCGTTCATCTTTTCCACGATCTCGGTCTCGTTGGGTATTCTTCTGGCACTGATGCTAGACGAAGCCAAGCTGCACAAGATCGAAAGCTGAAAAGGGCCACGCTTGGCGCGGCCCTTTTGATTTTACTGAGACGGGCCGTCAGGATTGAACGCCGACAGACCTTTGAGGATGTCGATGGCATAGGCCAGCTGGTAATCCTCTTCCCGCAGCTCAGCGGTGGCTTCAGCTTTGGCGCGGTCTTCTTCGATCTGGCGGATTTCATCCTCGCTGAGGCTGTCGTTATTCAGACTGCCGCGAAGATCCGCCTCGGAGCGTGCCGGACGATCATCCTCTTCTTCAGTTTCCGGAGCCGGGCGCGGTTGTTCCACGATGATGTCCGGGCTGACACCCAACGCCTGGATTGAGCGGCCAGACGGCGTGTAGTAACGCGATGTGGTCAGACGCATCGCACCGTCACCGCGCAGCGGCATCACCGTTTGCACCGAGCCTTTACCAAAGCTCTTGGTGCCAACAACAATCGCGCGACGGTGGTCTTGCAGGGCGCCGGCCACGATTTCAGAGGCCGAGGCCGAGCCGCCATTGATCAGCACCACAATTGGCTTGCCTTCGGCCAGATCACCGGGAGTCGCGTTGAAACGCTCGCCATCCTGGGGGTCACGCCCACGGGTCGACACGATCTCACCTTCGTTCAGGAACGCGTCCGAAACCTTGATCGCCTGCGTCAGCAGACCGCCTGGGTTATTGCGCAGGTCCAGCACAAAGCCATTGACCTTGTCGATTCCGCCCGCTTCCTCGATCTGTTCTTCCATTCCGGCCTGCAGGTTGGGGAAGGTCTGATCGTTGAACGTGGTCACCCGCATGACAACGCTGGTGCCCTCGGTCCGGGCGCGTACGGCAGTCAGTTTGATCGTGTCACGAATGATGGTGACATCGAATGGATCAGGCTCACCCTCACGTACAACGGTGATCACGATTTCCGAGCCGACAGGGCCGCGCATCAGCTCAACCGCCTTGTCAAGCGTCAGGCCCAGAATGCTTTCGCCATCTACATGGGTGATGAAATCTCCGGCCTCGATCCCGGCCTCATCAGCCGGCGTGTCGTCGATCGGAGAGACAACTTTTACAAAGCCTTCCTCTTGCGTGACCTCAATGCCCAGCCCGCCAAACTCACCTCGGGTCTGGACGCGCATTTGCTCGGCATCGTCGGGCGACAGGTAACTGGAATGCGGATCAAGCGAGGTCAGCATGCCGTCAATCGCAGCTTCGATCAGCTCTTCCGGCTCAACCTCTTCGACGTATTGCGCGCGGATCCGCTCAAAAATATCACCGAACAGGTCGAGTTGCTGGTAGACATCGGCCTTGCTCTCAGCCTCCTGCGCCAGCAGGGGTCCTGCGATCTGAGTTGTTGCAATGATGCCTGCAACCGTTCCGGCCAGTCCGGCCATCACAAATTTCTTCATACTCGTTTATCCATCCTTGCTGGTCCGAAACCACGACTCGGGGTCCACGGGGCTGTTATCTTCTCTGACCTCTATATAGAGCGTTTCTGACCGGTCAGTTCCAGTGCCATCACCACGAGTTGACAAAATAGCACCGATTTCCGGCGTTTCACCGGGCATCAAACCGACCGGAGTGCCCTCAGGTATCACTTGACCTATGTCTCCGTAGACTTCCTGCAAGCCCGAAAAGACAAACAGAAGGCCCGGCTGAGGCTCTAGAATGATCAGATTGCCAAGGTCCAGAAGCGGCCCCCGGTAGCGAATTGTGGCCGCTGTGGGCGTCGTTACCAAGGCGCGAGGGCGCGCACCAAGCACGAGACCCGGCCGCGTTACGCCTGCTGCGTCTGTTTCCCCGGCCCGGTGCAATAGGACGCCCTGGACCGGCAGAGGCACGTCGCCTTTGCGGCTTTGAATAGAGTCGTCACTTTGCGCGATCTCCCCTTCCGAGATTTCGGATAGGCCAGTTGCGAACCCATCGAGTGTTTCGGTCGAAGAGATCAGGATCGCCGTTTTGATCGGGTCTTCAACAAAGCGCTGCGGCAACCCGGTGCGATCCGCGATGGCCTCGCTCAGGCGGGTGCGGGCGGACTGCACCCCCGTCAATCCTTCTGTCAGGGTTTCCGCCGCATCCTGCTGCAACAGGCGCAGGGTTTGAACCTCTTGCAAATCCTGTGCCAAAGCCTGCGCCTTGGCATTCAGGCCCGGTGTCACCTCGGACAGCATCATCCCGGCCCGCGCAGCCCCCAAGGGGCCCGAAGGGTGCAACATCAGCACCGGTGGGGTGGTCGTTTCTATGGTCTGCAATACACCCAGCAATTGCGCCACGTCCTGTTCCCGCGCGCGCAGCTCGGCCGACAGCTGCGCCTCGCGCGTGGCGGCCATGCGCAACCCGTCCCGCATGGCGGACAACCCAGCCTCATAGGCTTGGATTGTCTCGGTCAGAGCGCGCACCCGGTCGCGCGCGCTTTCTGCCTCGGACAACGAGATTGACGCCTGTTCCAACATCTCGGCCGCCGCCAGCGCCGCTTGAGATGGGGTGTTCTGCGCCTCCGCCGGGCCACACAAAACCACTGCCAAAGCTGCGGCAAGAACCCTCATGAGAGCAGGCTTTCCCCAGTCATCTCAGGCGGTTTGGGCAGGTTCATCAGGGCCAGCAAAGTGGGCGCAAGGTCCGACAGTCGCCCGGAGCGGAGCGTCGCCCCCTCGGGCCCGCCGACCAAAGCCACCGGCACCGGGTTCAGCGTGTGCGCGGTGTGTGGGCCACCTGTGTCCGGGTCCACCATGACTTCGCAATTGCCGTGATCGGCGGTGACGATCATCGCCCCCCCGGCTTTTTCCAGTGCGGCAACCACACGGGCCAGACCTTGATCCACGGCCTCGCAGGCTTTGATTGCAGCGCCAAGGTCTCCGGTATGGCCGACCATATCGGGGTTGGCATAGTTGGTGACGATCAGATCATAGCCTGCCTCGATGGCCTCAATGAACTTGTCCGTCACCTCGGCTGAGGACATCTCGGGCTGTAGATCATAGGTGGCCACTTTGGGCGATTTGGGCATGAAGCGATCTTCGCCAGCTTCGGGGACCTCCTTGCCGCCGTTCAGGAAGAAGGTGACATGGGGATATTTCTCGGTTTCGGCCAGACGGAACTGGCGCAATCCCTGCTTGGCCACCCACTCGCCCAGAGTGTTCACGATGGCCCGTTTGGGGAACACGGTCGTCATATAGGCGTTGTGGCCGTCGGAATATTCGACCATGCCCAACAATGCGGACAGAACCGGACGCGGGCCTGTGTCGAAATCGTCAAAGCCCGGCTCGGCAATCGCGCGCAGAATTTCCCGCGCGCGGTCGGCGCGGAAATTCAGGCAGAAAAACCCGTCACCATCTTTGACACCGTCATAACCTTCCAGCACGGTCGGCACGATGAACTCATCCGTCTCGGATTGGTTGTAAGCGTGATCGACTGCCGCATGCGCCGCGGTACCGGCACGGCCCTGTCCTTTGATCATGGCGTTGTAGGCTTGGCTGACACGCTCCCACCGGTTGTCGCGGTCCATGGCGAAGTAACGCCCGCAAACGGTGACGATACGCGCGCCTTCGGGCAGACGTTCCTCAAGCTCGGAGATGTAGGTGAAAGCAGATTTCGGAGCGACATCGCGCCCGTCGGTCACTGCATGCAGAGCCACCGGAACGCCGGCATCCGTGATCGCATTGGCCGCCGCAACGATGTGGTTCACATGCCCATGGACACCGCCATCCGAGGCCAGCCCCATCAGATGCGCCGTGCCGCCCGTGGCTTTCACCTTAGCAATGAAAACTTGCAACGCGTCGTTTTCGAAGAATGAGCCATCCTCAATCGCCAGGTCAATCTGGCCCAGATCCATCGCTACAACACGGCCCGCGCCGACATTGGTGTGCCCAACCTCGGAATTACCCATCTGACCGCTGGGTAAGCCCACATCCGGGCCATGCGTAATCAGCGTGGCATGCGGGCCCTGCATGATCGCATCGAATGTTGGCGTATCGGCCAAGTATGGCGCGTTGGCCTGAGTGTCTTCGGACAATCCCCAACCATCAAGAATACACAGGACTACGGGTTTGGGCGTGGCCATTTTGGTCTCCGGTAACTGCTCTTAGCGAACCTTCTATCGCCTGACCGCTTTGGGGTGAACCGCCTTTGCGCCCATCGGCGCAGAATTAATCGTTTCGTAAACCTACCCTGACACCCGGATTTCCTTACCCGAAAGGAACGTGAACCTTACGTCAGACCACCTTGTGCGAACCGCGTCGTGCTGCCTAGTCTCACCCTCAGGGAGAGGGAACCTATGCAGCCAGAGATCGCCGTTTTCGCACTGATCTACCTTTTGGCGCCCGCCGCGATGATGCTGCTTACGCGGCATTGGACTTTGGCCGGGCGGCTGGGGCCGATTGTGCTGTGCTATATGGCCGGGTTGGCGTTGGGGCTGTCTGGTCTGCAACCCGACGCGGCTGGTCAGGTCCGTGACGGGGTCATGGAGGCAAGTTTGGGACTGGCCCTGCCTTTACTGCTGTTTGGAGTAGACCTTGGGGCTTGGGGGCGCATCGCAGGTTCCGCGCTTATGTCGATGGCGCTGGCCGTTGTCTCGGTCACACTCGTTGCGACGGGCCTTTTCTTTGCGTTTCAAACAGGCGGTACAGCGCAGAGTGAGCAGCTCTCCGGTATGGCTGTGGGGATGTATACGGGCGGCCTTGCGAATATGGGTGCGATCAAACTGGCGCTGGATATCCCCGAGAACCGATATCTGCTGTTTGCAACCGTCGATACTGTTGTCGGCGCAGGTTACCTGCTGTTTGTTCTGACACTGGCCCCGTTGGTTTTCGCCCGCTTTCTGAAGCCGTTCCCGGGTGATCGCGACACGCAGGCGCCCGCAGCGGACGAAGCCAATGCGCCGAATATGCTCCGTCAGGGGGTGGCGGCTTTTCTTGTTAGTGCATTTTGCGTGGCCGCGGCGGTACTTCTGACCCCTCTGTTCAGCTTTGCACCATCGCAGGTCATGACCGTGGTTCTTCTAACGTCGCTGGGTCTGCTCGGCTCGGTCACGCCGTCGTTGCGCAAGAACCGCGCCGCACCTCATATGGGCATGTATCTGCTCTATGTATTTTCGTTCAGCGTTGCGGCGTCGATGGATCTGGCGGAGTTGCGCGATATGGATCTGTCCGTTCTTGGCTTTGTGCTGATCGCCACCTTCGGCAGCTTCGGTCTGCACGCGCTGCTTGCACGTGCCGCCGGGGTCGACAGGGATACGTTCCTGATCACCTCGGTCGCTGCCGTTATGTCGCCTGCTTTTGTGCCCATGGTCGCGCGCAGCTTGCGCAACCCTGCGATCTTGATGTCAGGCATGGCAACCGGCATTCTTGGCTTTGCCATCGGGAACTATCTGGGCATTTCACTGGCGCTGCTGCTGGCAGGAAAGGGATAGGACGTGGATCATCAGAAATTGCCAGAGAAAGGCCGCCCCGAGGGCGATATCCTGGACCAGTTAAAATCCTTCGCCGAAAACGACCCGAACTACCGTGAGGGCCGAACGTGGAGCCTTGTTTATCATCTGGACGATGACCACGACGCCTTCACAGCCAAGGCCTATAGCGCGTTCTCTTCGGCAAACGGGTTGAATCCGGCAGCGTTTCAAAGCCTCAAACGGATGGAGACGCAGATCATCTCAACCATGGCTGGGTTGTTGCAGGGCGGACCGGACACCTGCGGCGTCGTCACTGCGGGCGGCACCGAGAGCTGTCTGATGGCGGTCAAAACCTACCGGGACATGGCGCGCAAAAAGCGCAAGGTGACCCGTCCAAACATGATCCTGCCTAAGACAGCGCATGTCGCATGGTTCAAGGCGACCGAATACTTCGGCGTCAAGGCCCGTCTTTTGCCGATGACGCCAGACTACGCCACCGATATCTCCAAACTTAAAAGGATGATTGACGCGGGTACTGTCATGATCCTCGGCTCCGCGCCGGAATACCCGCATGGTACAATTGATCCAATCGCCGAGATGGGCGCAATCGCGCAGTCCAAAGGCATTCCATTGCATATCGACGCCTGCGTCGGCGGGCTGATCCTTCCCTTTATGGAACAGAACGGCGTTGACCTGCCAGATTGGGATTTCCAGGTGCCGGGGGTGACGTCCATCTCGGCCGATCTGCATAAATACGGCTATGCAGCTAAGGGGGCATCGACCATCCTTTATCGCAATCTGGACCTGTTGAAGTACCAGATGTTCGTCTGCCAGGACTGGCCTGGAGGGGTCTTTGCCTCACCCGCCCTACTGGGTACCAGACCGGGCGGAGCCTATGCCGCCGCCTGGGCTGTGATGCAGAAACTCGGTGAGGACGGCTACTGCCGGTTGGCGAAAGACACCACCGAAGCGGTCGAGACGTTGAAGGCGGGAATAGCGGCGATAGACGGCCTGCGCATTCTGGGAAACCCGCAAGGGCCGCTGCTGGCCTATGGCTCAACCGATCCGAAGCTCAACATCTATGCCGTGGCGGATCAGCTGGAGCGCGCCGGTTGGAGCATCAATCGCGTTCAAAACCCAGATGGCATCCATTGCATGGTCACCGCCAAACACCGGCATGTCACTGATGAATACCTGGCCGATCTCGCCCAGGCGGTTGCTACCGTTCGCGCCGACCCCGAGCTCGCCAAAACCGGAGGGGCCGCGACCTATGGCATGATGGCCCATGTCCCGCTGCGCGGCATGGTGAAATCCAAAGTGTTGGATGTGTTTGCCGAGATGTACCGGGCCGGTGGTGGAGATTTGCATCTGGATGACGGCAAGACCCCGAAACTGTTGGAGCGCGGCATGGCCCGATATGTTCAGTGGAAAGCGCGGCGCAGTTAGTCCTTCAGATAACTCTTGTACGGCTTGGCTTTGCGGTTTCGGTATTTGACCGTCAGGTCTAGCGGCATGTCATTTTCGTCGTAGATCCCCAACACGATCCCCCTGCCCCGGCTTTTGGTTCGCATCTCGATCAGTTGCTGTTCAGACCGCGTAGTGCGCTGTGACGGGCGGCGTGCCCAGGCAAACAGGTGGTCATACATTTCACCGATCACCTCGGCATGATCTTCGCTGTCGCCCAGATCAACCAGCTCCTCCGGGTCGTTCTCCAGATCGAACAGGATCGGACGGTGCCCACCTTCGCAATGGATCAGCTTCCAGCGTTTGTTGGCGACCATGAACATCACCGCATCGCGGACAGAGGCGTTCATCCGCTCGGCAATAGGCGACGCGGAATAGTCGTATTCGCAGATCACCACATCCCGAGGCCGGTCCTGTGTCTGTCCATGCAGGATCGGCAACAGGGAATGACCTTCGAGGATATGATTGGCGACGTCGCCTCCGGCCACTTCGACGAATGTCGGAGCTAGATCAATGGATTCAACCAGCGCATCGCTCACCGTGCCTCGGGTTGCGTCGGCCTCTGGCGAAGGGTCATAGACAATCAGCGGCATTTTGGTCGAGGTATCGTGGAAGAACGTTTTTTCGCCCATCCAATGGTCCCCTAGAAAATCACCATGATCCGAGGTCAGGACGATCATCGTATCTTCCATCCGGCCGGTCCGCTCCATCCAGTCAAACAACCGGCCCATCTGGTCATCAGCCTGCTTTATGAGGCCCATATAGGCGGGGATCACCGCCTCGCGCACATCCTGGCGCGAGAATGTCTCGCCGATTTTGGTCTCCATGAACGCGTTCAACACCGGGTGCGCATTCTTACGTTCCTCGTCGGATCGCACCACCGGCAGCACATGCTCAGGCCCGTACATTGAGGCATAGGGTTCAGGTACGATATAGGGCCAGTGCGGTTTGATGAAGCTCAGATGGCAGCACCATGGGGCGTCACGGGTCTCCATGAATTCGATCCCGCGCCCGGTCAGATAGGGTGTCTCGCTGTCTTCCTCGGCGATATTTGCTGCCTCGGATGAGTTCTTCAGGAACCAGCCAGACAGAACATTGCCATCTGCGTCCAATCCAGAATTTGCGAAGTCATGCCAGGGGTTGTCGCTCTCATAGCCTTTGTCTCGCAGATACTCATTGTAGGCCTTGGCCCCATCGGGGTCGTAAAACCCGTCCGGCCCTTCAGGGCGCATTCCGTCATCGCGTTCGAAGACATCAAAACCACATTCCGCCACACGAGCGCCAATCAGACTGTCCGGTTCAAGACCGAGCCGCGCCATGCCTTCCGCATCCGCGCGCATATGGGTTTTACCGACCAGCCAGCATTCCATCCCAGCCTTGCGCAGGTGGTCGCCCATGGTCATCTCGCCGACCTTTAAGGGGATCCCGTTCCACGAGGCTCCATGCGAATGCACATACCGACCCGTATAGGTCGACATGCGCGAACTGCCACAGATCGGCGATTGGATATAGGCGCGATTAAATCGCACACCCCGAGCGGCCAATCGGTCGATATTCGGCGTTTGAAGATGCGGGTGCCCGTAGCAGCTCAGGTAATCCCAGCGCAGCTGGTCGAACATGATGAACAGGATATTCTTGGCTTTGGCCACATGTGCCTCCGGTCTGGTCCGGAGGCTATCTAGCCAATTCCCGAAGGGCAGCGCAAATGCTGATTAGGCCTGACGCTCCATCTGCTCCAGCATCTTCTTGGCGCGTTTGCATTGCAGCTGATCCCGCAGAGGGCTGTCGGGGTCGATGTCCTTTTGGCAAACCACGCATTTATCCGCGCCCGAGATCGCGTTCAGACCACCGCAGCTGCCCTTGATGGTTTTACCCATCAACATCACGCCCAGCGACATGCCAACCATGACCAGAGACAGAAGAATAAAGGCCAGAATGAAGGTGCTCATCTCGGTTCCTACCAATCAGTTGGTGCCCAGTGCGTCTTTGAACGCGCTGCTATGCGACGTTATATAGGCATCATCGCCGCCTGTCACATCCCGCGAGATGAAATACACGGCAAGTTTATGCTCTTCGGCCAGTTGCATACCCTTTTCCTGACCCAGCGCCAGCATTGCAGTCGCCCAGGCATCCGCCATCATGGCGGTTTCCGCCAGAACCGTGACCGAGGTCGTGCGATGCGTGATCGGACGCCCGTTTGTGGGGTCGATGATATGCGAATAGCGCACGCCGTCCTGTTCGAAGTAGTTCTTGTAGTCGCCCGAGCTGGCCATACCGCGATCGTCCAGCGACACGATCAGCTGCAGGCTCTGGGACCCTGCCTGAGGCTTTTCGATCCCGATCTGCCACGTTTCGCCCTTGTCGTTCTGGCCTTTTGAGACCAGATCACCGCCGATCTCGACTAGATAGTTTTCGATGCCTGCGTCCCGCAGGGTCTCGGCGACGGCGTCAATGCCATAGCCCTTGGCAATGGCCGACAGATTGATCCCAACGCCAGGTTCGGATTTTGCCAGCGTTCCTGCCTCAGCATCCAGCGTCAAAAGCCGATTTTGTCCAACGCCTGCCAGCGCGGCCTCGATATCAGCATCCGACGGCACAGGGTCTTCAGGCTTGCGCGGGCCAAAGCCCCAAAGTTCGATCAACGGGCCGAGTGTGACGTCAAAGGCTCCATCGGTTTTGTTATGAACGTCATTTGCGGCGGCCAGAACCAGCGCGAATTCGTCGGAGACAGCAACAGGGTCGGTGCTGGTGGACGCCGAAAAGGTGGAAACCTCGGAATTCGGATCCCAGTTCGACATCTTGGCGTTGACCGCAGCCAGAGTCTCCTCAACCGATGCAGCCAACGCGGTTTCGTCCAGATCCTCACCAATCGCAGTGACATTGAAGGTCGTGCCCATGGTCTCACCCGACAGGCGCACCACTTCGGGTTCCTTGTCGAACAGGCAGCCGGTCAAAAGGGTGATAAGGGCCAGCGCAGGCAGTAGACGCATGGATCAGTCTCCGGGAAAAGCAGTGCCCGGCATATGCCAGCCACCCCGGTCAGAGTCAAACCGGCTTCACAGCTTCAGCGGCAAAAAGCCCAACATCAAAAGGCCGATCCCGGCTGGAAGCCCGAACAGCCAGGCCCGCTTCTGCCACCCGTCCGGCTGCTGTTTCCACACCATCCGGAAATTATGGCCGCAGACGACCACAACAAAGAAAATCAGCGCTGCAATGGGGGGTGTCAGATAGATATCACTCAAAGGCTAGGACTCCGGGTTTTCGCCGATGCGGGCATTTGCACCCTATACAGGCCATTTAGCTGCGCTAAGGTGAAAGGGAAAGACTTTGCAAGAACCAAAAAGGAGATTGCCCATGGCCCCAACCTCATACCAGGCCCCCACACGCGGCGACAAGCAGGACAAGTCCACCTACAGCCAGTCGACGGGATCGAACCTGTCGCAGTCGCAGACGACCGTGGCGAAACTGCTTGAGGGGAAAGGCGACGCGGTGTTCTCGGTCCGTCCGAACGAGACGATCCACACGGTGGTGAATATTCTCAAGGAAAAACACATCGGTGCCGTTCTGGTGACCGACCAGAATGGCGCGCTGCAGGGCATCCTGTCCGAGCGTGACATCGTGCGCCGGATGGCTGATACGCCCGGCCAGACCCTGCCGCAATCGGTCGAGGATCTGATGACCAAGGAGGTTCAGAGCTGCGCGCCCGACGATACGCTGAATGCGGTTCTCAAAACCATGACCGAAGGCCGCTTCCGTCATATGCCAGTTGTCCGCGATGGCCTTTTGTGCGGTATGATCACCATCGGTGACGTCGTGCATTTCCGTCTGAAAGAGCTGGAATACGAAGCGCTGCGCATGAAGCAAATGATCGTGGGCTAAAGCAACCCGGCCCGCGGCGACCTGACGCCTCGGGCCAGACAAGCTAAGCTGTTGCCGTGAACTTGACCCCTCCGGGGTACAACTCAGCAGCGGTCAGGCAGTTGGTCGCGAAAGCGCCGGTGTCGATCGAAATCACCCCGTCCCGAACTTCGGCCTGATCAACGATCGTGTGCCCATGCACCACCCATTGACCATCCCGGCGCGGCTGCTGGCGGAACTTGGGATGGCCCCAAAGACAGGTTTTCCGGTCCTGTTTTCCTGCTGGTGTCCGAGGGTCCAGAGCGGCGTGAACGACCGAGACATTGCCGCTGGTCCACATCAGGGGCCGCTCGGTCAGCCAATCCACAAGCTCCTGCCCCATGGCAATTCGCAAACGCTCTGCCAGATCGCCCTGGTCGGCATCGAATTCTTTAATTCCAAAGGAGGCAAGCGTCTGGACACCACCGTTGTTCATCCACAGCGGGCCAATGCCAAACGGGTCTTCGAGAAACCGCAGCAACATCTCTTCGTGATTGCCTAAAAGGCACGTCACACGCCCGTTTGACGTTAAACTCAGATGTTTCAATTGCCGCAACACCTGCGCGCTGTAATCGCCCCGGTCGACATAATCGCCGACAAACACCCAGGGCAGGCCCTCATCAAGCTTCGGCAGTAGGGCTTGCAACAGGTCCAGACGTCCGTGGATATCTCCGACCGCCACGAAACGCGCCTCGGGCCTAATGCCCGACACATCCGCGCCGCGCATTCCGCCCGGCCCAAGCAGCCCTTTGATCCAGCCCGTCACCATGCAAAGACCTCTACTCTGACCGGATGCGACGGACAATCGGCAATCGGTCCGGAAACCGGCGGTTGACCAATGGCCGCGCAACCTTGATAGACATTGCAGACGGGTCGCCGAAGCGTGAGGGATGTATGAAGCGGGTTTTGATCACGGGCACGGCCGGATTTATCGGCTTTCACCTGGCGAAGCTGTTGCTGTCCGAAGGGTTCCGTGTGCATGGCTATGACGGGATGACCGACTATTACGACGTCGCCCTCAAGCAACGCCGCCATCAGATGTTGCTGCAAAATCCCGGCTTTACCACCACTGAAGACATGCTGGAAAATCATGAACGGCTGATGCAGGTCGCGGATGAGTTTCAGCCCGAGGTGATCATCCACCTCGCCGCTCAGGCCGGTGTGCGCTACAGCCTGGAAGAGCCGCGCAGCTACATCAACTCGAACGTCGTCGGCACGTTCAACGTGATGGAGGTCGCGCGCCAGCACAAGGTTCAGCATCTTCTGATGGCCTCGACGTCATCGGTCTACGGCGCCAATGAGGATATGCCCTTTACCGAGGTCGAAAAGGCCGACACGCAGCTGACCATCTATTCGGCCACCAAGAAAGCCAATGAGGCGATGGCCCATTCTTATGCCCATCTTTGGGACCTGCCGACCACCATGTTCCGGTTCTTCACGGTCTATGGCACCTGGGGGCGGCCCGATCTGGCGCTGTACAAGTTCGTCGACGCGATCCTCGAAGACCGCCCGATTGATATCTACAACCACGGCGACATGTATCGCGACTTTACCAATGTCGAGGATCTGGTCCGTGGCATCCGTTTACTGATCGACGTGCCTCCGGTGCGGCCTGCCAGCGCAGACGAGATCGAGGACGGCGACAGTCTGTCCCCCGCCGCGCCGTACCGCGTCGTAAATATCGGCAATGGTGAGAAGGTGCGCCTGATGGATTTCATTGAGGCCATTGAGGCGACGATCGGGAAAGAGGCCATCCGCAACTACATGCCCATGCAAATGGGCGACGTCCCCGCCACATGGGCTAAAACTGACCTGTTACAACGCCTGACAGGGTACCGCCCGGAAACCAATTTCAAAGACGGGATCGCGCAGTTTGTTGCGTGGTTTCGCGACTATCACGGCAAGTAGAGGGCCAAGACCGGAATGCTGGAAACCAATCCTGACGCCCGCAAAATCGCCGTGATTGGGTTGGGCTATGTAGGCCTGCCGCTGGCGGTTGCTTTCGGCAAGATCGGCCCCGTGGTCGGGTTTGATATCAACGCCGCACGTATCGACGCCTTGCGCAATGGTAAGGACGCAACGCTAGAGGTCGAGCCCGAAGACCTTGCCGCCGCGTCGGGCCTGAGTTTCACGACGCAAGCCTCCGACCTTGCGGCATGCGACACCTTCATCGTCACGGTGCCCACCCCAATCACCGCAGGCAAACAACCTGATTTAACACCTCTACTCGCGGCCTCGGAAACCGTGGGAATGGTCCTGAAACCCGGCGATCTGGTGATCTACGAATCCACCGTCTATCCCGGCGCGACCGAGGAAGACTGCGTACCAGTGCTGGAACGCACCTCGGGCTTGAGTTTCAACACTGATTTTTTTGCCGGCTACAGCCCCGAACGGATTAATCCCGGCGACAAGACCCATCGGATCGCGGATATCTGCAAGGTAACCTCGGGCTCGACCCCAAAGGTGGCGGAACTGGTCGATGCGCTCTACGCGCGGATCATCAAAGCCGGAACGCACAAGGCCGAAAGCATACGCGTGGCTGAGGCTGCAAAGGTGATCGAAAACACTCAGCGCGACCTGAACATCGCGCTGGTGAATGAGCTGGCGATGATTTTCGGCCGGATGGAGATCGACACCGAGGCCGTTCTGCGTGCGGCGGGAACCAAGTGGAACTTCCTACCCTTCCGCCCCGGTCTGGTCGGCGGGCACTGTATCGGCGTGGACCCCTACTATCTGACCCACAAAGCCGAGGCAGTGGGCCATCACCCTCAGATCATTCTGGCCGGGCGGCGGCTGAACGACCGGATGGGCAGTTATGTTGTGTCTCAACTGGTCAAACGCATGACCCGCAGCGGCATCAATGTCGGAGCGGCACGGGTCCTGGTTCTGGGCCTGACCTTCAAAGAAAACTGCCCCGACCTGCGCAACACACGCGTCGTTGATATCATTGAGGAATTGCAGAGCTATGGCATCAGCATTGATGTCCACGATCCCCATGCCGACCCCGCCGCAGCCGAGGCTGAATACGGCCTCTCGCTTTCGAGTTCCCCTCAGGACGGAACTTATGATGCAGTCGTTCTGGCCGTCGCGCATCAGGAATACAAAGACGCTGATCCGTCAACGTTCCGAGCTTACGGCAAACCCAACAGCGTGGTGTTCGACATCAAGTCCTGCCTGCCAAGGGACGCGAGTGACTTGAGGCTCTGACGCGGTCTGGAGTCCAACAAAAAAAGCCGGCGCACCACACGCCGGCTTTTTTGTCTCTCACCCGCCGAAATCGTCGAGCATGATGTCTTCGCGGTCCACACCCAGATCCAGTAGCATGTTGATGACCGACTGGTTCATAATTGGAGGACCACACATGTAGAACTCGCAATCCTCAGGCGCGGGGTGGTTCTTGAGGTATTCTTCGAACAGAACGTTGTGGATGAAGCCGGTATAGCCCTTCCAATCGTCCTCGGGCTGCGCATCCGACAAGGCGACGTGCCAATCGAAATTGTCGAACTCTTCGGCCAATTGGTCGAAATCCTCGACAAAGAACATCTCTTTCTTCGACCGCGCACCGTACCAGAAGCTGATCTTGCGATCACGGTTCTCAAGACGCTTGAGCTGGTCGAAGATGTGGCTGCGCATGGGGGCCATGCCCGCGCCACCGCCGATGAAGACCATCTCTTTTTGGGTTTCGCGGGCGAAGAACTCACCGAACGGACCCGAGATGGTGACCTTATCACCCGGTTTCAGGTTGAAGATGTATGACGACATTTGACCCGGAGGGATGCCATCGGAACCCGGAGGAGGCGAAGCAACACGGACGTTCAGCATGATCATGCCCTTTTCGTCCGGATAGTTCGCCATGGAATACGCACGCTCAATCGGTTCCGCGACGACAGACTCGTACTGCCACAGATTGAAGCGATCCCAGTCCTCGCGATATTCCTCTTCTACGTCGAAATCGGTGTATTTCAACTGGTGCGCGGGAGCTTCAATCTGGATGTAGCCACCAGCGCGGAAGTTCACGTCCTCGCCTTCGGGCAGGTCCAGGGTCAGAGCCTTGATGAAAGTCGCCACGTTCTCGTTCGAGCGAACGGTGCATTCCCATTTCTTGACGCCAAAGACTTCCTCGGGGACTTCGATGTCCATGTCCTGCTTGACCGCAACCTGACAGGACAGACGGTCGCCACAGGCCGCTTCACGCTTGGTGATGTGGCTTTCCTCGGTCGGCAGGATCGACCCGCCACCGGAATGCACTTTCACCCGACACTGCGCGCAGGTACCACCGCCACCACAGGCAGACGGAACGAAGAGCTTCTCGGCCGCCAAAGTCTGCAGCAGTTTGCCACCCGCGGGGACCGAGATGGTCTTTTCGCCGTTGATGGTGATGTTCACATCACCGGTCGAGACCAGTTTCGAACGGGCCGCCAGAATGATCGTCACCAGCGCGATGACGATCAATGTGAAAAGGGCAACGCCTAAACCAAAAGTTTCCATTCTGCCCTCCTTACAGTTTCACGCCCGAGAAGGACATGAAGGCCATCGCCATCAGACCCGCGGTGATGAAGGTGATCCCCAGACCTTGCAGACCGTCGGGAATGTCCGAGTATTTCAGCTTTTCGCGAACGCCCGCCATTGCAGTGATTGCCAGTGCCCAACCAAAGCCCGATGACAGGCCATAAGTGGTTGCCTCGGCAAAGTTGTAGTCCCGTTCCACCATGAACAGCGAACCACCCAGGATGGCGCAGTTCACCGTGATGAGCGGCAGGAAGATCCCCAGCGCGTTGTAGAGCGGCGGGAAATACTTATCCAAAACCATCTCGAGGATCTGAACCATCGCCGCAATCACGCCGATATACGAGATCAGGCCAAGAAAGGTCAGGTCAACATTGGGGAACCCAGCCCAAGACAGCGCACCCGGTTTCAGCAAGTAGTTAAGCAGCAGGTTGTTGGCAGGAACGGTAATGGCCTGCACGACCATGACCGATATCCCCAGACCCAGCGCGGTCGAGATCTTCTTCGACACGGCGATGAAGGTACACATCCCCAGAAAGAAGCTGAGCGCAAGGTTTTCGACAAAGATGGCCTTTACGGCCAGTGAGATCAGACCTTCCATCAGTGGGCCTCTACCTGCTGAATTTTGTATTCACGCTCTTCCACCTGGTTCGGCTTCCATGTGCGGAAGGCCCAGATGATCAGACCGATGATGAAGAACGCCGACGGGGGCAGCAGCAGCATGCCGTTGGGCACGTACCAGCCTCCGTTGTTGACGGTCTCCAGAATGGTGACACCGAACAGCGACCCGGCACCGAACAGCTCACGAATGAAGCCGACCAGCAGCAGGATCAGGCCATAGCCCATACCGTTGCCCATGCCGTCGATAAAGGACGCAACCGGAGGGTTCTTCATGGCAAACGCCTCGGCGCGGCCCATCACGATACAGTTGGTGATGATCAGGCCGACGAAAACCGACAGGGTTTTCGAGATCTCAAACGCATAAGCCTTGAGGATCTGGTCCACCAGGATCACCAGCGAGGCGATGATCACCATCTGCACGATGATCCGGATCGAGCCGGGAATTTGGTTGCGCAGGCATGAGATGAAGAAGGACGAGAATGAGGTCACGAAGATCACCGCCAGCGCCATCACCATCGACACCTGCAGCGACGAGGTCACCGCCAGCGCCGAACAAATGCCCAGCACCTGCAAGGTGATCGGGTTGTTGTCGACAAGCGGGTCGACCAGCATCTCTTTCTTGGTCTGGGACATCAGAGCTCTCCTGCTTGCAGTTTGGCCAGAAACGGTGCGTAGCCCGCATCGCCCATCCAGAATTTCACCAGGTTATCGACACCGACCGAGGTCAAAGTGGCACCCGCCAAGGCGTCGATATAGAAGTCGGGTCCGGCGGCAGGCTGGGATTTCGACACGGTGATTTGCAGATCACCATTATCGTCGCGCAGCTTCTTACCATTCCACAGGGCCTTCCAGCGCGGGTTGTCCACCTCGGCCCCAAGGCCGGGGGTTTCACCGTGCTGATAGAACTGCAGGCCATAAATGTCGTTGCCGTTATTCTCCAAAGCGATAAAGCCATAGAGTGTAGACCAAAGACCGTAGCCATGCAGCGGTAGGATAACCTTATCCAAGGCCCCTGCATCATCGCGCAGCAGGTAGATCACGCGATAGTTCGACTTGCGGCCAATGCCCGCCGGGTCATCATCCAGCGCGACGCTCAGCTCAGGGTCGCTAGCGGCTGCGATATCGTCGAATGTGGCCGGATCAAACTGATCGTCGACAAACTCACCAGTCGCCAGTTCCAGCACATGAGGCTCAAACGCGGCGAAGGCTTCGGTCACGTCGATGCCAGGCTCATAGACGCCCGCAACCTGCAAAACGTTGACCTGTTTGTCCTTCAGGCGGTTGGTCTCCTGCACCGGGCGCAAGCTAACAGCGGCCGCGGACACGACCATCGAGGCGACCAGGCAGACAGCAACCGCGATGATAATCGTCTTGCCGACAGAGTCCGGCGAGGCTGCCAGGAACTTGGCGATCGCGCCTTTAGGTGCCTCGTTTTGATCTGGGGATTGCGTATCAGACATGGCGACGCGCCCTCCGTTTGATGTTGGCTTGGACGACGAAGTAGTCGATCAGCGGAGCAAAGACGTTGCCGAACAGAATGGCCAGCATCATTCCTTCGGGGAAAGCCGGGTTGATGACACGGATCATCACAACCATGATACCGATCAGCGCGCCATAGATGTAGCGACCCATGTTGGTGTGGCTAGCCGAAACAGGCTCGGTCACCATGAAGGCCAGACCGAAGGCATACCCACCGATGACAACATGCCAGTACCAAGGCATCGCGAACATCGGGTTTGTGTCCGAACCGATCAGGTTCAGCAGTAGAGTAAAGCCAATCGTGCCAGCCAGACAGCCGACAATCAGGCGGTAGTTGGCGATCCGCGTAGCCAACAGGAAGGCCAGACCGATCATACAGGCCAGCGTTGAGGTTTCACCAAAGCTGCCCTGGATCGACCCGAAGAACGCGTTCCACCAGGTGATGCCATCAGCCGCCAACGCCTGGAAGCCCTGCGACGCGGAGACGGACAGCGCGGTTGCGCCCGAGAAGCCATCAACCGGTGTCCATACCGTGTCACCGGACATGCTCGCCGGATAGGCGAAATACAGGAACGCACGACCAACCAGAGCCGGGTTCAGGAAGTTCTTGCCGGTGCCGCCGAAGACTTCTTTCCCGATTACAACGCCGAAGATGATCCCTAATGCTACCTGCCAGAGAGGCGCGGTTGCGGGCATGATAAGCGTGTAAAGCATTGAAGTAACAAGGAAACCCTCGTTCACCTCATGGCCCCGCACAGTGGCAAAGATGACCTCAAAGATACCACCCGCGACAAGCGTCACGATGTAGATCGGCAGGAAATAAGTGAGCCCGTGCATCACATTGGCAAAGACGCTGGTGGGGTCCAGCGAGATACCAAACATCTGCAGCAGAGCAATCCGCCAGCCGGTGGCCGATTCAGGCCCCAACAGCGCAATGGCCGAGTTCGCCTGATAGCCGGTATTGTACATCCCCCACAGGATACAGGGGATCGTCGCGATTACGACGTAGGTCATGATCCGCTTCATGTCGATATACGACCGAGCATGCGGCGCGGCGGTGGTTACAGTTTTCGGAGTGTAGATGAAGCTTTCCACCATCTCGTAGATGGGGAAGTACTTCTCGTACTTGCCGCCCTTGGTAAAGTTTGGCTCGATCCGATCAAAGAAGCTGCGCAAACCCATTTGGATCAGCCCTCCTTTTCAATCTTGGCAAGGCAGTCGCGAAGCGCCAGCCCATATTCATATTTCGCCGGACAGGCAAAGCCGACAAGGCCCAGATCCTCTTCGTCCAGCTCCAGTGCACCCAGTGCCTGAGCGGTATCGGTGTCCATCACCAGCAAGGCTCGCAGCAGCTGCGTGGGCAGGTAATCCTGCGGCATCAACCGTTCGAACACGCCCGTCGGTACCATCGCGCGACGGCCACCATTCAGGTTGCTGGTCAGATTATACAGTTTGTTCGACAATGCCGAACCCAGAACCGGTTGGACCGAGTATTTCGACGGCATCGGCCGAATCCAGCCCATCGGAATTTGATCGTGGTCTTCCCGGATGATGGTGATCTGACGCGCGAAGCGGCCCAGATAGGCCGTCGGTCCCTCGGCCTGAGTACCCGACAGAACCGAGCCCGAAATAATCCGGGGTGTTCCGTCCAAGTTGATCTCATCCTTCGTCAGCTCATCTGTCGACGCACCCATTGCGGTGCGGATCAAACGCGGCTGACGTGCGCCCGGTCCGGACAGAGCGATCACAATATTCGGATCCAGATGGCCGGACTGCATCAGGCGGCCGATCGCGATAACATCCTGATATCCGATGGTCCAAACCTGTTTGTCGCCTGCCAGCGGCTCCAGGAAGTGGATGTGAGTACCCGCCAGACCGGCAGGGTGCGGGCCTGCGAAGGCCGCCGCTTCCACTCCGGCCACGTCTGCACCGGGAATTGCGTCGCCATCCTTGTGGCACAGGTAGGTCTTACCATCCGACAGCTTGGCAACCGCCGCCAGACCGGCGGCAAAGGCTTCCCCCGCATCACCGATGATCACCGCGGCATCAGCGGCCAGCGGCTCGCTGTCCATCGCTGTTACAAAGATCGCCGCCGGTTTGGTGCCAGGGGCCGGCATCTTCGAATAGGGCCTTGTGCGGAACGCCGTCCAAAGACCCGCCGCGCAGAGTTTTTCTGCCACGCCCTCGGCCGTATCGCCATTGCCCACGCCCGAGAAATCGACGCCCGCGTCATTCGGGTCGGAGATTTCGATCACAACGCTTTGCAAAACGCGGCGCGCACCCCGGTTGATCTGAATGACCTTGCCGGTCATCGGGGCAACCATCATCGCCTCGGGGACGTCTTTGTGGCAGAACAGCGGAGTGCCACGCTGCACCTCATCGCCTTCCTGAACCAGCATACGGGGTTTCAACCCCAAATAGTCGCCGCCCAATGCCGCAACCTGGCTGAATTCCGGCCCTGGCTGGATCGTTTGATCCGGGGCACCCTCAATCGGCAATTCCAGCCCTTTTTTCAGTTTGAAAGTTTGCATCTCGCTACTGTCTTCCAAGCCTCTCTCCTGCGCCAGCTATCATAGCCCAATTGGAAGAGGCATCTGATAGCGCGGATGATGAACCGACCGAGTCGCAAAGAGCTATTTGCTGGTCGGAATCCGCAGGCGTGTGTCTGATGTCGGTCCTTTACGCGCCGACGACCAGAAACGCAAACCCGTTAGGCTCGAAATTATCTATTGTTTGTCACTTTGTCTTAATCGAATGTTCATATTGGCGCTAACACACCGATATTTTGCCGGTCGCACCTCTGCCGCATCCGGTGTAAGCAACAAAAATGAGCATGACCCACGACCTTGATATCTTCCTGGTGGCAACACCGGGCCTCGAAACCCCGCTCTGCGCCGAAGCCACGCAGCACGGATTCGCAGGCGCACGCGTCGTGCCCGGCGGCGTCAGCTGTACTGGCAACTGGTCTGAGGTCTGGCGGGCCAATCTTGTCCTGCGCGGTGCCAACAAGGTTCTGGTGCGCATCGGCAGCTTTCCTGCCGTCCATCTGGCCCAGCTGGATAAACGCGCGCGTAAG
Source organism: Ruegeria sp. CL3 (assembly GCF_056536505.1). NCBI lineage: Bacteria > Pseudomonadati > Pseudomonadota > Alphaproteobacteria > Rhodobacterales > Roseobacteraceae > Ruegeria > Ruegeria sp. CL3. The sequence goes on along the minus strand of NZ_JBQFPT010000010.1, from coordinate 102,289 downwards.
TTTCCCTGGTCGAACTTTCTTCGCCCCGACGTGCCCGTCAAGGTCGAAGCTACAAGCCGCAAGTCTCGCATTTACCATGCCGGGGCGGCGCGCCAGCGTATTGAGGGCGCAATCTCTGACACCCTGGGCGCAGCGATTTCTCCCGAGGCCGATCTGCGTGTTCTACTGCGCATCGAAAAGGATCTCTGCACGCTTTCGATCGACAGTTCAGGCGAGCCGCTGCACAAGCGCGGTCACAAAACCGTTGTCGCCAAAGCCCCCATGCGCGAGTCCATGGCCGCTATGTTCCTGCGCGAATGCGGGTTCGAGGGAACGGAGCCGGTTCTTGACCCTATGTGCGGCTCGGGCACCTTTGTGATTGAAGCCGCCGAGATCGCCCTTGGGCTGGCGCCGGGACGTTCGCGATCCTTCGCTTTCGAGCAGCTGTCCGGGTTCGACAAAGCGGCATGGCAGGCAATGCGGAGCGCGTGCCACCCATCCGAAAGCCCCCTTCAGTTTTACGGCTCCGACCGAAACACAGGCGCTGTCGAGGCCGCCTCTGCCAACGCCGAACAGGCCAGTGTGGCGGAGCACACCCGATTTCAGCATCGTTCAGTCAGCGATATCAAACCACCCCATGGGCCCGCTGGTCTAGTCATCGTGAATCCCCCATACGGCGCACGGATCGGTGACGAAAAACGTCTGCGTTCGCTATATGGCAGCCTTGGCAAAACGCTGATGAACCGCTTCCAGGGTTGGCGCGTCGGCGTCATCACCAGCGCCCCTGCCCTAGCCCGCGCGACGCGCCTGCCTTTTCTACCCACTGGTCCGTTCGTTGACCACGGAGGCACGAAAATTCGCCTGTATAGAACCGAGATTCTACAATAGTGCATTCAGCGCAACCCAGCTGAGTGCGCCAGGGCTTTTCCAATTTCCCGCGCAAGAATCCCTCTTGCGCATCCCAACCCACGCGTATAGACCCGCCGCCACGGTCGGAGTGTAGCTCAGCCTGGTAGAGCACTGTCTTCGGGAGGCAGGGGTCGGAGGTTCGAATCCTCTCACTCCGACCAATGAAACAAGGCGCCCAAGGGCGCCTTTGTTGTTTTCAGAGGAATGGCCACAACGATATCCGCAACGTTTCGTTCTATAGATGTGCTCAGTTCGTTCACTACCGACATCCACCAACTACTGAATTGGCACTTAATATCCTCTAATTTATAATTCCCGCTGCGTTCGTAAGCGCATCTGGAATGTAGGAGCTATAGACGTTTTCCAGGTTTTCGCGCGAGGTTGCAAAATAGGCCGTGGCTTCCTCCAGTGTCATGCCGCGCATGCTCGTCTCCAATTTTTTAAACCCGAATTGTCCCTTCGACTCACGCTTTGGCCAACCACAACAGAACCAATAACTATGGCTGCTCCTATCGACTGAGTGAGGCTAAGCGTTTGTCCCAAGTATACCCAGCCGAGCACGACAGCTGTAACAGGACTCATCATGCCAAGCATCGAGACTGCACTGGGCTCCAGGCGCGCTATGCCACGAAACCAAATGACATAGGTTGCTGCAGCACCAATCAACCCAAGCCAAATAAGGCCGGCGACATTTGTCGCGCTGAGTGCAGGTAGAGACGGCTCAAGAAACAGAGCGAGTGGCAGCAGTATCAAACCACCGGCTGTTAATTGCCACGCAGTGAAACTCAGCGCCGAGACCGGAGGCTGCCATTTCCGGCTTAGAACAGTGCCAGCAGCCATTGACGCGGCTCCTCCCAAACCCGCTACGATACCGATCCAATCAAGTTGTGCCGCAGGTCCGATCAGCAGCAGAGACACACCCATTGCGCCAGTCGCGGCGGCACCAAGTGCACCAAGTCGGATTGGGGTTCCCAGCCATCCCCACGCCATCAAAATCACGATCATCGCTTGCAACGATCCTAGGGTGGCGGCCACACCGCCAGGTAACCTATACGCAGCAACGAAGAGGAGCACCCAGAACAGAGCGAAATTGAGGCTGCCTAAGACGAAAGTGCGACCGAGCCATTCGCGTGGTGGAACGCAACGCGTCACTGCAAGCAACAACAAGCCAGCAGGCAGAGCTCGTAACGCAGCCAGGGTAATCGGATAGCCAGCCGGGAGCGCTTCGGTAGCTACCAAATAAGTGCTTCCCCATACCGCTGGGGCGAGTGAGGTGAGAAGAATATCGGTAAAGCGTGACATTGTATGTCTCCCGGCTGAAGCGTTTGAGAATTTGAGTGAAACGTCAGAGCAGCGCAGGTTACGCTGCTTCCGCTTGCAGGTTTGATCCAGCGAGGCACGCTGTAATCCTTGCAACATGAGCGCCCTGGAACCGCGCTCCGGCCAAGTCAGTTTCGGTAGGCGTGCGGGAACCATCAGCACCGGCGATCGTTCCGGCACCATATGGTGCGCCGCCAATGATTTCTTCTGATGTAGTCTGGCCAGCAAATGTGTAGGGTATTCCGGCAATCAGCATCCCAAAGTGTTGAAGCGGGACTTGCGTTGTCAGAAGGGTGGCCTCATGCCCACCGTGTTGCGAACCTGTTGATGCAAAGACCGCCCCGACTTTACCAACCAGTGCGTTCCTGGCCCAAAGCCCGCCAGCCTGGTCAAGGAAGGACTTCATTTGGCCAGCCATCATGCCAAATCGGGTCGGCGTTCCCAGAATTATTGCATCATAGCTTTCCAGGTCTGTCGGCGAGGCAATAGGTGTATCATCGACGACATAGCCGGCCTTTTGGCGGACTTCTTCAGGGACGGTTTCCGGCACACGCCGAACGTCAACTTCGATGCCAGGAACACTTCTGGCGCCTTCAGCCTCGGCACCGGCCAATGCGCGGACGTGGCCATAGCTTGAGTAGTAGAGAACGAGAATACGTGACATAAGAGACCTCTCAGGGCTGTGACTTTCCCTGAGAGAATGGAATTTGTTACGTCGCCAATTAAGTCTCGCTCTTTGACATCACTATTTACCTGTATTGAACAATGTCACGACCTGAGAGCCAGGCGCAGATGATCAAGAAAGGCTGTGACCTTTGCATCCATTCCCAAGCGAGATGCTGTAACGGCGAATACTTCTGGCGCGGGCAATTCGTGGTCAGGAAGAACTCTCACCAAGGCCCCGCTAGCTTCAGGAACATCAGAAACGAACTCAGGCAGGGTTCCGATACCTTGCCCCGCTATCAGCAGATCGCGCAAAACGAGGCTGTTGCCGACCCGCACGCGCGGATCAAGCTCTAATGCTGTGACACCGTTGGCGACCGAGAGCTTCCAGCTCGTCAAATGATCAGCGAGCAAAAAGCCGATGATTTCGTGGTTTTTAAGATCCGCCGGCTGGGTCGGCGTTCCGCATCGCTCCAAATAGTCAGGAGACGCAAATATTCTCTGCCGCATCACGCCAATCCGTCGGGCAACAAGTGCCGAATCCGGCATGGCAGCACGGATGCGTATCGATAGATCGAACCCGCCCTCGACCATATCAACCACCTTGTCGTCCATCGAAAGCGTAAATCGCAAATCGGGATAGGCTTCCAAAAACTCGGGCAGCATCGGTGCGATAACGGTTTGGCCGAAGGAGCTTGACGCATTCACCCGAAGGTGTCCGCGCACTGCTTTTGAACCATCCCTAATGGTCTGTTCCGTTTTTTCGACCGCGTCGAGAATTCCAATTGCATCTTGGTAATAAAGGCTGCCTGTGTGAGTCAGTGACATGGATCGGGTCGTTCTGGTCAGAAGGACGGTTCCCAGACTTTCCTCCAGAAGCTTGATTTCTCTGCTGAGAAGCGCAGGAGAAACACCAAGGTCTTCCGCCGCACGAGCAAAGCTGCCGCGTTCAACGATACGGCGAAAAGCTTGCATGACTGATAGTTTGTCCAACTCCAGGCCCCCGAGCATTTTTTTGAGCCGCCCAGTAGGGCGTAGTAAAACGTAAGTTATACGACCGTGTCACTGGTGCGAAGGGGTGACGCGCCTGTGTTGCTAGCGTTGATTTCCGGGCGATTGCAGAAGATGCAGAAAGGTGCCTCAAGGGTTCAATCAAGCTTCTCTCTTGAAGTCGCCACACGAACTTCCAAAGGAACAATAGAACATACAATCAAAGTACAGCCTTCAATACGCTTCACCGCTAATTACCGGCTTTCCAAAGAGCACTTAGAAGCAAGGGAGCATACAAAAGTTTAGGTAGGCATTCGGAGATAGTCCACTCTAACGCGGTCCATCTATCCGGGCGGAAAAACAGAAGTCTTTTTTACTGTTCCATAGACAAAGCTGGTGTCGATCGAGGCTATCCCACCGATCGGATGAATTCGGTGACGAATAAATTCCTCGTAGGCCTCGAGATCCGATACCAAAACCCGCAATTGGTAATCCATTGCCCCGGTCAGCACGTGGCATTCAAGAACTTCATCGATCTTCCGAACGCGCTTTTCGAAATTCTGAACGTCCGTTTCATTGTGTCGCTCTAACCGGATACGCACGAAGACGGTAATGGCCATCCCGTACGCGGCAGCGTCAACGTCAGCGCTGTATCCCTTTATTACTCCGTTGGCTTCTAAGTTTTTGACCCGGCGCAAACACGGTGAGGGAGACAAGTTCACCTCGTCGGCAAGATCCTGGTTCGTCATGCGCCCGTGTCGCTGAAGCGCTCGAATGATCTGCCTGTCCTTAGCGTCCATTTCACCCTCTTTCTTAGCAGAATGTGCCAATATTGTTACTAATTTTGGAATATTTCGCAACCATTAGCCCAAAGTAAAGGAGCAAACTAGCTTCAGCATGATTCAGGAGCTTCTAATGACTCGTCCAACAGGATTTGCCACCCGTGCCATTCACCACGCTTATAACCCTCTGGAAAATGACGGTGCGCTGACACCACCGCTGCATTTGACGTCCACGTTTACCTTTGAAACCGCAGAGGCTGGTGGAGAGATGTTCGCCGGCGAGCGTGAAGGTCATATCTACAGCCGTATTTCAAACCCTACATGCGACCTTCTTGAGCAACGCGTTGCCGTGCTTGAAGGGGCCGAGGCCGGGCTAGCTCTCTCAAGCGGCATGGGGGCGATCACGGCAGTGCTTTGGACCCTGCTGTCGCCAGGTGACGAAGTCATCGTGGACAAAACGCTCTATGGCTGCACCTTCGCCTTTTTGCGTCATGGTTTGGCGAAATGGGGGGTCACGATAACACATGTCGACATGACAGACCCTGAGAACCTGAAAGCGGCCGTTTCTGACAAAACCCGCGTTGTCTATTTCGAAACTCCGGCCAATCCGAACATGCGCTTGGTGGACATCGCCGCAAGCGCCGCAATTGCGCACTCAGTCGGTGCAACTGTCGTCGTCGATAACACTTATGCCAGCCCGTATCTGACCCGCCCGATCGAGCACGGCGCAGATATCGTTCTACACTCCGCTACCAAATATCTCGGCGGGCATGGAGACGTGGTCGCTGGCTTGGTTGTAGGAACCGCTGAACAGATTGCTGAAATCCGCCTTGTTGGGATGAAGGACATGACCGGCGCGGTAATGGCACCTTTCAACGCGATGCTAATCCTGCGTGGTCTGAAAACACTAAACCTGCGTCTGGATCGTCATTGTGTTTCTGCCAAGGTCGTCGCGAAGTTCCTTGAAGCGCACCCTGCCGTTGGTGAGGTTTATTTCCCCGGTCTTGAGAGCTTCGCACAGCACGATGTAGCGCAGCGACAGATGTCCCAACCCGGCGCTATGATAGCTTTCGAGATCAAGTCTGGCCTTTCCGGTGGAATTGAATTCATGAACCGCCTGAACATGATCCAGCGCGCGGTGTCGTTGGGCGATGCGGAAACACTGATCCAGCACCCAGCATCGATGACCCATTCGACATATACGCCCGAAGAACGGGCCGAGCATGGGATCAGTGATGGCCTAATCCGCCTGTCCGTCGGGCTGGAGGATGTTGAAGATATCCTTGCAGACCTGGAGCAAGCTTTGCCCTACCCTGCCCGCAGCGCCGCCTGAACCCGGAGACCACCATGCACATTGATCCCACCCAACTGAAGATCGTTGAACAGCGCCTGCTGTGGTTGTCTCATTGGATGATCCACCATGCCAACCATGTCCGACCAAAGGTGGATGGGATCAAGATCGGTGGCCATCAGGCTTCGTCCGCTTCGATGGTGTCGATCATGACCGCGCTTTATTTCTCGGCCTTGCGGCCTGAGGACCGGGTTGCAGTCAAACCCCATGCGTCGCCGGTGTTTCATGCAATGCAGTATCTCATGGGTAATCAGACCCGCGAGAAGATGGAGAATTTCCGCGGATTTGGGGGTGTGCAAAGTTATCCCAGCCGGACAAAGGACATTGATGATGTTGATTTCTCGACCGGGTCTGTGGGTTTAGGTGTCGCGATCACCTCGTTTGCGTCGATCATTCAAGACTACATCAAGGCCAAAAGCTGGGGGTCAGACGCGCCAATGGGACGTATGGTTGCCCTGGTAGGCGATGCCGAACTGGATGAAGGCAATGTCTACGAGGCACTACAGGAAGGATGGAAGAACGACCTCCGAAACACGTGGTGGATCATCGATTACAACCGACAGTCGCTGGACGGTATAGTCCGGGAGGGCTTGTTCGAACGGATCGAGAAAATCTTCGATGCATTCAGTTGGGATGTCGTTCGTGTCAAATATGGGGTTCTTCAACGCGCGGCCTTTGAAGAGCCCGGTGGCGACCGACTGCGCGACTGGATTGATGCTTGCCCCAACCAGGATTACTCCGCTTTAACTTTCATGAGTGGTGCGAATTGGCGAAAGCGTCTCATGGACGATCTGGGGGATCAGGGGGATGTGACCGCTCTGATCGAACGGCGCACGGATGCAGAGCTCGCGGCCCTTATGGAAAATCTGGGTGGCAACTGCGTCGAGACAATGGCCCAAACATTCGCCGCCATAGATCATGATCGCCCCACATGTTTCCTGGCCTACACAGTCAAAGGATGGGGCACCCCTATTGCAGGCCACAAGGACAACCACGGCGGGCTGATGAACAATAGTCAGTTTGCCACGTGGCAATCGCATATGGGTGTGCCGAAGGGCGAAGAATGGGAGCCGCTTGCGACGGTGCAGGAACCAGAAAAACTGAAGGATTTCCTTGCGAATACACCTTTCTTTGCCAAAGGTCCGCGCCGCTATTTTGATGACAAGTTGGATGTGCCTCCAATCGGGATCGACACCAGCCGCGAAATCTCGACACAGATGGCGTTTGGCAAGATTCTTGACGATCTATCAAAAGGCGACAGCCCATTGGCCGAACGCATAATGACGACCTCCCCAGATGTGACAGGCACAACAAGCCTTGGTCCTTGGGTTAACCGGCGCAAACTGTTCGCCCGATCCGAGCAATCCGACGCCTTCATAGAACACCGGATCCCTTCGACGGCAAAATGGGAATTCACTCCGGAAGGGCAGCATATCGAGCTTGGTATCGCCGAAATGAACCTCATGTTGCTTCTGGGAGCTGCGGGTTTGTCGCATTCCCTGTTCGGTAAGCGGCTGATCGCAATTGGCACCGTCTATGATCCGTTTGTCAGCCGCGGTCTCGATGCGCTGAATTACGCCTGTTATCAGGACGCGCGTTTTATGCTGGTTGGCACACCTTCGGGCGTCACACTTGCCCCCGAAGGTGGAGCACACCAATCCGTTGGAACACCGCTCATCGGGATGAGCCAAGACGGGTTGGCCGCTTTTGAACCCGCCTTCGCCGACGAGCTCGCGGTGATTATGGAATGGGCCTTCAACTACCTGCAGCGCGATGGCGAAGGACAGCCCGACGAGCGCACATGGTTGCGCGATGAAACTGGAGGGTCTGTCTACCTGCGCCTGACGACCAACCCGATTGAACAGCCTGGCAAACGTGTCGACGACGAGTTCCGCCAAGGTGCCATTGATGGGGCCTATTGGTTGCGAAAACCCGGGCCCAATTGCGAAGTTGTAATTGCCTATCAAGGAGCAGTCGCGCCGGAGGCAATCAAGGCTGCCGGTATGATTGGTGAAGGCCGTCGCGACATAGGTGTATTGGCCGTGACATCCGCAGATCGCCTGAATGCCGGATGGACCGCCGCTCAACGAGCGCGTTCTCGCGGCAACCAAGCGGCACGCTCCCACATCGAAACCCTGATGTCCGACCTTCCGCCACACTGCAAGCTCGTCACCGTTATCGATGGTCATCCTGCAACTCTATCCTGGCTCGGGGCAGTGCGTGGACATCAGACTATCCCAATGGGTGTCGAGCATTTTGGTCAGACCGGAACAATCGGCGATCTGTATCGCCACCACTGCATTGACGCAGACGCTATCCTAGAGAAAGTGAATGGACTGACCCATGGCAGAACTCTTCACCGTGCATAAGTGGGCTTGATCTGGGCAATAATGTAGAGAACAAACTAGCACTGAACATAGACCACGATAACTAGCGGACCATGTAGACAGTGCTCTGAGGTTCAATGAACCTGCCGAACCTGAACTTGGCTGGTTTGATTGGCGACAACGCCTGGAAAACAGGGCTCCTTTGACTAAAATGCAATAACTTGGCCCTCTGCACCGGTCTTCGGGAGGCAGGGGTCGGAGGTTCGAATCCTCTCACACCGACCAATAAAACAGGTTGTCAAATACAGAGATATTTTGCCTTTTGACCAATTAACTTACCTTTTCGCCAACAAAAATTACCTCCACTCGCCTGGAGCGTTGCTAGTTCAAATCGTAATTTTGAACTAACGGCCCAGAGCCGACTTTGAGCACTGCAACCGAATACTGCGTCGCAGCCAGCTTAGCGGCCATTCGCTGCGTTGCTAGAATTTGTGTCTCTCCTAACTCACAGCCTGCAGAAACAGCAGCCATTCCATCCAGGCGGAAGCAATGCGGTTCGCTATTTGACAGCTATTCTGATTTTGCGGCGAACCATCAAAAGCGATTTCGTGGACGCTTGGTAGCTGTCAAAGCTTGGGCATTTGTACCAACTAAACGCCGAGATGCCGCTGGCTGATTTCACTATCCAGATCGCCAATTGCGCCTGACCAGACCGATCTGCCTCGCTCAAGGATTGTCGCGCGATCACAGATCGCTCTCAATTCACTAAGAGATTTGTCAATTACCAGAATTGAAAGGCCAGATTCACGTTTAAGTTGCTCCACAGTCACCCAGATTTCTCGTCTGATATTTGGCGCAAGCCCTTCCGTAGCCTCATCCAATATGAGCAAGCGTGGATTGGTAACTAACGCACGCCCAATGACCAGCATTTGCTGCTCTCCGCCTGACAAGGAGCCCGCAAGCTGATCGGCGCGCTCGCTGAGACGCGGGAAAAGCGCAACGACCTTGTCTATATCCCAATGGCCAGGTCGGGACACAGCTACGAGGTTCTCACGCACCGTTAGATCGCGAAATGCGCGGCGGCCTTCGGGGACAAGGCCGATGCCCAATCTTGCCACTTGGTGGCTCGACAGTTTGCGAATGTCGGTGTCGGCAAACACCATCGAGCCTTTGCTTCCGATCATTCTGCAAATAGCGCGAACGGTGGTTGTCTTGCCCATGCCATTGCGCCCCATAAGGGCGACGACTTGGCCCGCTTCGATGGTCAGATCAACGCCAAAGAGGGCTTGGCTTTTGCCATAGCTTGCGACTAGGCCGGAGATGGAAAGAAGGTTCATTGGTTCTCTCCAAGATAGGCGCGCTGAACTATTGAATTTTTGCGAATATCTTCGACTGATCCTGTGGCAATTACACGCCCGTAATCAAGAACCGTTATTCGGTCAGCCAATTTGAAGACGACATCCATGTCGTGTTCCACAAGCAGTATCGGGGCATGATTTCGCAAGTCGCTCAGCAGGTTCGTGAGCAGCTGCGTGCCTTCTGCGCTCAAACCGGCCATTGGCTCGTCCAGTATGAACACCTTTGGTTTAAGGGTTAGCGCAACTGCGACTTCCAGTTGGCGGCGCTGACCATGGCTGAGTTCGCCTGTTCGCTTGTTTGCTAAGTCGATCAGGTCCACACGACGCAATGCATTCTCTGCGTGATCGCGCAGGTTTTTGTCGCCAAGAATGGGTAGGAAGAATTGCCAGGGTCGGCCTTTGGCCCCAAGCGCGCCCAGCATGGCGTTCTGCAAGACCGTGTCCTCTGACGCCAGAGCGGAAATCTGGAAGGTGCGTCCGAGCCCGAGCCTTGCCCGGTTTTTCGTTGTCTCCTGGGTGATATCCTGGCCCAGAAGGCGAACCGAACCCGCGTCAGGCTTCAGGCCGCCGCAGATCTGAGCGATGAGCGTTGATTTACCGGCCCCGTTTGGGCCGATCACGGCGTGAACTTCGCGGGGCCTAAGGTCCAATGTCACGTCGTCATTTGCAATCAGGGCGCCAAAGCGTCGAGTGAGACCTTCAACTTGCAACACGGGCCGCATCATCGGTCAGACCTTCCCGTGATGACGCCGTAGAGGCCGCCGCGGGCGAAAAGGACGACCACCAACAAAAGCAAACCAAGAAAGAATAGGAAATATTCGCTAATGCCTCCAAGCGCGTGCTCTAGTACGACGAACAAAGTCGCGCCTGCGACCGGCCCGAACGTCCGGCCCAACCCTCCGAGGATTATGAAAACAATCAGTTCACCTGACATCTGCCAGCTGAACATCGTGGGACTGACGAAGCGATTAAGATCGGCAAAAAGCGCCCCCGCCAGCCCACAGATCATGCCGGAAATCACCAACGCGATCAGTCTCAGCCGAAACGGATCAAGCCCGACCGCCTCTACCCGCTCGGGACTTTGCCGCGCTGCGTTTAACGCAAGCCCAAAGGGAGATTTTACGAGCCGCACGTTTAGCCAAAGGACTAGGCTCAGAATTGCAAAACAGATCCCGAAGAACTGTATGGGATCAAGCGTGTTCATACCCGGGAAGGAATTTCGAATGTAGATGGAAAGGCCGTCTTCTCCGCCATAGGCGGGCCAGCTGATTGCAAAGAAAAAAAACATCTGCCCGAAAGCCAGCGTGATCATGATGAAATACACGCCGGAAGTTCGAAGCGACAGAAGCCCGATTATAAAGGCGGCAACACCTGAAAACAGTATTGCCACCAACCAGATCACAGGCATGAGCTTGGTTCCAGAAATCGTGATAGGCCATTCCATCAATGGCGAATACGTCTGAGCGTGAAACGCCAGAATACCCATCGCATAGCCGCCAATCCCAAAGAAGACCGCGTGCCCGAGGCTCACGAGCCCTCCAAGCCCAAGCGCGACATTGAGACCAACCGCGGCCAGAGCGAAGATGACCGCGCGGGTCGCCAACGTAATTGTGAAGGGTTCGTCCGAGACCCAAGCCCAAAGCGGCACCCAAAGAAGCAGGCTCATGAGAATGACGTTTAGTGCTTTTTCTGGGATCATGCTCTTGCCCCGAACAGCCCGGTCGGTCTCCAGATCAGCACGCCAGCCATAAGAACGTAAATCGACATTGATGCCAATGCCGAACCAGTCGACGTTGCAACATCTGGTGCCACGAACAGTTTGAACAGTTCCGGCAGGAAGATGCCGCCCAGGGTATCGGTCAATCCAACCAGCAAACTGCCGATAAGCGCCCCCCGAATGGACCCGATGCCCCCGATCACTATGACGACGAAAGCGAGGATCAGGATCGGCTCACCCATTCCAATCTGGACCGATTGGATGGCACCCACAAGTGCTCCCGCTAATCCGGCGAGCGCTGCTCCGAGCGCGAAAACAAACGTGTACAAGCTACCAATATCAACGCCGAGTGCTGCAATCATTTCACGGTCATTTTCTCCGGCACGAATCTGAATACCAACTCGGGTCCGTGAGATGAACAACCACAGCCCAACCGCCACCAAAAGCCCTACAAGGATGAGTACAATGCGATATAGCGGATACCGAATGCCGCCTGGCAATGAAACGGGACCGGACAGATAGCTCGGAATTTCGAGAAACAGCGGGAATGAACCGAAGATCCATCGCGTACCCTCCGAGAAAATCAGTATCAGCGCAAAAGTCGCAAGCACTTGCTCGAGGTGATCGCGGGCATATAGCCGACGAATGACTGCCAATTCGACGATGAACCCGGCCATGGCCGCCGCAGCAATGGCAGCTGCTACAGCCACCAAGAACGACCCCGTCGCCGCAGCGGCCGCCGCAGCCGCAAAAGCACCGACCATGTAGAGTGATCCGTGCGCAAGATTTATGAGGCCCATCACGCCGAAGATCAGCGTCAGGCCTGCTGCCATGAGAAAGAGCATGAAACCGAACTGGATTCCGTTCAGAATCTGTTCGGCGATAAGGACTAAAGTCACGGTTCGAGCAAAAAACGGGCCGCCGCTCCGGAGTCGGGGGCGGCCCTTCGATTACATTTTACAGTCTGCCGCGTAAGCGTCCGAGTGGTTTTCCAACGCCACACCAATGATCCGGTTAGTGAATACATCACCTTCCTGAATCACTTCGCGCGCATAGATAGTCTGAATTGGATGGTGGTTTGGACCAAACGCAAAGTCGCCACGTGTGCTGTCGAAGTCGGCCGCACGCAATGCATCTCTGAACGCGTCTTGATCCGAGACCTCAGCCGATCCGAGCGCCGAAATGATCAACTGTGCCGTGTCGAAGCCCTGGCTTGCATAGAGAGACGGAAGCCGCCCGTACTCGGCCACAAAGCTTTCTACGAATGCGGCATTTGTTGGATTGTCGATATCCTTGTTCCATTGGCTGGTATTCACAATCCCAAGTGCTGCGGGCCCGACGGCTTGAAGGATGCCCTGATCGAACGAAAACGCCGGACCCACGACGGGCAAATCAACCCCGCTATCTGCGTATTGCTTGAGAAACGAAATCCCCATTCCGCCGGGAAGGAAGAAAAAGACACTGTCTGCGCCGGACGCACGGATTTGAGCAATCTCGGCAGCATAATCCGTTTGGCCAAGCTCGGTATAAATCTCACCGGCAAGATCGCCTTGGAAGAACCGCTTGTACCCAGTCAAAGCGTCCTTGCCCGCCGGATAATTCGGGGCCAGGATGAAGCTGTTGCTATGCCCTGCCGTGTTGGCATAGGCGCCAGCTGCTTCGTGCAGGTTGTCGTTCTGCCAGGCGACGTTGAAGTAGTTTTCATGACAACCTTGACCGGCTAGCGCCGACGGTCCGGCGTTCGGCGACAAATAGAACTTACCTTGGGCCGTTGCCGCTGGAACAACAGCCATTGCGAGGTTCGACCAGATAATGCCCGTCAGGATATCCACCTTCTCGGACTGGATCATCTTGTCAGCAAGCTGCACGGCGACGTCGGGTTTTCGTTGATCATCTTCGACGACGACCTCGATATCATCCCGCCCGGATTGGTTGATACCCAGCATGAAACCGTCGCGCACATCGATTCCCAAGCCGGCTCCACCACCGGACAGAGTAGTTATCATACCGACCTTCGTCTCAGCGAATGCACCTGTGGCCAGCAACCCGATGGATGCGGCAATGGCAATCGATTTATACTTCATAAGTTCCCCCCATGTTATTTTTAACTATCGCCGGTTGCATTTGCCCGGCCTTATTTGAAGTTGCTACATCAAGGACCGCTTTCTCAAACAGTCATTATTGAAATGCTTTCCTGTTCACAAAGGCAATGTCCAGTGCAAGCTTTCAATCTCTAAGGCTTTAATTAGTTGTCAGCACCTAAATCCGCAGATTTTGGGGTGTCTTGTCAGAAGAACTTTGTTTGAGCAGGACAGGGCGGTCGCGTAGCTTTTGCCCATGACCAGACCTTCAAATACTTTAAAACCAGTCCCGAGATCATCCGCCTTCACTTTCAAGGTCTGCCATCCAAGCGACGGCTCGACCTGGAGCCGGAATTGCTGTGAGGCTGATACCTGTGGCCGCCATTTCAGCGTTGTCCCAATGTGTGTCGAGCATTTTGGTCAGACGGGAACAATCGGCGACCTCTATCGCCATCACTGCATTGACGCAGACGCTATTCTGGAGAAAGTGAATGGCCTGACCGATGGCAGAGCTCTTCACCGTGCATAAGTGGGCTGGATCTGGGCAATATAACAGAGAACAAACTAGCACTGAGCATAAGGTGCTGGATGACTTACTGAAAAACAAGAGCTTACCAACATACGACAGAGGCCGGGTTTGCTCGCAATGAAACCACAACGTTATCGCAACGCTATCTGCCACCGAAGTGCAATGGCTGGCATTCAAAGCCCTTATTTTGTTTACTTCATCCCGAGAACTCGCCTTCAGGAGGCAGGGGTCGGAGGTTCGTATCCTCTCACTCCGGCCAAAAAAGTTTCTTGTCAAATATTGAGATACTTTGCCTTTTGACCAATGAACTCACCTTTCCGCCAACCAAAGTTACATCCTCCAGCCTGAAGCGTTGCTAGTTCAAGTCGTAACTTTAAACTGGCGGCCGGTTCCAGCCGTTCATCGATTCCGGCATTCCCTGCGGCGTGGCTGACCACACCGGAAAATCGCTGCGATCGCTAAATCGACCCGGCGACGAACTTCCGGATCACGGACAAAGCTGGCGGCGGCTGCGGCCCTACAATAGTCAAAGTCGTATGCATACTTCAGTGATCCAAAAAGTTGGATATAAGGCGTTGAAAAAGATCAGATTTCTCCGCATGAAGCGCGTGGGCGCAGGCCGGTACGACTGCAAGCGATGTACTGGGGATCGCTTCCCACAGTTTATGAATTTGGCTCCACGGATATGTCCGATCTCGATCGCCCCAAAGGACGAGAGTTTCCTGTTGGATTTGGGACAGGTTCTGTTCCCCTGACCAAGCTTGCATCGCGTCCAGGCCGGCCTCCAGGGCCGGCAGCTTGGTTTGAGCGGCAATCGCGGCGCAGTGCTCATATCCGGGTGCAGCTTCGCGATCCAGAAACCAAGTTGCTGCGATCCGGCGTGTGGTGGCCGCTGCGCCGTCTTCCGCAGCGCGCTTTTTACTCTGTTCAATGGTCTCGAACCGCCCTGGTAAAACACCGATGGCACCAGTTGCGTAAAGCACCAGGCGTTTAATCCTTTCAGGATCGCGCAAGGTAATTTCCTGAGCGATCATGCCGCCCATGGAGTGACCCAGCAGATGATACTCCTCCACTCCAAGGCCGCGGAGATGCCGGACGACCCAATCCGCATATCCGCCAATGCTGTCGATTGGCGGCAGATGGGCATTTGCTCCGAACCCGGGCAGGTCGACGGCAATCACATCAGCATGCTGCTGCAGTGTATCGCGACATCCATCCCATTGTGCGCTGCCCCCCATGAAGCCATGAACAAGGACAAGGGGGGTCACTTTCGCTGACCTTGAACGATCCGGTCAAGGATCATCGCGCAGAATAGAATGGCAAAGCCTGCGAGGATACCCTGGCCCACATTGGCGTATTGCAGCGCCTCGAGGACGTCTTCGCCCAGCCCTTTCGCACCAATAAGTGAGGCCACGACGACCATGGCCAGCGACAGCATGATTGTCTGGTTGATACCGGCGCGAATGGAGGGGCTGGCGAGCGGTAGATCGACCTTGGTGAGAAGGTACCACTTGTTGGCGCCAAAACTGATCGCGGCTTCACGCACGCTTTCGGGAACACCACGCAGGCCTAAAACAGTAAGGCGTACCACGGGTGTCCCACCGAAGATCATCGTAACAATGACTGCCGCTGGTTTGCCGACCCCGAAAAAGGCAATCACAGGCACCATGAAGACAAAGGCAGGCATTGTCTGCATGAAATCCATGATCGGTTGGATGACCGCGTAGAACCGCGGTCGACGCGCAGAGAACATGCCCAAAGGAATGCCAATCACGATGGAAAGCAGCGCCGCAGTGCCGAGAAGCGCCAACGTCGTCATAGCTTTTTCCCAGAAGCCGAGAAGGCCCATATAGGCCAGAAAGGCACCAGACCATATAGCCATGCGCAAGCCAGCGGTAAGCCAGGTCAACAGAACGATCAGCGCGGCCACCACGATCCAGGGGGTCTGAACCAACGCAACCTCCATGGCATCCAGCAACCAGCGAATAGCTGAGGTGAGCCCGTCAAAGAACGCCACACTGTTGGCGACGCACCAGGCGATAAATGCCTCTACACTGTCAATACTAGCCAGGCGAATTGAGTTATCTGTCGGGAATTCGCTAAGAAATGAAAATCGGCCCGGGAAGCTGTAGTGGATCATTGCGGTCGCGACTAACAGGATCATGAAACCCGCGCTAAAAACAATCTGACTGACCGGCATGCCAGAGCGAATGGTGCGATCTGAGAGCCAGTCGGAAAAGCGGGCCTCCAGCGCCCAGTTGGCGGCCACAGCCTGTATGAGCTTGGCCACAAGCAAGATGGCAACACCGGTGAGCGCAATCGACGGACCTTGTGCGGCGAGTAACTCTGCCTCAGCGCGGAAACCTTCAATATTGGCTTCCAGGCCTTCGATCTGGCGTTGAATCGCCGCCGCTCGATCCGAGCCGCTCTCCTGCGCTGCCGCGAGCTGCTGGTAGCGCAAATCGAGCGTACCTTCGATCGAGGTCACACGGGCCAGCGCGTCTGCTCCCAGATCTCCGAACAGGCCCCGCGCGATCTGCACAAAGCCGATCGCCTCGACGACAAGAAACGCCAATGCCCATGACCAAAGCCCGCGTGCGCCGAACCAGATCGGACCAAAGAGCCCGGCCATCACATTGAAAGTTGCCGTAAAGCGCGCGGACGCCCCGATCTTGTCGAAGTTGCGGATGTAGTAATCGGGGCTGGTGCGCACAAAGGTGCGGATATTCTCGCGGCGTTCCTCGGCATAGGCCTGCGCGGCTTCGCTTTCTGTGTCTTCAAGGGGGTTCACACCAAGATCTTCGCTCATGACATTTCCGTCCCTTCAATCACGGTGCGCAACAGATCTGCGCGAGTGATAACACCTCTGTCTTGGCCGCCTTCGGACACCAGAACCGGCCGTTCGTCGTCGATGGCTCGTGTGATTAAAGCGGAAAGTGTCTCATTGTGGTCCACCCGATCAATGTCAGCAGGCAGTGGGCCGTGCGTAGCGAGATAGCTGTCCAAGGGCTGCATTGCCGCATGAGCATGCACCACCTTCAGCCGCGATATCCCAGCCACGAAATCAGCGACGTAGTCATCAGCGGGATGCATGACAATGTCCTCAGCCGAGCCGATCTGCACCATCTTGCCGTCACGCATGATCGCAATCCGGTCCCCGATGCGGACAGCCTCATCAAGGTCATGGGTGATGAAGATCGTTGTTTTCTTGAGGATTTTCGACAACCGGATGAACTCATCCTGCAACTGCCGTCGGATCAGAGGATCAAGTGCGGAGAATGGCTCATCCATCAACAGAACATCAGGGTTAGCCGCAAGCGCACGGGCAAGCCCCACACGTTGTTGCATGCCGCCAGAGAGTTCGTGAGCGAATTTCGACCCCCACGCTCCCAATTCGACAATGTCGAGAATGGCGGCCGCCTGCCGCATACGCTCGTTCTTGGCGACCTGGCGGATTTCCAGCGGCATTGCTACATTATCAAGGACCGAACGGTGGGGCATCAGCGCGAAATTCTGGAACACCATCCCGATTTTCCTATTGCGGAAAGCCTGAAGTTCCTTTGTGCCGAGCGCCATGACGTCGGTGCCCTCGATCTCGATCTTGCCGGCCGTTGGTTCGAGCAGGCGATTGAAATGGCGCACGAGTGTGGATTTGCCGCTCCCTGATAGGCCCATGATACAGAAGATCTCACCGCGATTTACGTTGAGGCTGACATCGGCCACGCCCACCACAGCATTGAATTCGGCAAGGACTTCAGCCTTGGTCAGTCCACGCGCACGAATGGCTTCCAGAGCAGCTTCGGGCTTAGCGCCAAAGATTTTCCAGATATTGGAAATTTCGATTACAGTCTCGTCGCTCATCCGCCCACCCGTACGTGCCTTCAAATGGGGCGGCACCGCTAGGTGCTGCCCGTTGTTTTTAGGTCTGGCTCAGAGACCCAGCATCGCATCTACGCGCTCGGAATTGGCGTTAACCCACTCGGCCGCAACTTCCTCAGCATCGCGCCCATTGGCACTGATCTCGAAGGCCAGCGAGCTCACGTCATCGGCGGTAAGGGAGAAGTTCGCGAAGAACTCTGCAATCGCCGGCGAGCGATCCCCAAGCGAGTTGGACCAGGCGATCTGAACTTCCTTCAGAGCGTCCTTGCTGGCTACCATCGACTTGTTGTACCAGTCAGGGTCGTCGGAGGGCTGCACCATCACGTATTTTTCAGGGTCATAAGTCGGTTCGGTCAGCATCACCACGTCAAACATGTACCAGACGGCATGCGGCTCATAGCAGTAGAAGGCATATCCTTCTTTTTTGGCGATACTGTCCTTGATGCGCGCGGTCTTAACAGCTTCCTCGGCGCGGATCGGATCGATGAAGTCCAACAGGCCATAGTCGCGCACCTTCACCTCGTTCACATTGGCCGAGGCCCAGCCGGGTGCACCGATCCACATCTCACCCTTACCGTTGCCATCGCTGTCCATCGCGGCCGCCACATCGGGGCGTCCAAGATCCGCGATGTCGGTGATATTCATCTCTGCGGCAAAGTCTTTGGAGACGCAGAAACCCTGATTGCCCTGATAGGGGTTCGATGACAACGTTACGGTGCCAGCACCATCAACATATTGCTTGGTGAATGCTTCCTGATTTGGCAGCCATACATCGGGGTGCACATCGATATCGCCCTTACCCTGATCCATCGCTTGAAAGATTGTGGCGTTGTTACCGGGCACGTACTCCACCGTGCCGCCAATGCGGGTGGTCACGATCTCACCCAAGACATGGGCAATAGCCTGCGCTCCGGTCCAAGTAGGAACACCGATCTTAACCTCTTCAGCGGCAAGTGGTGCGCCGAGAGCTGAAACCAAAGCCGCGCTGATCAAGTATTTTTTTAGTTTCATTTGATATCTCCTTGTTGGTTTGTTGTTTATTTTCAGGCCACGTAGCCAGGAAGTTCAAAAGTTTCGGGATAGCCAAACAGGGCTGCGCTTCCGCCGGTATGCAGAAAGACGACATTGTCCATGCCGTCGAAATAGCCTTTGCGGGTTTGGTCAATGAGCCCATCCAATCCTTTACCTGAATAGACCGGGTCGAACAAAAGTCCTTCGGTGCGGGCCAACAGCTTGAGCGCGTCAATCATCCCCTTGGTCGGAAGACCATATCCTGCACCGACGTAGTCGCAATTTGCACGTACATTTTCTCGCGCAATGGGCGTGCCCGTCTCCATATACTCGACAGTGCGCACAGCCAGATCATGGACCATGCCTTCCTGTTTGTCTTTTGGGGCCCGCACGCCGATGCCCAAAAGGTGAATGTCGCTTTCCAGTGCGGCAAGACCGGCGACCAATCCGGCTTGCGTGCCGGAGCTGCCGGTCGCATGGACCAGCGCGTCGATTTTTAAGCCGGCATGGGCGGCCTGTTCGCATAACTCGCGCGCGCAATTCACGTAGCCCAAAGCCCCGATCGGGTTCGATCCACCGCCGGGAATGATGTAAGGGGTTTTGCCTTCTGTCTTCATCTGCGCGGCGCAGGCTTCCATCTCGGCATTCATGTCCGCACCACCGGAACGCTTGGAGACGCTGGCGCCATGCAAACGATCCAACAGGACATTTCCATTCAGAATATAGTTCGGATCATTGGAACCCGTACGATCCTCAAGAAGTATATGGCACGCAAGGCCAAGTTTTGCAGCCGCCGCTGCTGTTTGACGCGCGTGATTAGATTGCGTCGCCCCCTGCGTGATGATGGTATCTGCACCTTTCTGGACAGCGTCAGCCATCAGAAATTCCAGCTTACGAGTCTTGTTCCCACCCGACGAGAGGCCGGTGCAATCATCCCTTTTGACCCATAAACGTGGACCACCCAAAACCTCACTTAGGCGATCCATCGGCTCCAAAGGCGTAGGAAGATGACCAAGCGATACCCGGGGAAATTTCGCCAGAGTCAGCGATAGCTCCTTGCACAAGCTCAAAACCATCTCCGGCGCGACCATCGCGTCACCGCCGGTCATCTGAATTGTCTCAGCCACCACTCTCTCCCTGCTTTTGCCTACAGCCAAACAGTTTCAAAAGAAAAAGAATAAAAACAGTGCATATTTCGCAGGCTGCCCATACATTTTCTTTGGGTGCGATGGAGGTGCGGATGAATATGCTGTGGTTTGACGATGTTCTGACCCTTCTAGAAGAGCGGAACATGACGCGGGCCGCGGCCCGCAGAAACATCACACAACCCGCGTTCTCAAGGCGTATTCGCAGTTTTGAGGAGTGGCTGGGGATTGAAGTTCTCGATCGCAAATCGAACCGGGTCGAGATCAGTCCGGCACTGGCCTCGAATGAAGCCGAAATCCGCTCTTTGATCGCCAGATTAAATGACCTGCGCACAAAAATTGCGCAACATGGCCCCACCGTTTCGATTGTGACGATCGCCGCAACACATGCATCGGTCGTCTCCACCTTCCCTGATATGGCATTGCGTGCACGTGCAACGTTCAAGGGGCTCCGGTTTCGTCTCAGAACGGCCAATCTGAACGATTGTGTCACTCTATTCCTGCGCGGTGATACCAACATGCTGCTATGCTACGAGGCGCAAACCGTCGCCCCAATGCCGTTCGGAGCAGGCATTCGTCGCGGCACTTGGGGTCACGACTACCTTATTCCGGTCATCGGTGGCGGATTGCGGTACGCAGTGCGCGGAAACGGTGATGTGCCTTTGGATACGCCGTCCATCGTCTATCCCGAAAACAGCTACTTTGGCGAAGCATTAAACAAGAGCAAACTTCCCTTCGGAACCGCCGATTTCAGCAAAAATCCCGTTTGCCAGACGGCCTTTTCAAGCGGAGCAAAGGAAATGATCCTGAACGGTCTCGGTGTTGGTTGGCTGCCGTTCAGCATGGTGCACAAGGAAATTGAAAGCGGCGAGCTAATTTCCCTACGCAACCAATTGGGTCAGGAACAGCTCGACGTAGTGGTCTATGCCCACCACCAGACCGAGATAGCGAAAACCTTGCTTGATTTCTGGACAAACAAGCCGTCTTCAAAGTCTAGAATGGACAAAATGCCCGCTATGGCCAGAGGTCAAAACAATCCGTTGGAACCGAATTTTGAGTGACGGAAACCTATAAAAATGAAGCCATAACCCTGTGGCGTCTTGGCAGCAGACGGACCAGTCTTGGACTTGGACGACCCTACTACCACAGTGCAGAGAAGACCGTCTTCCTCAATTGTGCGCCGGATTGCGACTCGCTTGCATTTCCTGAACACGATCGGGCCAAGTTGACCTGATATAAGCCAGAATATCCCAAATCTCATTTTCGGTGAGTTCATCACTAAACCCCGGCATGCCGCTTGCAAAGCCAGTGACCCCGCGCACGGCTAACGCTGCTTCGCCACCAAGTCGTGTGTACTCGTACAGAAGCTGATTGTCATGGTGCCAAGTGTGCCCTGTCTCATCATGCGGTGGTGCAGGCAGAACACCATTGTCATCAGGAGTCTGCCAATTTGGTTGTCCTTCCAGGTTGATGCCATGGCAGGACGCGCAGTGGTCTCCGTAAAGAACACGCCCATTAGTCAAATCTCGGTCTTCCATTTCGTGGCTGGCAATTGCCTCGCTCGCAACGCTACATAGAGCCATCGCCAGCAAGCGTTTCATACGACTTCCACCCATGTTTTCATACCAGCCGCCTGATGCCCTAGCATGTGACAGTGCAACAGCCATTTACCGGGATTGTCGAACACGCAAACGATTTCGCGGGTTTCACTAGGATTGATCAGCGCCGTATCCCGGAAAGCGCCTAAGCTGCTGTCCGCCCCGACTTCAAAGAAATGATGCCCGTGCAGATGGATGCCATGCGGGAAACGGGTGTCGTTTACCAGACGGATGCGCGCCGTTTGGCCACGTGCAAACTTGTGGAGCGGCGTATCTGATAAGCCAGATTGTCCGTTGAATGCCCAAATGTCAGTTTGCGTGCTTACGGGACGGCTCATCGCCCCGCCTTGCATGGTGAGCGACAGGTCCACCGCATTGTCCAGATCTGGCTCCTTCCGCTCGTTTGGTGGCAGTGTGGGAATAGCGGACGGTTGCCGTGTGCTGTTTACCCCTTCAACCGGAATTTCACCCAACGGGTAAGGATCGTCGCGCGTTGGGAAAACAAAGGCGATGTGATCAGCTGATTTTACGTCAGCAATGATATCTAAGCGTTGAGCCGGTGAGAGAATGAGGTTCGAAACCTCTTGCGGGTCCGGCAGTGGCATACCGTCGAACGCAACGATTTTGCCGTCGATGCCTTCAAGTTCAATCGGGAATATCCGGTCTGTTGCGACATTGATCAACCGCAAGCGCACGCGATCACCGCGCCGGACCGGCGTATTTGGTTCTACAAGCGCGCGGGCGTAGTTCCCCAACCGCCCTTGATGCGCCTGATCGTGCCTGTTCTCAAAGCCGTCGACAAGCACTCCGTCTTCGGTGATGCGCCAGTCGTCAATCATCACAATCAGATCGTGATCCACATCGGGCGGGCTTAGCTCCTCAACGATCAGCGGCCCGTAGAGACCTCTGGCAACCTGTTCCCAGGATCGGTTGTGGGAGTGATACCAGAACGTCCCCGCATCGGGTGCTCGGAAGCTGTATTCGAACTCAGCACCCTTCTCGACTATGGGTTGGGTCATCCCCGGCACGCCATCCATCGCATTGTCGATGCGCAGCCCATGCCAATGCACCGCCGAGCCTTCACCAATCTGGTTCAGGAACCGAATATCAAATGTATCGCCCTGACGGGCGCGAAGCACCGGACCGGGCGTACTGCCATTAAAGCCAAGCATCGGAGTTGCCGGATCACCTTCGGGCAGAATTTGCGCATTGACCGGCTGTGCGACCAGTTCAAAGGGCGCTGATGCAAGAGCGATGCGCGGTGCCAGTGCCGCCGCGCATGTTGTGAACAGGAAGTCTCGCCTTTTCATGGGTTGCCTCAATTCGGTAGGGTCAGAACGCTGGTGAGCGTCGCGGTGGCGACAAGCACCATCAGTATGACCGTAGTTTCGATTTCAATCGAGCGCGCCAGATGACGCGCCGCCTTATCGTCCCCTGCTTGCATGGCTGGAACGAAGCGGAGTTTGTTTGCGGCCGCCAACGTCAGGACCGCGCCTACAAGTGCGATTTTGATCAGAAGGGTTTGCCCGTACCCGGTAGTCGTCAGCGCCCTCACATCGCCCAACAACATCCAAGCCATTATTAGCCCTGCCAAAATCATAGCAGGGACAACAATCGAAGCCGCCTGGCCGAATCGATGGCCCAACTTGGCTGCGTCGCTCAGATATTCTTGCCGTAGCGAAAGGGTGCGCAACGGTCCGAGGATGCCGATCCAAAACGCGACCCCTAAAAGGTGCAAGAGCAAGAGCAAGCGAACACCTGTTGGTTCCAATTCAGGAATATGCCCAACCTGAGCAAAGGACCACAAAGCGAGCAATCCACCCGCGAGGGCGATCCATTGCCCAACAAGGGGAATAAACACTCCGGCAATGATTAGTATGGCCCCAGTGATCCGAAGAACTAGAGCGTCGCCGACCGAGGTCTGCCACAACAGATCGAGCATTTCAGGATCGGTCATCCCATCGGCCCCACCCGTCAGGGCAGCACCACGCAGCATGAACCCGAGGACAGAGGCAACAAGCGCAAGCGCCGCCAACAGCACAACCTGCAGACGCATACTATCGCTGAGACGCGACACAAGGTCGGTGAAAGCAATCTGAATGATCAAAAGCCCAGTCGAACCGCCAATACCGACATAGAGTATCAGCTTGGACAGTATTGCGCCTATTCCCCAGATATCGGGCATACTCAGTCCACTGTAAATGTGAATTCACCCTGCATTGCGTGTCCGTCCACACCCAAGCCCCGCCACTCAATTCGATAGATACCTTCACCCATGCCTTGAAGCGGGAGCGCGAACGCGCGGCTAAAACTTGTCTGGTCTCCCAAGTCGAGCGTGACTGTATGCGCATCCTGATGGATCATGTTAACCTTTGTCAGGCGAATATCATCCGTGAAATTAAAGCTGATCTCAGAGGGCACCTCAGTAACTGTCGCGCCGTCTTCGGGTGTGGTGGTGTCCACTTTCGAATGGGCAAAAGCGTTTGTGGCAAGCGCGGAAATCAATGCAACTATGGTGAGCATTTTCATCGGCAAGTTCCTCAGTTCATTCCATTGACGCACTGTATTCTGCTGACGTAGTCGATGACCATAGCCACGTCGCCAAGGGTTAAGCTTTCACCAGATGCGTGTCACCAAGCCGTTGCTCA
Source organism: Ruegeria sp. CL3 (assembly GCF_056536505.1). NCBI lineage: Bacteria > Pseudomonadati > Pseudomonadota > Alphaproteobacteria > Rhodobacterales > Roseobacteraceae > Ruegeria > Ruegeria sp. CL3. Next base: position 78,002 of record NZ_JBQFPT010000010.1, on the reverse strand, counting down.
CGGCCCGAATCTGACACTTCAAGTGAAAACCAATGCTGCGGGCACGCCGAAATTTGCAAGCACTATCCGCACTCAAAAATTTTGAATACGCGTAAGTTCTCCAATCGGAGAACAGGTGGCAGTGTTTCTGTTCTCAGCTTATTCTAAAAAACCCTCTTTTCGACCCCCCAACTTATCCTCTTACTACGCTTTCTTTTTGCGCGCGACTTGACGTAAAGCCGAAAAGGGCAATGCACCGATCTGGGCGCATGAAAAGTTATCGTTGAGATCAAGCGGACGGCCCAAATCAAAGCGCTCACGAAAAACCGTTTTTAGCCAGTATTTTATCTCATTTTTGACGCTTCAGCTCCCACTCCACATAGCTTTGTTATTTGAAGTTCCAATCGTGCTCTTGATTTTCAGTGCTTTATGCCTGATATTTCTGTCATGACAGAAATTATCGACATGACGAAATCAAATGCTGCAAGCCAGTTCATCCTGTATTGGGGGGACATGGGGAACCAGTGGGGTGTCAATCGTTCCGTGGCACAAATACACGCGCTTTTGTACCTCAGCTCCCGACCCCTCAATGCGGAACAAATTGCCGAATCTCTGGGCATTGCCCGATCCAATGTGTCCAACTCTCTAAAGGAATTGGTGAGCTGGCGTCTCATCCGGCGCGTTCCTGTACCGGGGGATCGGCGCGAACATTATGAGGCCGAGGTAGATGTTTGGGAAATGGGGATCCGTATCGCTCAAGGGCGCAAAGAGCGCGAGATTGATCCCGCAACACAGGCTCTGCGCGCATGCGTTGCCCAAGCTGAAACCGAAAGCGGGTTGGACCCAATCACGCTGCAGCGGATGCAGGATATGCAAGAGTTCCTGACAACGTCCGACACATGGTTCCGCGACATGCTGACAGTGCCCCGTCCGAAGCTGATGATGTTGATGAAAATGGGAACCAAGGTTGTTTCCTTGCTAAGCCTTACCGGAGGCAAAAAGAGCCGCTAAAAAATTTGACCCCTAATTTCTCTTATGACGGAAACAACAGAATGCTCGAAATAAAGGAAACCTCAACCGCGCTTGGAACAGAACCAATTCAACCGCAATTCAATACCGCCTGCGACCAGGACGACCGGTTCGAAAACCTACTGGGGGCTACGGCATGGGCCCGTTTGCCCAAAGCAATTCGGCGCAGATTCAGCAAACGGTTGCTGGGTGATGCTAGCCTTGCCTATCAGGGGCGCGTGATCCACATGCATATGAATTTCATTGGACGCGCTTTGGCCATTGTCCTGCGAGTTATGGGTGCACCGCTGCCTTTCGATCGCACCTCGGTCGGTCGCTCCGCCGTGGTGACAGTCACAGAAGACGCGGCAACGGACGGTCAATTTTGGATTCGGCAATATGGCCGGGCCAAAGGGTTTCCGCAGATGGTTGGCAGTTCCAAACGCTTTGCCGGACCAACCGGGTTGGAGGAATATATCGGCTTTGGAATCGGCATCTCGCTCAGACTCAAAAGCACACGGACCGGCCTCTACTTCGTCAGTGACCGGTATTTTCTGAAACTGGGACAAAGACGGCTGTCTTTTCCGCGATGGGTATGCCCAGGGCGTCTGGTGGTCGGCCACGAAGAGCTTGGTGGTGGATATTTCCGATTCACCTTGGAACTGACGCATCCGTTGTTTGGCGCGTTGATCTGGCAGGACGCCACATTCCGCGATGCGGAAGTAATCCGGAGCATCAGGTCATGAAGGCCGTGATCATAGGGGGGTACGGCGTTTTCGGATCTCTGACTGCGCGCTTGCTGGCGCGGGACGGACACCAGCTCTGGTTGGTTGGACGGCATCCCGAAAAGGGTCGTGCTCTAGCTCAGGAACTGAATGCGCAAACCTTAAAACTGGATGTCAGCGCAGCACCCGAGGCGCTGTTTGATCAGAAACCGGACGTTGTTATTGATGCCGCAGGACCGTTCCAGCACTATCGCGGCGACCCTTATGCGATCCCAAGGCTTTGCATCGCCAATCGCTGCCACTACCTTGACCTGTCGGATAGTGCGACCTTCACACAAGGCATTGCAACCTTGAACACCGATGCCAAGAAGGCCGGTGTTTTCGCGTTGTCGGGCGCGTCCAGCGTGCCCGGCCTGTCCTCGTGTATCGTCGCAAACCTGATCAAAGGTCTGGAAGACGTTGACACGATCGACATTGCAATCCTACCCGGCAACCGGGCACCGCGTGGCATGTCCGTTATCAAGAGCATCGTGAGTGGCGTCGGGCGTCCATATCAACAATGGCGTGATGGTGCCTGGCGGACGACCATCGGATGGACGGATCGCAAACTGTATGAACTGGAGCCGGGTTTGATCCGCGCTGGATACAGCGTCAACGTTCCCGACATCGCGCTTCTTCCAGACCTGACTGGCGCTCGGACCGTAACCTTCCGCGCTGGCCTTGAACTGCCGGTGATGAACGGGGCTCTCCGTCTGCTGGCGCAGCTGAGGCAACACGCGAGGCTCGAATTACCAGAATGGGCCTATTTTTCACTCTACATGCTTTCGCAAGCGCTCTATCCCTTTGGGAGCGACCGTGGAGGCATGGAGGTGAGTGTTTCTGGCAAATGCAACGGACGAGGCGTAACTCGCAAGTGGCGGCTGATCGCCGAAGAGGGTCACGGTCCGTTTGTGCCCGGGATCATGTGCCGCACGATCCTAAGAGAGTTGCCAAACATCAAGACCGGTGCGCGTCCGTGCCTGAACGAGGTTCGGCGGCCCGTGGTTGAACACGCGATGGAAGATTTGCAGCTTCGCACCGGGGTGTTCGAACACCTAGATCCGAGAGACACTGAAGAGACGGTCGGAACCATAAATCGTACCCTTAGAAATCAGATGTGCCAAAGTACCGCCCAACGATAACCCCGCGCCGAACGGCTGAGAGTGCCAAGAATATATTTTCCGCGGGTTGCGAGATGAGTTGCAGCTGGAGCTCGAAGTCTGAACAGCCACGACAGAGTTCGGCTTAATATTTGTTTTTAAATGGTTTTGAGATTGGCCTGTTGTCGTATTTCCAAGAGTTTTGGATCATAACACAACCAGTTGCTCGAGTTTCTTGAGGTTCGGGTCTAAGAAATGGATGATTTCGGCCGCTCCAGACTTTGCGAAAAAACCCGTTTTCCAGGTCCACGGGTCATTCAAAGATTGTCGCGGCTCAGTCGTATCGCAACTCAATCGCCTTCCCCCGAAAGATCGTGTAGGCCATCACCGTGTATCCGGCGATCACCGGCAGAACAAAGACTGTCCCTATCAGAATGATAAACAGGCTTTCCGGAGCGCTTGCGGCTTCGTAAATCGTCAGTTGCTCGGGCACCACATAGGGGTAGAAGCTGTATGCCATCCCGAAGAATGCCAGTGTGAACAAGACGATAGATGCCGCGAAGGGAAACCAGGCCCAACTGTCGTTTCGGGTGGGCAGGTGACGCAAGGCATACCACAACAAAGCGATCAAAATGCCCGACATGAGGGGCAGAGGCAGCAGCAGGAAGAACTCGGGGAAGGTGAACCATTTGTCAAAAATGCGCGAGCTGACCCAAGGGGTCGCCAGTGACACCGAACTGATGCCGATGATCAGCCCCCAGATGCCACCTTTGGCCCAGTCAACGGCTTTTTGCTGCAGCACCCCGTCGGTTTTGAGAATGACCCAGCAGGCCCCGATGAACGAATAGCCGACGGCCAGAAACACGGCAGTGATGGCGGCGAAAATCCAGGTGCCGAACGTGCTGTCCAGCCCCATGATGTATTTGCCCAGCATGAAGCCCTGCGCCAACGCCGTCATCACCGAACCGGCAAAGAACGCCATGTTCCAGCTGCGTTTGTGATGCGCCGGGGCTTTGACCCGGAATTCGAACGCGACACCGCGCAGGATCAGGCCAATCAGCATGATCGCCACCGGCAAATACAGCGAGGTCAGGATAACCCCATGTGCGGTTGGGAAGGCCACCAGAAGGATGCCGATGGCAAGCACCAACCACGTCTCGTTCGCGTCCCAGAACGGCCCGATCGAGGCAACCATTCGGTCCTTTTCGGCCTCATCGGCAAAAGGGAACAGGATCCCAACGCCCAGATCAAAGCCGTCCAGAACCACGTAGACAAGGATTGAGAGCCCCATAAGCGCCGCAAAGGTCAGGGGCAGCCACTGTGTCGGATCACCAAAATAGGTCATGGTTCTTTACTCCGCTGGAACTGCTTTGGGGTATTTCGGATCTGGGCGGGAGGGTTGGTCGCCCTGCGCCGCCTTCCGCGCCAAATAGAACAGAACACCGATATAGGCGGTCAGAAGCAGGGCGTAGATCAGCAGGTAGGCTGCCAGTGTCGTTCCCACCATCGGCGCGGGGACATCAGCCACGGCTTGTTCAGTTGTCAGCACACCATGAACCAGCCACGGCTGACGGCCAATCTCGGTTGTGTACCACCCGGCCAGCGTTGCGACCCAACCCGAAAAGGCCATCGGGACCAATGCAATTTGCACGAGTTTTGGTACTCCCGCAGGCCCGCGCCGCATGAACAGCAGTGTCGCCCAGCTGAGCAGCAGCATGACCAGACCGGTCCCGACCATGATGCGGAACGACCAGAAGACAGGCGCAACAGGTGGGTGCAGCACGGTGCCGTCCGCGGCAACAAAATCATTCAGGCCGGGCACCACACCCTCTGCCTTATGCGTCAGAATGATCGAAGCGAGGTTGGGGATGCTGACCTCATAGTGGTTTTCGCGCGCGGCTTCGTCGGGGATAGCAAACAGTAACAGCGGTACGTTAGATTGCGTCTCCCAATTGCCCTCCATCGCGGCGACCTTCTGCGGCTGATATTCAAGCGTGTTCAGCCCGTGCATGTCTCCCATGAAGATTTGCACCGGGATCAACAATGCGCCCAGCCAAGCGCCGGTCATAAAGGTTGACCGCACGTCCTGCCCGCGATCTCCGAGCAGCCATCGGAAGGCCGAGAAGCCAAGCACCAGGAATGCCACCGTCAGGCCGCTGGCCAGCAGCATGTGGGTCAGTCGGTAAGGCATTGATGGGTTGAAGATTATTGCCCACCAATCGGTTGCGAAAGCTACACCGTCCCGCATCTCGAACCCGGCAGGTGTGTGCATCCAGCTGTTCAGGACCAAAATCCAGAAGGCCGACATAGTCGTTCCGAACGCCACTAGGAAAGTCGCGGTTGTGTGCAGCCAGTTGGGCACGCGTGAAAAGCCGAACAGCATGACGCCCAAGAACACTGCCTCGAGGAAGAAAGCCGTCAGGATCTCATAAGCCAGCAACGGCCCGGCGACATTGCCCACGGTCTCCATGAAACCGGGCCAGTTGGTGCCAAACTGAAAGGACATGGTGATGCCCGAGACCACACCCATCGCAAAGGACAGGGCGAAGACCTTCACCCAAAAGCGGTAGGCATCCATCCATTTGGTGTCTTTGGTTGCGTTGAAGCGCAGTTTGAAAAACAGCAGCACCCATCCCAATGCGATCGTGATCGTCGGGAAGAGGATGTGGAAAGATATGTTTGCCCCAAATTGAATGCGGGACAGCAGAAGCGCGTCCATTGTTCACCTGTAGAAGTCTTGCTTGAAACTCAGATAGGTGTGGCCATTTTGGTGTTAAGGGATGTGCGACAGCCGGTCATGCGGCAGGGTGGCGCATAGCTTTAGCGGTCACAGATCCGATGTTCTGATCGGCCGGGATTTGATCAATCAACTTCGGCAACATGGGGGCACCCATTGACCCGCAGGCACATCCGCAGGATGCTACCGAAAGGGGGACACATTGCTCATCGTGACCTCCACCGCCCTCACTTCAAGCGTTTCCTCGTAGATCCCTACACGTATCTTGCGCCAGATGCGGCGCTTGGTGCCGCCCTGATCGCGTCTGCTCCAACGCCTAAAAACTGACAAAAGACCAATCGGCGGCTGTTAAGAGTGTTCTGTAGTTTGCAAGCAGCGGGTCTTTTCGCGTGGCTTCTTTCATATGAACAGATTTTGCTAGAAATCTTGTGAATTCCCCAGCTGCAGAAACGCATGATAGCTGTGAGTGGCAGGTGTTTTCTGCACGTTTTTCCTATCGCTCAGCCAACTCAATTTTTCAATTCTCCCTGCTTTACCCAGAAACCGAGGGGTTCAAAATTTTGACCGCAGAGGCCGGTATCAACGTTGAATTGTGAAAAGAAAACCAAGGCGGGGTTTTGAAAGTTTAGAGACGTTCGCTGACCTCAATGTGGCATTGCGGACTTTCAAACAATCTGAACAGAGGCGTCTATCGAAGAGACTCGATGATTGGCCCGGATTGAGATGCACCGGTGAAATACGGGGTTAGAAACAAATTCTCTTCTTCTTATGCGTGAAATGTGCAAAGTTTTAAGAACGATCAAGAATTAATCAAATTGAACATGACATAGGTCAATTTTTGGCCTGCGACAGTTCGATAAAGAGTTTGGTAAGTCTCGAGATCAACAGCGGACCGCAAGCCGATGAATAAGCTAGCCAGCCGCCGTGCCTTTCTGCGTGGCGCTCCGCTGCGCGAAGACCGGACAGCAATCATTCCGCCCGGTGCGGATCAGGACCACTTTTTTGAGTTGTGCGTCCAGTGCAATGATTGCATCTCGGCTTGCCCCGAACACATCATCACCTTTGATCGGCAGGGCTGGCCAGTTGTCAGCCTTGAAGCCTCGCCCTGCACGTTCTGCGGCACCTGCGCCGAGGCCTGTACGACCGGTGCTTTGAAACCTGAAAACCTGAGTGATTGGCCGTGGCGTGCCCATGTCACAGCAGGATGTCTTTCGATGAATGGCGTGAGCTGCCGTGTGTGTCAGGACGTCTGCGACAGCAACGCGATTGGGTTCAAACTGTTACTTGGGGGGCGGTCGGAACCCGCCGTTGACCAAGAGGCCTGTACAGGGTGTGGTGCCTGCGCCAGCGCGTGCCCCGCTAATACAATCCGATTTGAGCGCCACGAAACACTCCCCCAGGAGAGCTTGCAATGAACATCTGCGGATGCCTTGTCCACGTCGCCCCCGACGCAACCCAGACCGCCCAGGAGGCGATGCTAGGGTTTGACGGTGTCGAAATCCATGCCGCCGCCGAAGATGGCCGTGTTGTCGTCGTGGTCGAGGACACGCCCGAAAAGCTGGCCTCCGAGACGATCATGGATCTGCACCAGATCCCGGGCGTGATCTCTCTGACCCTGACCTATCACCATTTCGAAGACCTCGCGGAGACCCGTCCGCATCTTAACGCTTCCTGCCAGACCTGAAACCGGAGACCCATGCTATGACCATCTCTGAATCCCGCCGGACCTTCCTGAAATCGACTGCTGCCGCCGCGACCGCTTCGGCGGCTGGTCTTCCGCTGGCCACCGGCGCAGCGCAGGCGCAAGTCGGCACGTCTGACATTCGTTGGGACAAGGCGGCGTGCCGGTTCTGCGGCACGGGTTGCTCGGTTCTGGTCGGCACCAAGGAAGGGCGTGTGGTGGCCACCCAGGGTGACCCGGACGCGCCTGTGAACCGGGGCCTGAACTGTATTAAAGGCTATTTCCTGTCCAAGATCATGTATGGCAAGGACCGTCTGACCACGCCCTTGCTGCGCAAGACCAATGGCGAATACGACAAGAACGGTGAATTCGAGCCGGTCAGCTGGGACGAAGCCTTCGACGTCATGGCCGCCAAGTGGAAAGAGGCTCTGGCCAAGAAGGGCCCGACCAGCGTTGGCATGTTCGGCTCTGGCCAGTGGACCGTCTGGGAAGGCTATGCGGCTGCCAAGATGATGAAGGCCGGGTTCCGCTCGAACAACATTGACCCCAACGCGCGGCATTGCATGGCATCAGCCGTTGTGGGCTTTATGCGAACCTTCGGCATTGACGAGCCGATGGGTTGCTATGACGACTTTGAGCACGCCGACACCTTCGTGCTATGGGGGTCGAACATGGCGGAAATGCACCCGATCCTGTGGTCGCGCCTCACCGACACGCGCCTGACCAAACCGGGTTCCGAGGTGCATGTGCTGTCCACTTTCGAACATCGCTCGTTCGAGCTGGCCGACAATGGGATGGTGTTTGCGCCTCAGACCGATCTGGCGATCCTGAACTATATCGCCAATTACATCATTCAGAATGGCGCAGTGAACGAGGACTTCGTCAAAAACCACGTCAACATCACCAAAACCGTCACCGATATCGGGTATGGCCTGCGCGACAACCATCCGCTGCAGGAAGCGGCCGAGAACCCAAATGGCGGCAATATGGAACCGATCAGCTTTGAGGAATATGCCGAGGCGGTTTCGAAATACACGCTGGAATACACGTCCGAGCTGTCGAGCGTACCTGCCGATCAGCTGGAGCGTCTGGCCCAGCAATATGCCGACCCCAACCGTAAGGTCATGAGCCTGTGGACCATGGGCTTTAACCAACACACACGTGGGTCTTGGGTGAACTCACTGATGTATAATGTGCACCTGCTGGTCGGGAAGATCTCAGAGCCGGGCAACTCGCCGTTCTCGCTGACCGGCCAGCCGTCGGCCTGTGGCACTGCACGTGAGGTTGGCACCTTCGCCCACCGTCTGCCCGCCGACATGGTGGTGACGAACGACAAACATCGTGAGATTTGCGAAACCGCATGGAACATTCCCGCTGGCACCATCCCGGACAAACCCGGATTCCACGCTGTTCTGCAGCACCGCAAACTGAAGGATGGTGACCTGAACGCCTATTGGGTGCAGTGCAACAACAACATGCAGGCCGCGCCCAATATCAACGAAGAAGGCTTTCCCGGCTACCGCAACCCGGAAAACTTTATCACCGTGTCCGACCCCTACCCGACGGTCACAGCCGTGTCTGCCGACCTGATCCTGCCCACCGCCATGTGGGTCGAAAAGGAAGGCGCCTATGGCAATGCCGAGCGTCGCACCCAGTTCTGGCGGCAACAGGTGCAAGCGCCGGGTGAGGCGAAATCGGACCTCTGGCAGTTAATGGAATTCTCCAAACGCTTCACCGTCGAAGAGGTTTGGGGCGAAGAACTGCTGGCCACCATGCCCGAGCATCGCGGCAAGACCATGTACGACGTGCTCTATGCCAACGGCAAGATCGACCAGTTCCCGCTGTCTGAGACGGCCGAAGGCTTCCACAACGACGATGCGGAACATTTCGGTTACTATGTCCAGAAAGGTCTGTTCGAAGAATATGCCGATTTCGGGCGCGGTCATGCGCACGATCTGGCACCGTTCGAAATGTACCACGAGGCGCGCGGTATGCGTTGGCCGGTCGTAGACGGAAAAGAAACGCTCTATCGTTTCCGCGAAGGCTATGACCCCTACGTGCCCGAAGGCGCGGGCGTGAAATTCTATGGTAAGCCCGATGGCAAGGCGAGTATCATCTTTGCCCCCTACGAACCCGCCGCCGAAGAGCCCGATGAAGAATTTGATCTGTGGCTGTCCACGGGCCGCGTGCTGGAGCACTGGCACTCGGGCTCGATGACCCGCCGGGTACCGGAACTACACCGCGCCTATCCGAACGCGGTTGTCTACATGCACCCGCAGGACGCCGAAGATCGGGGGCTGCGTCGTGGACAAGAGATCGTTCTGTCAACCCGCCGCGGCGAGGTCACCAGCCGGGTCGAGACTCGCGGGCGCAACAAGGTGCCGCGCGGTCTCGTTTTCATGCCGTGGTTCGATGAGCATCAGCTGACCAACAAGTTGACGCTGGACGCAACCTGCCCGCTGTCGAAAGAGACCGACTTCAAGAAATGCGCCTGCAAGGTCGAGCGCGCTTAACCGGGAAGGATCGCAAAGGTTGTCCCCATGTCCCTGACCGGTACTCCTCTCTCGCCGCAACGGCGTCGCTTCCTGCAGGATTCGGCGCGCGCGGCAGGCGGCTGCGTGGTTGCTGGGTCATTTCTGGCCTGGTTGGCCCGCGATGCCCGCGCGCTACCGGCGGAAGCCTTGCGCCCACCCGGCGCATTATCGGAAGATGAGTTCCTGTCAGCGTGTATCCGCTGCGGGCTCTGCGTGCGGGACTGCCCTTACGACACCCTGAAACTGGCTGAGCTTGGGGTCGATGCCGTTGCAACCGGCACGCCCTATTTCACCGCCCGCGATGTGCCCTGCGAGATGTGCGATGACATCCCCTGTGTCGCCGCTTGTCCTACCGGCGCGCTGGACCCGGGTTTGGACAATATCGACGACGCCAAAATGGGCGTTGCTGTTCTGGTCGATCAGGAAAACTGCCTGAACTTCCTCGGCCTGCGCTGCGATGTCTGTTACCGCGTCTGCCCTGTTATTGACGAGGCGATCACACTGGAATCCGCGCACAACGCGCGTTCAGGCCACCATGCGATGTTCATTCCTACCGTCCATGCCGACCGCTGCACCGGCTGCGGTATGTGCGAGAAAAGCTGTGTTCTACCCGAAGCTGCGATCAAAGTACTGCCCGCCCGATTGGCGCGCGGCAGCAGCGCGGACCACTATCGCAAGGGCTGGGAAGAAAAAGAAAGCCACGGCGGTCCGCTTGTGGACGGATTGATCGACCTACCCGACCGCCTGCCGGGGCCGGGTACAGACAATCTGGCCACGCCGGGAGGCTTTGCGCCCTCCTATGACCTACCGGGGGCAGGCCAATGAGCGCGCACACTCATATTCCCGTTGGTCAAGAGGCTATTGAGGCCAAAGGCTGGATCGTTGCGCATAAGTTCCTGCTGCTCCGTCGGACAAGCCAACTGTTCTTTTTGGCGTTGTTTCTGCTGGGGCCTTGGTTCGGTCTCTGGATCGTGCAGGGAACGTTGGCGGGGTCGCTGACCCTTGGCGTTCTGCCCCTGACCGATCCCTTTGTGCTGTTGCAAAGCTTTGTGGCCGGGCACTGGCCGGAACTGACCGCCTTGATCGGCGGGATCATCGTTCTGGTCGCCTATGCGCTGATCGGCGGGCGCGTCTATTGTTCGTGGGTCTGTCCGATCAACCCGGTGACTGATGTCGCCAACTGGTTGCACCGCAAGCTGGACCTGCCCAAAGGCTGGCAACCCAAACGCAGCACCCGCCTGTGGATACTGGCGACGGTCCTGATCGTCTCAGGCCTGTCTGGCGTCATTGCGTGGGAGTTAGTCAATCCAATCACCATGCTGCATCGCGGGCTGATTTTCGGCACAGGCTTTGTCTGGGCGCTGATCGCTGCGATCTTCATATTTGATCTGGTCGTCGCCCGCCACGGTTGGTGCGGCCATATCTGCCCTGTCGGCGCCTTCTATGGCTTGATCGGCAGCAAAAGCCTGCTGCGTGTCAGCGCCGCCAACCGGACCGCCTGCAATGACTGCTTGGATTGCTATGCCGTCTGCCCGGAGAACCAGGTCATCTCGCCAGCTCTGAAAGGCAATCCGGACGTGACGCCGCTGATCCTGTCGCCCGATTGCTCAAATTGCGGCCGCTGCATCGATGTATGTGCGGTGGATGTCTTCAAGTTTACTCACCGGTTCGACGACCAAGTCGTCGCGCCTTTCGATCCCGTTCCCGCGCCCGATGCGCGTACAGCCAGACCTATCTAAGGGAGTGCACAGATGAACAAGCCAATCCTGACAGGCGTCGCCGCCCTGATCCCAGTCGTACTCCTCAGCGGGTTCGCCCTTGCGCAATCCGCCCAGGTTGAGACCCTGCGAGGCGGCGAAGTGGATGAAACGGTCCCGCTGGATCAAGTCCACAAAACGATGGAAGGACGCATTGTGCGGAACTACCGGCAGCAGCCGCCGCTGATCCCGCATTCGATCGAACAATACCAGATCGACACGCGGACCAACCAGTGCCTATCCTGCCATGACTGGACAGTTGCGGGCGAACGCAACGCGCCCACCTTGTCGATGACCCACTATCTCGATCGCGACGGTAATGAGTTGGATCACATCGCAGGGACCAGGTATTTCTGCAACCAGTGCCACGTGCCGCAGGTAAATGCGCCTACCTTGGTCGACAACCTGTTTGAACCATCCCACAGCAACTAATCCAACGTATGACTGAAAGGAGCACCAAGATGGCAGACTCTCCTGAAAAACGCGGCTGGATCGGTCGCTTGTGGAACGCGTTCTGGACACCGGCTGTACTGTTCAGTTCGGGTTTTTTGATCCTGGCCGGCTTTCTGGGGGGTATCCTATTCTGGGGTGGCTTTCACTGGACGCTTGAACTGACCAATACAGAGGAGTTCTGCGTGTCCTGCCATACGATGGAAACCAACCTGGGTGAATACCGCGAGACGATCCACTACAACAACCACTCGGGCGTGCGCGCGATCTGTTCGGATTGTCACGTGCCGGATGAGTGGAACCACAAGATCAAAGCTAAGATCATGGCCGTGAAAGATGTCTATCACGAGCTCGCAGGCACAATCAGCACCCCCGAGAAATACGAGGATCACCGTCTGGCAATGGCCTCGGCCGTTTGGAAGAAGATGAAGGAATCCGACAGCCGCGAATGCCGGAACTGTCACAACTTCGACTATATGGACTTTACCTTGCAGGAAACACGCGCCGCGAGCGAGCACCAGCGTGCGATTGACACCGGGATGACCTGTATCGACTGCCACCAGGGCATCGCTCACAGCCTGCCGCCGGGATATCTTGAGACCTATCAGGACATAGCCGAAGCGGTTGACGGCAAGCCGCTGCACAAACAAGCGGCGGTGTCTGGCAATGACATCCAGTCCTTCCTCAACTCCAGCGCCGATTAAGAAGGGGCAGATATGTTAGATATACTTGGGACAATCGGTGGAAACATCCTCAGCCTGCCCGGCATTCTTGGGCTGGCGCTAGGAATGATGACCAGACAAATATGGCTGGGCGCGGCGCTGGGCGGACTTGTCGGCGTGTTTGAAACACTGGTCTTTGCCGGTTTTCAATTTGCTCAAATCGAAGCTCTTGAGCTCGTGATTGCAATACTGGTTGGCGTGTGTGCGGGCGGTTTAGGGAGCATTATCCGAATTAAAGGAACGCAAGTCAGGCCTTAGAGTCAGGATGCCTTTATTTCCAAAGCGCTGCAGGATTCCCGGCTTGGAAAACGGAGCGGTGGCAAGCGCGATCTGTTCTGGCTGAGCCACGAGTAGATGGCCGAGCTTTCCCCTTTCTTCCCGAAGCCGCACGGCAGGCCATGGGTCGATGATGGAAGGGTGCTGAGCGAGATCTTCTTCATTCATAGTGGGAAACGATGGCGAGGCGCGCTCAGGTCCCATGGGCGGCACAAGACGCTTTTCAGTCGATGGAAACTTAGGAACGAGAAAAGCACTTTGCCCAGACGATGGTCGGCCCAGTTGCCGAATATGGCGAGGAAAAGAGCATGGTGATCCCTTTTCGGGACATCACTGCGCAATGTACTGCCTAGCAGTGATATGAGATCATGTTTGGTAGGTTCAGGGATTAGACGCGCGTGGCGACACCTTATGATCGCCGCCAAAGTCTTCCTTTCTGCAATCGCCCTCGCAGCGAAAGTAATTTTTAGGATTTGCATCCTGAGCTTAGGTGTTGGGTTACAGGTTGTGATGCTCGCTTCTGCGCCATGTACTTAAAGCGAAAGACCGCCTTACGGCTCTTAGGATTTTGACGTCTCAGCTATTCCGGGTTCCACACGCTCTGAGAGTTGCACCTCTTGTTCGTCCTAAATTAAAGATAGTGGTGAAACCGGATCAGCGACGGGCGGATCAATTGAAAGACAAGACCCAAGACTTGCGCACGGCTGATCAGGGCGGAACGTCCGATGTTCAACTGCGCTTGCAAGATGCGGACATGAAGCTATTGCATGTGTTTGCCCATGTCGTCGAAGCCGGAGGGCTATCCCCCGCGCAATATGGGCTGAACATGAGCTTGTCTGCCGTAAGTGCCGCAATCTCAAACCTGGAAACCCGGCTTGGCTTTCGGCTTTGTGACCGCGGACGCGGTGGGTTTCAGCTGACCGAAGGGGGGCTTCTTGTGTATCAGGAACTCCGCTCGCTCAGCGTTGCGATCGGGTCCTTCAACAGGTCGGTTCAGACCTATACGAGCGACATGCTGGGTCAATTCAACATCGCGATGGACGATGCGATTCTGACCAATCTCTCGTGTCCGATCTACAAGGTGATCCAGAGGTTTGCCGCGCAAGCGCCGGAGATTTCGCTGAACATTACCATAATGAGCGCCCCTCAGATGGAACGCGCCTTGCTGAACAATGAACTCAACATTGCCATCGGGCCATTTCAGGAATTGTCCCCCTCGCTTCGCGCCGAAACAGTCTATGTCGAACAGCAGCTGTTGTGCTGCGGCCGGTTGAATCCGATTTATGATCTGTATGACCCCGACGAAATCGAAGAGGCAGTGACCAAAGCGCAATTTTCCAAACGCAGCTTTGATGATCGCGACCGACACCAGGCACCTGGGCCTTTCACCAGCACGGCAACTGCGGCCACAATGGAGGCTATGCTAGCGATGGTCCTTAGCGGCCTTTACCTCGGCTACCTGCCTCGCCACGCCTGCGAGCCATGGATCGAGAGAGGTGAGCTGAAATCAGTTCTACCGCAGGTCTTTGCCTATGACACCGATATTCAGCTGGTCTCCCGCAAGGGCCACGGGGACAAACGCGTCGATCTGTTTCTGGCCGCGCTGGCAGAAACTCAAACCTGAACGCCGTCACTTTTGCACCGCAATAAGTTCACTTCAGAAAAAATGGATTTTTTCGCATCCGGTTTCTGACATGGTGTCCCGATGGCATTGAACGAAACGGCAGGGCCTCCGACATGACGACCCCCCACAGCTATGTCTCGCTGCAAGAGATCATGCGCACCGCGCAGCGGATTGCGCCCATCGTGCGCAAGACACCCCTAGTGTTTTCTGAGGCCCTGTCGGAGCGAGCGGGTTTTGAAATCTGGTTGAAGCTGGAGAACCTGCAAACCACGGGCAGCTTCAAACTGAGGGGGGCCTCAAACCGTATTCTGCAACTGACCGCCGAGGAACGCGCGCGCGGGATCATTGCCGTCTCCAGCGGCAATCACGGCAGGGCCGTGGCCTATCTGTCCAAACGTCTGGGGATCACGGCCCGAGTGGTTGTCTGCTCGCTCTGTCCGGAAAACAAACGTCAGGCGATGCGCGACCTCGGGGCCGAGGTAATTGTGCATGGCGACACGCAGGACGAGGCGCAGGATCACGCGGATCGGCTGATGGAGCAGCACGGCTATACCTGGGCCGATCCGTTTGACGATCTGAACGTCATCGCGGGGCAAGGCACGATCGCGTTAGAAGCGCTGACCGACTTGCCCGATGCGGACATGATCATCGCGCCCTTGTCCGGGGGCGGTCTTTTGTCCGGTATTGCGCTGGCCACCAAGTCGATCTCACCCAAGATCTCCGTTGTCGGGTCGTCGATGGAGGTCGAACCGGGCATGGTGCGCAGTCTTGAGGCGGGCAAACCGATCCATGTCGAGGAATTCCCAAGCCTCGCCAGCAGCATCACGGGGGCAATCGGCCTGCGCAATCGCTATACCTTCCCGATCATTCGCGACTTCATGGATCGCGCCGTTCTGATCCCCGAGGACGCGCTGGTGCCTGAAATAGCCCGGTTTGCCGATAGCGAAGGTATGATTGTCGAGGGCGGCTCAATCACCTCGGTCATCGCAGCGCTCAGCGCCGAGGTCCGCGAGATGGCCCCCAATCGCGCCATCGTCGTCATCAGTGGCCGCAACATCGGCCTGCCGACGTTTCTGTCGGTGATCAAGGACGCAGGGGTCTGATCCCCACGTGGATGAAAGGGCATTTCCTGCCCGCATCCCTCCCGCTAAGACACACCGGGGATTGCCCCGCACAGAAAGACCAAGGACTCCGTCATGACCGACACTTCCAAATCCGCAATCGTGCTGAACGCCTCAGACGTTGCCGCGCTTTTGCCCTCAGTTGACGCGCTGGCCGCGATGCGGGCGCTGTTTACCGAGCTTGGGCGCGGGCAAGCCGTGCAACCGCCGCAAACCCTGACCCTGTTCCCCGAAGACAAGGGCGATTTCATCACCTATCTGGGGGCGAGCACGGGGGGCGATCTGTTTGGCGCCAAGCTCTCGCCCTATCTGGTGCGCCCTGGCAAACCCGTGATTACTGCGTGGACAGTTCTGATGTCGATGGAAACCGGCCAGCCCCTTATGCTGTGCGATTCCGGTGAGCTGACGACCGAACGCACCGCGGCCACGACCGCTTTGGCCGTCGACCACCTCGCCCGCCCCGAGGCCAAGGTTCTGTCGATCATCGGCTCCGGCAAGGTGGCGCAAGCACATCTGAAGCATGTTCTGGCCCTGCGTGACTGGGGCGTCATTCGCGTCTATTCCCCCAGCCTCGCGCAAAACGCCGAGTTGGCAGCGCAGTGGCAGGCGACAGACAGCCGGGTCCATCTGGCCGACAGCGCGGAAGCCGCCGGTCAGAACGCGGATGTCGTCATGCTCTGCACTTCGTCAGGCACGCCCGTGTTCGACACCGCGTCAGTGGCCGCAGGAACACTGGTCACCTCGATCAGCACCAATGTCGCCAACGCGCATGAGGTCGACCCGGCGTTCCTGACAACAGCCGAGGTTTATTGCGACTATCGTGTCACCACGCCCGGTTCGGCCGGAGAGATGAAACTGGCGGCCGAAGCCGGTTGGCAACCCAGTAGCATTCGCGGTGATCTGGCCGAATTGCAGGTTGAGGCCTGCAAGCCGCCTTCCGGCGACAAACCCGTCTTCTTCCGCTCAATCGGGTTGGGGCTCGAGGACATCTTCATGGCCCGCGCTGTCTATGACGCTGCTTCGGCGTAACTGAGAGCAGGAGGAGAGACCCATGGACATCAGACCTTTCGGCGTCGAAATGTGGATGAATGAGTATGAGACGAAATGCGACCTCAACCTTGCGGAAACCTGCGTGGAATCCATCACTCTGGGTGAGTTGTTCGAGATGGCTGGGCAGCACAACAGCATCATGAACGACCTGTCGGCGATGAAGATGACCTATGGCGCGATCGAAGGCTCGGACCGGTTGCGCGACGCGATTTGTGGACTGTACGAAAACCAGGCACGCGAAAACATCCTGACCACCCATGGCACCATCGGGGCGAACTCGCTGGTGCATCAGACCCTTGTGGCGCGCGGCGACCATGTGATTTCGGTGATCCCGACCTATCAGCAGCACTACTCGATCCCTGAAAGCATAGGCGCCGAGATCGAGCTACTGCACCTGAAGCCTGAAAACGCGTTCCTGCCCGATCTGGATGAATTGCGCGCCATGGTCCGCCCTGACACACGCCTGATCGCGATCAACAACCCGAACAACCCGACGGGAGCTTTGATGGACCGCGAGATGCTGGAACAAATCGTCGAGATCGCGCGCAGCGTCGGTGCATGGCTACTGTGTGATGAGGTCTATCGCGGTACCGATCAGACAGAGGATGGCTTCACGGCGGCGGTCGCTGATCTCTACGAAAAGGGGATCAGCACAGCGGGGATGTCCAAAGCCTATTCTCTGGCCGGACTGCGCGTTGGCTGGATCGCGGGGCCCAAGGATATGCTGCATGACGTGATGATCCACCGCGATTACAACACCATCTCGGTCGGTCAGGTCGATGAGCTGCTGGCCGCCATGGCGCTGGAAAACCGAGACAAGATTCTGAATCGCGCCCAGCGGATCACCCGTGAGAACCTGCAGATCGTCGAAGACTGGATCGCACAGGAGCCTCTGATCTCATGGGTAAAACCGAAATCCGGCACCACGGCCTTGCTGAAATACGACCTGCCCCTGTCCTCGCGTGAGCTGTGCGTGATCTTGCTGAAAGAGGACGGCGTGATGCTGACCCCCGGCAGCGCTATGGATATGGAGGGCTGGCTGCGTCTGGGTTACACCAATCCCACGGCGGATCTGGTAGCGGGCCTTGAAAAATTCTCGGGCTTTCTGGCCCGCCACAGCGCCGCCTGAAAGAGACGCCGATGATTCAGCTGGACAAGGCGCAGATTCAGGATCGGTTCGTTTTTTCAAAGGCCGTCGATGCGATCCGCGCGGCCTATGTTGCCGTCGCACAGGGACGGGTTCAGACCCCGCCAGTCACTTATCTGGGCTTCCCCGAGGCCGCCGGGGATTGCCACGTCAAATCCGGCCATATCGAGGGTGACGATACCTTCGTCATCAAGATCGCAACCGGGTTTTACGACAATCCCTCCATAGGCTTACCCAGCTCGAACGGCATGAACATTGTCTTTTCGGCCAAAACTGGCGCGCCGGTGGCCTTTTTGCAGGACGAAGGCTGGCTGACCGATATCCGCACCGGTATCGGCGGGGCATTGGCGACGCAGGCGCTTGCGGTTGAGGGGTTTGAGAATGTGCTGATCGTCGGCACCGGCTTGCAGGCCCGCCATCAGGCGAAATGTCTGCAACAGTTGATCCCGGATCGCCGTCTGTCTTTCCAAATCTGGGGGCGGTCCCCGGATCAGGCCAAGGCGACAGCCGAAGACCTGATCTCAATGGGGATAAAGGCTGAACGCGCCGATGACCTGCCCTCGGCCTGCAAGACGGCGCAGGTCATAATCACGACAACACCTGCTCAGAGCTTTTTGATCGCAAACGACTGGGTGCAACCGGGTACACACATCTCGGCCCTCGGCGCCGACTGCCCCGGCAAACAGGAGCTTGAGGCCGATCTGGTCGCCCGCGCCGATCTGCTGGTCTGCGACTCACCCGAGCAGTGTTTGGATCACGGAGAGTTCCAGACCCTTGCTAAGTCCGGTCACCTGACCGAGGCCGATGTCGCCACACTTGGGAACATCCTGTCCGGCGCGTATCCGGGTCGACAATCGGCTGATCAGATCACCATCACGGATCTGACCGGGCTGGCGGCTCAGGACATTGCAATCTCAAGCGCCTTGCAGATAGAAACCGGACAACTGGCGTAGACAGCTTAGTCAAGGATCGCAACGGGCTGACCCAAGACCTCGGTATCGGGGGTCACCCCAAGCCCAACCCCTTCGGGTGGGGCGATACGGCCATTTTCGCGCACTCGCCCATCCGGCGCAAGCCGGGGGCCGACATAGTGGCTGAGGTCACAGGTATTCATGATCCCGCGCGAAGGGGTCGAGGCAGCCAGATGCAACAGCGCAGCCGTGGTGATGTCGCTGCCCCACGTATCCTCGATACACATCTGCGTGCCCAGGGTCAGACACAGATCGCGGATCTGACGCATCGCGGACAGGCCGCTCATCTTGGATAGTTTCAACGCAACGGCCTGCATACAGCCCAACTGATGCGCCTGAAGGACCGAGTCTATATCTAAGGCGTTTTCGTCGATCTTCATCGGCAGACCGGTTGAGCGCTGAACATGCGCACATTCTTCCAGCGTCGCGCAGGGTTGTTCCAGCATCACATCCAGATGGGACGCCGCACGCCCCACGCGGATCGCTGTCAACGCATCGCTGCCGCAGTTCCAATCGCCATAGACCAGCGGGCCGGGGCCAACAGCCTCACGCACTTTGGCCAGGCGCTCGACATCGGTTTGCCAATCTGCATCTGCACCCAGTTTGACCTGAAACTGGCGCATACCTTTGTCAAAAGCGTCGCGCGCCATCCGGGCCATCTCATCCGGGGCAACGCACGTGATCGAGTGATAGAGCGGCATATCCTTGACCTGACGGCCGCCCAAAAGCTTGTGCAAAGGCAGATCGGCGGCCTGCGCGGTCAGATCCCAAAGCGCAGTATCAATGGCCGATTTCGCATAGCCGTGGCCCGGAAGGTATGCGTTCAGTTTCTCCATCAAAGCCTCGGGTCCAACAGGATCGGCCCCGAACAAGACCGGGGCCAACTCGGTCACGGCCGGAACGACACCCTTGGCATAGGCCGGCAGATAATGAGGGATCGGGCAGACCTCCCCCCAGCCCTGCAAGCCTGTATCCGTATCAAGCCGCAGAACCACTGATGTCGTGGTATCGCAGGTTTTCCCATCCGCCATGTAGTAGGTTTCATGGCTGGTCAGAGGGACTTCCCAAACGGCAATACGGGTGATCTTCAACTTAGGCTTCCTTATGGCGCAGAGCGTGTTGAGGGGGGCAGAAACGCGCGCCCTGCCCCCTTCGTATTTATGCCGGAACTGCGGCTGGAGCGTCCGTTCTGGGACGCTCGGACTTTGGATCATAGGCCGCTTCGCCAAGGATACGCCCCTTGCGCGGGCTACCGGCGATCACGACCTCGACCTCAGTGCCGGGAACATTCACATGCGGCTTGACGAAGGCAAAGGCGAGGATCTTGCCAACGCTATGACCATAGGCAACCGAAGCGGTCGCGCCCACGACACTACCGTCGATGCGGATCGCCTCCCCCCCATGACCGTCTTCGATGCCGTCCGGCTCGATTTCCAGATAGGCGCAGATCCAAGGCATTTGACCGGCTTGGGCCTGTGCGGCGCTGGCCCGCGTGGCTTCAACCCCCAGATATTCTTTGTCCAACTTGAAGAATCGGCCCACATTCGCCTCGGGCAGCGTGACCTCATTTGTCAGCTCACCAGCACCAGGGAAAGCTTTCTCCATCCGCAGACTGTTCATCGCGAACGAGCCGTAGTTCTCGATCCCGAATGCCTCTCCCGCGGCCCAGAGCGCGTTGTATACGTCAACGCAAGCTTCATCCGGCATGTGAAATTCCCAGCCCAATTCACCCGCATACGACATGCGGAAGGCCCAAACCTTGTGCCCGGCGACAGTGATTTCCTGCGCCGACAACCACCGGAAACCGGCATTGGACAGGTCGGCATCGGTGCATTTGGCCAGCACCTCGCGGGATTTTGGCCCGTTCAGGGACAAAGCCGACCAATCTTCGGAGAGCGTTTTGACGGAGACGGTCTCTCCCGCGAGGTTCTGGTTCAGGTGATCCACAAGGCGTTGCTCGAAGAACGCGGCGCAGACCAGATAGTAGCGATCCTCGGCCATGCGCACGATCGTGGTCTCAAGCTCGATCCGCCCTCTGCGATTCAAAAAGTGCGTCAGCGTGATCGAACCGTCTTTCTGAGGCATTTTATTCGCGGTCAGGCGATCTAGCAGCGCATAAGCATCCGGGCCCGAGACTTCGACCTTGGTGAAGGCGGTCACGTCCATGATCCCTACGCGCTCACGCACGGCCTGACATTCCAGGGCAACCATGTCGAACACCTCGTTGCGGCGGAACGAGTAGTGGTCGCGCTGTTCCACGCCATTGCGGGCGAACCAACGGGGGCGTTCGTGGCCGAAGACCTCCTCATAAACCGCGCCTTTGTCCTTGAGGATCTCGTAAAGCGGAGACGGTTTGATCGGACGCCCCTCAAGACGGTTGAAATGCGGAAAGGGGATCTCGTGGCGCAGCTTGTAGTCTTCATGCGCCTTGATGACCTGCCAGTCTTTCTTGGCGTAGCTGCCAAAGCGGCGCGGGTCATAGTCGCGCATGTTGATATCGGCGGCCCCGCGAACCATCCATTTCGCCAGTTCGCGGGTCAGACCAGGCCCCCAGCCAATGCCGATCTGCGTACCGCAGCAGCACCAGTAGTTCTTGACGCCCGGCGCCGGACCAACCATCGGGTTGCCATCGGGCGGGTGGCTGATTGCGCCGTGCACTTCGCGGGTAATACCCAGTTCGGCAAAGATAGGCATCCGCTCCAGCGAGTTTTCCAACCACGGCATCACGCGGTCATAGTCGGCCTCAAACAGCCAGTTCTCGTACTCCCAAGGGCATTCATCGTGCCAGACAGAGTTCGAGTTCTCTTTCTCATAAATCCCGATCAAGCCCTTTTTTTGCTCCATCCGGATATAGCCCGACACCATCTTGTCATCGCGGATCACCGGCAGTTCAGTGTCCAGATCCTGAAATTCGGGCACGTTCTCGGTGACAAAATAGTGGTGCGTCATCGAAGTCATGGGCAGCTGAAGATCGGACCATTCGCCCATCTGCCGTGCATAGGTGCCGCCCGCGTTGACCACATGTTCGCAGGTGATCGTGCCCTGTTCGGTCTCGACCACCCATTCGCCTGCATCGTTCTGCGTGATGTTAGTCGCGCGGCAATGGCGGAAGATCTTCACACCTTTCTGCCGCGCACCAGCCGCCATTGCCATGGTCACGTTCGAAGGGTCAACATGGCCATCATCGGGCGTATACAGCGCGCCTAAGACACCATCGAGATTGTAGTACGGGTGCTTTTCGGCAATGAACTCTGGTCCCACCAGCTCGATATTGAAGCCGAGGGCGCGACCGACGGACAGCGTGTGGCGCAGCCAGTCCATCTCATCCTCGGTATAGGCCAGCCGGAACGAGCCGCAACCGTGCCACGTGACGGCCTGACCGGTCTCTTCTTCCAGCGTCTTCGAATAGAGGCCGATATTGTAGTCGACCATCTTGCCCAGCCCGTAGGAGCTTGTGGAATGGGTGATCTGGCCCGCCGCGTGCCAGGTTGAGCCGCTGGTCAGCTCGGCCTTTTCCAGGAGGATGGTCTCCTCTCCCCATCCTTCGTGGCCAAGGTGGTAGGCTAGGCCACAGCCCATGACCCCGCCGCCAACAATGACGACCTTTGCGCGTTCGGGCAGTTCTTTCTTGGACATCGCAGGATTCCTGTTCCAGAGTCGCAGATTTCTGTGGATTTGATAATCAAACAAATGTACCACGGTCAACATATAACGACACAAATGAACGCTACCCAAGGCAAGCCCCTCGGTTTCCAAGTTGAGGATCCATCATGACCAAGCCGCTCACCCACTCGCTCGAGGCCCGCTACTACACCGATCCCGCCGTCTTCGAAGATGAGATGAACGGGCTGCTGGCGCGGACATGGCAATTCGCAGGACATGCGGCCGATATCCCGAATGTGGGTGACTATTTTGCCTTTCAGATTGCTGGTCAGAACCTGTTTGCCATTCGCGGTAGGGATGAGGTGGTGCGCACCTTCTACAACGTGTGCCAGCACCGCGCGCATGAGATGGTGACCGGGACCGGCAACACCCGTGTTGTGGTCTGCCCCTATCACCAATGGACGTATGAACTGACGGGCGGGCTGCGCGCAGGGCCCAACATCAAATCGGTCCCCGGCTTTGAACGGGAAAAAATCTGCCTGACCGAAGTTCGGACCGAGATTTTTCTGGGTTTCATCTTCGTCAATCTCGACAAAGATGCCGCCCCGATGGACGACTGGTACCCCGGCGTGCGCGAAGAGATTGCCGAATTCGTGCCCCATATAGATGACCTCGCGCCGCTGGAATGGGTCGAGATTCCGGAAAATTGCAATTGGAAGGTCTCAGTCGAGAACTACTCGGAATGCTATCATTGCCCATCGAACCACCCGACCTTTGCCGAGGGTGTGGTGAAGCCGGAAACCTATGACATCCGGCCAGACGAGCAAGGCGGCTACGTCCTGCGCCACACGACCGAGTGTCAGGCACTGGACAAGATGACCTATCCGATCGACCTGTCGGTGCCCCATGCCGGCGACTATCAGTCGTGGTTCCTGTGGCCCATGTTCTCATTCCAATGCTACCCTGGGAATGTGCTGAACACCTATCACTGGCGCGCCGAAACCGTCGACACATGCACCGTCTGGCGGGGCTGGTACACGGAAGGCGGCCATGAAAGCGATGTGATCCGCGGGCTGGCCGTACAGGATCGCGAGACCACCGTGGCCGAGGATATTCGCTTGGTCGAATCCGTATATCGCGGCCTCAAGTCCAAGGGCTATGTGCCCGGCCCACTGGTTCTGGACCCCAAATGCGGCGTGATGAGCGAACATTCCATCGCCCGGCTGCAGCAATGGATGCGGGACGGCGTAGACGCGACCTCCTAACCTGAAACGCTTTTGGAGTCCGTACGGTAGCCCCTGCCACTGCACGGTTTGGCGTTCGACTTTTTGCCTTCGATTTTGGATATAAAGGCAAGTCCCATCTGGCAGGAGACCCGTCTGCCGGATTGGCTGACCAATAGTCAACGGGTCGCACAATCACGAGGAAGACCTATGGATGACACCCTGTTCGAAACCGGGCTGAAGCAACGCAAATCGACCCTGGGCGCAGAATATGTGGAAAAGAACCTTGCGGCGGCGGATGACTTTACCCGCCCGTTTCAGGAGGCCATGACCGCCTGGTGCTGGGGCTTTGGCTGGGGCGACGACACAATTGACGCCAAAACGCGCTCGATGATGAACCTCGCCATGCTGGGTGCGTTGGGCAAAATGCACGAATGGGAAATCCACTGCAACGGCGCACTGAACAATGGCGTCACCAAGGAGGAAATCCAGTCGATCATTCACGTGGTTGGAATCTATTGCGGTGTTCCTCAATCGCTTGAATGCTTCCGCGTCGCGCGCAAGGTGTTGGAGGAACGGGATCTACTATGACGCCCGCTTTGGAACAGCGATCAGAGGTGTCGATTCCCTCTACTGGCACCAGCGCAATCACGCTCGACCAGACGTCTTTGGCGCAACCGCGCACGGGGGCGGTTCAACATGAGACCATGTTGAAAACAAACAGCAATTCCCGGCAGAGCCACCAAATGGATTTTGCGCGCCTTCGCGCCCAATTTCGCAGCTCTGCCCCCGGTTTTTACAGCGCCGCAGCACAATTTGTTTCGCTGTTTCACTATCTTGGGTCTATTGTCTCAGGCATCGGTCCGGCAAAAAGTCGGGCTATATAAAAAATGATCATCACAACAGGGAGAACATAAACCAATGATCAAAAAGTATCTGCTCTCAACGGCCTGCGCCGGTCTTGCCGCGTTTTCGGCATCACAAGCAGCGGCTGCGGATGAAATCACCGTCGCCTATTTCCTCGAATGGCCGATGCCGTTCCAATACGCCAAGGCCAACGGCACCTATGAAGAAGAGATGGGCGTCAAGATCAACTGGGTGTCCTTCGACACCGGGACTGCGATGTCGGCTGCTATGGCATCCGGCGACGTTCAGATAGCTGTAAGCCAAGGCGTTCCGCCGTTCGTTGTGGCCACATCAGCTGGTCAGGACCTGCAGGCCGTCGATGTTGCGGTTAGCTATTCGGACAATGACAACTGCGTCGTGGCCGAAGCGCTGGAAATCGACAAGACCAACGCCGGAGAGTTGAACGGCAAGAAAGTCGGTGTGCCGATCGGCACGGCCGCGCACTATGGGTTCCTGTCGCAGATGGCCCATTTCGGCGTGGATACCAGCTCGCTCGAAATCGTCGACATGGCACCCGCCGATGGCGCGGCAGCCTTTGCTCAGGGTAACCTGGACATGGTCTGCGGCTGGGGTGGCGCGCTGCGTCGTATGCTCGACCACGGCAACATCCTGTTGACCGGCGCCGAAAAGGAAGAGCTTGGCATTCTGGTGTTCGACGTAACAAGTGCACCGACCTCGTTCATTCAGGAAGAGCCTGAACTGCTGTCCAAGTTCCTCAAAGTGACTGCTGACGCAAACGCGCAGTGGAACGCGGGTGACTCCAAGGATGAGATGCTCGCCGCGATCGCAAAGGATGCAGGTATGGACCTGGCCGATGCCGAGGCAACCATCGCGACCTTCACCTTCCCCTCCGCTGAAGAGCAGCTGTCTGACAAATGGCTGGGTGGTGGCGCGCATGAGTTCATGGGCGGCGTTGCCAATGTCTTTGTGGATGCGGGCAGCATCGACTCGGCGCTGGACTCCTATGAGGGCGCTGTAAACAGCGCGCCGCTGGCGGCCGCGTCCAACTAATACAACATACATATTCCGGGGGCCGGTCATCCGGCTGGCCTTCGGAAACAACAGCAGGAAGGAAACGGAATGCCTGAACTGGACATCATTGATTTGTCCATGCGCTTTGACTTGCCCAACGGTACCTCTGTGCAAGCCCTTCAGGACGTCACGCTCAGCCTTAAAGAAGGTGAGTTGGTCTCGGTCCTCGGGCCCTCGGGATGCGGCAAGACAACGTTGCTGAACATCGTCGCGGGCTTCCTTGCGCCCACCTCGGGCCGGGTCGAGCTAAATGGCCACGTGGTCGAAGGGCCAGACGCGGAACGCGGCATGGTGTTTCAGAAAGGCGCCTTGTTCGAATGGATGAACGTGCGCGAAAACGTGGAATTCGGCCCGCGCATGAAAGGCATGCCCAAGGAAGAGCGCGATAAGATCTCGGACCATCTTCTTGAGGTCGTCGGCCTTCAGGACTTCAAGGAAAAGGCCGTCTATGAGCTGTCGGGCGGTATGCAGCAGCGCGTGGCCCTGGCACGGTGTCTGGCGAATGAGCCTGACGTCATCCTGATGGATGAACCTTTGGGCGCGTTGGACGCGCTAACCCGGGAAAAGATGCAGGGGCTGGTCCTGAAACTCTGGAAAGAGACCGGCAAGACCATCATCCTGATCACCCACTCGGTCGAGGAGGCCCTGTTGCTAGGCGAGCGCCTGATCGTGATGGCCCCGCGTCCGGGGCGAATTCACAAGGAATACAACCTGCCTTTCGCGGAACGCGGCGTGAACGCCGACCTTCGCGATGTCAAAAAGTCCGAAGGTTTCGCCGAAACCCGAGATGAAATCCTATCGATGATCTGGGAAATGGAAGAAGAAATCATGGGCCGGACGGAGCAAGCATCATGATCGTACTTCTGTTTTATATCGGCCTGTTCGGCGGCGCGTTTTTGATCGTTCACCTGCTGCGCAAGGGCCTGCAAAGCCGTCAGGACTTTACCAGCCTGAAAACCGTGACCTTTGGCGATGAAAGCGCTGTGCGCGCGGATCGCGCAGCCTCGATCATCTCGATTCTGGTTATCTTCGTAATCTGGGCGGCATTCACAGGATCGAAACTGATCCCGCTACATGTTCCGGGGCCGTTTGTGGGGGAAACCCAATTCACCTACACGGTCGAGAATGCAGACGGCACGACTGATGACGCCACCGTCTTCATCCGCGTCCCACCCTTCGGAGAAGATGCAGAAGACTTCGAGGTTGATCCCGGTACGGGCTTCGCCAAAGACGATGCATTTGCTGCGCCAACCGGGCGGTCCTCGACCATCTTGTTTGACAAGAACGACGACGCCAAACGCGCAGATGGCGCAAAGATCATCGCGATCAATGGCAATCCGATCGGTCCTGACGCAAAAGTCAATGTTGGAGACGGCACTGTATCGCTGACCGGCAAGGGCGCTATCAGCTTTACCCCAGCACAGGGTTTGCAAATGAACCCGATCTGGCTTCCTGCACCGGAAACGGTCGTCGCGCGTTTCTTCGAGATCGCCAATGAAGGCTATCAGAACTTCTCGCTCTGGCAGCACTTGGGTTGGTCGTTGCTGCGCGTCATCGCAGGTTTCATCGCCGGGGCCATCGTGGGTATTCCGCTGGGTTATGCAATGGGCTTGTCGGGCTGGTTCCGCGGTTGGTTCGACCCGATTGTCGAGTTCATGCGACCTGTCCCTCCGCTGGCGCTGATCCCGCTGGTCATCATCTGGTTCGGGATCTGGGAGACTGGCAAGATCGTTCTGCTGTTCCTTGCCGCCCTTTGGATCATGACCATTGCCGCCCGTGCGGGAGTTTCGGGTGTGAATATCTCCAAGATCCACGCGGCCTATTCGCTGGGTGCATCCAAATGGCAGATCATGCGTCATGTGATCGTCCCGAACTCTCTGCCCGAGATCTTCACGGGTGCGCGGGTCGCGATGGGCGTCTGCTGGGGCACGGTTGTTGCGGCGGAGCTGGTCGCGGCGCAGAAAGGGGCTGGTATGATGATCATCGCGGCCTCGAAATTCCAGCTGACCGACATCGTGATCATGGGCATCGTGCTGATCGGCATTATCGGCTACGGCATTGATATCCTGATGCGCAAGGCCGAGAACGTACTGGTCCCATGGAAGGGTCGTAGCTGACCTAAGATACCAAAAACACCGGCAGATTGACCCGCCCGTCGATCTGCCGGTTTTTCTGTCCAAGCGTTTCTCTCGCCAACTACACAAGTTAGAGCGCAGATTGAAACCAACTGGCAACTGACGGTTGCAGCCCCTAGACTTGGCCTCGAACCTGACTGCCCGCATCACTGCGCCAGTCGCGATAGGCCGCCGTGGAGCTTCAATGCGTGTCACCGTTGGGATCGCTGTGTCAATGCTCGTCGCTTTGTCCATCGGCGTGTCGACCTTCATTGTGCATTCCCTGTGGTGGACAACGGCGCGAGACAACAGTCAGATGCTGGCCGCCGAGATCAACAGCCAGATCTCGAACACGGTCCGGATTGAGGTTGGCCTGACCCTCAGATCCGCCGAGGCTGCCTGGGCCGCAGTCCGGACGATCTTCATTCAAAACGTGATCGAAACACGTCAGGCCGACAAACGCGAATTTGTGTTTCTGTCTCAACTGCAATCTCAACCAAATATCTCGTGGATCACCTTCGGCTGGCCCGATGGTAATTTCTTTGCGGCCCACCGGCTGGGGGATAGCGGGCTTGAGATGATCGAGATCGACGAGAACATTCACGACAGGAAGCTGCGCAGAGACCGCTATATCTTCATCCCTGGCGACATCCAGTTCGAAGAACGCAGCTTTGCCGAAACAGATTACGACCCGCGCGAACACCCCTGGTATGACAACTTCATCGACCGCGACACGCCAGATTGGATCGAAGTGCGCGATCTGCCAAACAGCGACAAGACAGTGTTTGCATATTCCGGCCCAATCGATGTACGTCGCCAACGGCAAGGCGTGCTGTCGGTTGCCATTGATACCGACCGCCTTTCCCGCTTTCTGGGCTCCCTGCGCCCCGGTGAGTTCGGTGCGGCATTTATCCTCAGCGCCGATGGCAAGGTCATTGCCGTGCCCGATCCCAACGCGGACGAAATCACCCCCGCCCGCATGGGTGAGGGAGAGCTTTACGAAGTGGCGAAACTCTCGGGCCAGAAACTGCTGACCGACGCAGACGGGGTCGTTGCGGGCACCCTGACGAAACGGATCGTCTACGACGACGTGGCTTATGCGGTCGCTTTGACACCGCTGGGTTTTTACGGTTGGCGTGTGGCGACGGTTATCCCGGAATCGGCCTTTCTGTCCGGGATCGACCGGACGCTGGTCAATCTGGTCTACATCCTGCTGGGCGTGGTGGCCTTGGCGACCATCGCCGCAATCTGGCTGGTGCGCCGGGTCGTTGCCAACCCGCTGTCACGCGTCGCTGAAGACCTCAGCCGGATTGAGCGGTTCGATGTCGAGCAGGTCTCACGTCGTCCCTCGCGTTTGGTCGAGCTTGAGAACCTCTCGGCTGCGACGGCGAGCATGGCGGCCGGGCTGTCGGCCTTTCGGAAATACGTGCCGACCGATCTGGTGAAAATGCTGGTCGCCGCGGGTGTGAAGTCGCAACCCGGTGGCGAGACCAAACAAATCTCGGTCCTGTTCTGCGACGTGTCTGGCTTCACCGGTCTGGCCGAGAAACACGGCCCAAAGGTCGTGGAACTGATGGAGCCGTTTTTCAATGCTGCCTCTTCAACGATCGAACGCCATGACGGGACGCTCGACAAGTTCATCGGCGACGCGGTGATGGCCTTCTGGGGCGCACCGAGGCAGAATCCGAACCACGCGGAACACGCCTGCCGCGCCGCCTTAGAGTTAGTGGAAGTCATTGAAAACTCGGCCCTGCAAAGCCAGTCGGACGAGGCACTACATGTGCGGATCGGGCTAAATAGCGGAGAAGCTCTGGTTGGCAATATCGGGTCCGAGCATCGCCTGAACTACACCGCCATTGGCGACGTGGTGAACGTGGCCAGCCGGTTGGAGGGTGTCAACAAGACATACGGCACCGCAATCCTGATCGGCCCCGAAACCCGGCGCGAAGCGGGCGACGCGATCATTGCCCGCGAATTGGACACGATGGAGATCGCGGGCCGCACCGAGGAATTGGTCGTGTTTGAACTGATCGCAATGGCCGGCGACACGCCTGAACCGCCAGCCTGGATCGCGGCCTACGAGTCTGGCCTGGCGCATTTCCGGACCGAGCGATTTTCCCAAGCCATAGACGCGTTCAAATCTGCCGACACGTTACGCGGTGGCGACCCGGCATCAGTGGTGATGATCGAACGGGCACAGGCTGTGCTATGAGAGACCGCCTCAAGAGGCCTGTCGTTTAAGGCCCTGAATGACGACCCCGCAGGATTGAATAAGCTTGTCCAACTCTGCGCTATAATTCTCGGCACCGCTGCGCAAAAGCCCCTCGACCGATTGTGCCTTGGCGGCCAATTCCGTTTCACCAAAACTGGAGACACTGCCATAGACCCGGTGAACGAGGAACTCGATCCGATCCCTGTCGCCTTGGCCCCGCGCTTTCTTAAGCTCGACATAGCAGTCTTCGAGCGACTCTCGGAATGTCAGGAAAACCTGATCCAACTCTTCATTGCTCAGGAATTTCCTCAGGCGTTCCTTGGTGTCATCGGTATTTGGAATGTACGATATCTCAGGGGATGGCTGCCCGAGTGAGGCTCGCATGGCGCCATATAGCACTCGCTCATCCAGAGGCTTTGAGACAACCGCGTCAAAGCCAGCGTTCGTGTATTCATCCAGATCTTCGGGCATTACGTTGGCAGTCACTGCAATAGTGGTGATTGACTTGTCCAATCCCGTTTCCTTGGCAATCTGCTTCAGGTCGCGCGCCAATTGAACGCCAGTCGTATCGGGCAGTCGGATATCGGTTAGAATGCAATCGGTGTCATCTGGATGGAAGCGGGCAATCGCCTCTTTGCCGTTGGCCGCTGCGGTGACCGTGTGGCCATCCCTCTCTAGCAGGCTTTTGAGGATCTCCATGCTGGTCGGGTCGTCCTCGATGATAAGAACGTTTTGCTTCGTCCCGACCGTGGCTGCAAAACCCGCCATTTCGGATTGCGGGCTTGGGGCCGGGGCCGCGTGGAAAGGCACTTCGACCCGGAACACTGTCCCCTCGCCCAGATTGCTTTTGACCGACACCTGCCCATTCAGCGTTGAGACAAGCCCACGCACGATCGAAAGCCCCAGCCCAGTCCCGCCTGTTTTGCGTGAGTCGATGTTCGAGGCCTGCGTGAAGGGTTCAAAGATATCCTTGACTTGGTCCTCGGGCACACCGATCCCGGTATCGCTGACCGTAAAGGCCACCGACTGCTTTGATTGCTCAAAAGACAACGTGACCGAGCCTTCATTGGTGAACTTCACCGCGTTGCCTAGAAGGTTCAGCAGAATGTGCCGCAGGTGGCCGCTATTGCCGCTGAGATAAACGCCATCGTCAAACTGCGGGATGATCAACTGTACGTTCTTCGACCGGGCCAGCGGGCGCAAGACGGCCTCGAGGTCTTGCAGAACTTCGGACAGGTTGAAGGTGCGAAACTCTCGATCTTCGGGCTTTTCCTCAAGACGCGCGATGTTGAGGACATCGTCGATGAGATTGCGCATCGCAAGGCTCGAGCGTTCAATCTCATCCAGTCTCTGGTCCAGAGACTCAGGGTCCTGCGGGGTCAATTTGATCAGGCGGATATTG
This sequence comes from Ruegeria sp. CL3, assembly GCF_056536505.1. Taxonomy (NCBI): domain Bacteria; kingdom Pseudomonadati; phylum Pseudomonadota; class Alphaproteobacteria; order Rhodobacterales; family Roseobacteraceae; genus Ruegeria; species Ruegeria sp. CL3. Next base: position 46,589 of record NZ_JBQFPT010000010.1, on the reverse strand, counting down.
CCCACGATGCCGTTCAGCGGTGTGCGCAACTCATGGCTTGCGGTTGCCAGAAACTGGGATTTCGCCTCATTCGCCTTTTCCGCATCGTTGCGCGCCTTTTCCAGATAGACACTCTGCACGAAATTCGCCCGCAGTGTGCGTTCGGAAAAGAACTTGGCATAAAGACCAATCAGAACAGTAGAAGCCAGAACGAAGGAGGGACCGATCCACGTATCAATACCGCTGCTTAAGCTCGTTTTGTCGAACACCAGATAGTACGACACCGGCACGAACAGCAAAAGCTGCAACGCTGCCGAGTGGGAAAAGACAAAGGGCAGGAACACGGTGCCCGCAAGGCTGATCAGCGCAAAGCGATACAAAAAATCCTTGGATTCATGATCACCGGAAAAGGCGAAGGCGGCCCAGATGGCCAGATACATCATCGACCAGCCGGTGGAGATGATCACGGGCAATGTGCGCGCCGGAAGTTTGTGCGAGAAAAAGAAGAGTCCGAAAATGAACGAGATGATGAACAGCCGCGCGCCCCAGACAGCCAGATCCTGACCTGAGAAGCTGCGGGAATGCAGGACAAAAACCTCAAGAAAAGCAAAGACGACGTAGAAAGACGCGCCAAATAGCAGCGCTGTGCGGAATTGCCCGCGTGTAGATTCGAAGTACCAATCGCGGTATTGAGCCTCAAACTTTTTGTCCAGAAAGTTCTGGGTGACCGCGTTGATCGGTTCGTCATATATGAAGGCGCGGGGTTTCACTGTCGTGTCACCCCCAGTCGATAGCCGACCCCGTGGACCGTCACGATGATCTTTGGACCATCGCCGCCATCCGACAGCTTCCTGCGGATCTTGGCAACCAGAGCGTCAATTGTTCGCTCTCCGGCGTCATGATCCGGCGACAGGGCGACCGCATCCAGCAACACCGACCGGGACAGCACCCGACCGTTCGCGTTTACGATAGCCATCAGCACGTCGAACTCGGCCCGTGTGACGGGTATGACCTCGTGCTGGGCATTCCAGACCTGTCGACTGTCCAGATCAATCTCGATCTCGCCCAGCCGGACCCTGGTATCCTGCCGCGGCATCTGCGCCTGGGGGTTCGTGCGTCTGAGAACTGCGTTGATCCGGGACAGAAGCTCATCCGGGTCAAACGGCTTGGTCAGATAGTCGTCACCCCCGATGTCCAACCCGCTGATCTTGTCGCTCGCGGTATTGCGGGACGACACGAAGATAATCGGAGGATGAGCCGATTTCGCGCGCATCGAACGCGCAAGCACCAGACCGTCCTCATCCGGCAATCCGAGGTCCAGCAAAGCGATATCCACCGATTGGGACGCAAGCGTCGCGCGTGCATCCGCAACATTGGACGCTTGAAGAACATTGTAGTGCGGCCGAAGAAGCGCGGACGTCAGAGCAAGCAATGACGGGTCGTCCTCTACCAACAATACGTTCAGCTTCTTCAACTCTGTGGTCCTACCTGTCTGTTTCTAAACACAGCTTGGCACGTGTGAGTATTTACGTCCAAACCATCCCCACACTCTTTTTGGAATATGTTCAGCCACGGACACAAGCCTAGCGTGCGCAACAACCCCGCCTGTTAACATCTGGTTAACATCTGCATCGCGGTTTGGTGACAATTTGATTTTAATCTCTGTTTCAACGTCCAGATTTGTTGGTGCAGTTATGTTAAATACATCTTTTGAAATTATTGAGCCCATCGACGATCCCGAACTGTCTGAACTTCCGGCGCCATGCAGCAAGCATAGCACGCTGGCAGTTGTTGATATGGAGACCACAGAACCGTCGGTCGTAAAATCATTCCCGGTTCGCCCGACGATCATCCACCCTCAGCCGAGCGCATTGATCGACCAAACTTTCGAGGACAACATCGCCGAATGCGCGGCCGATGGTGAAAACAAAAGCCTGTTGGTCACAATCATGATGACCGATGTAGTGAACTCGACCGAGATCATCGCGCGTCTGGGCGATGCAGAGTGGCGCGATGTCATGGATGCTCTGGATACGGCAGCGCTTGAAACCGTTGCAGAACACGAAGGCACACTTGTGAAACTGATGGGCGACGGCATGCTGGCGATCTTTCCCCGCCCCAGCGCCGCCATCGCTTGCGCCAAGGCTTTTCGGGCCACGGCAGACGCGCTTGGCCTAAAGCTTCGGGCCGGTATTCATTGTGGAGAGTGTCTGCGCACCACCAACGATGTGACCGGTATCGCGATCGCAATCGCGGCCCGTGTTCTCAGCCTGACACCCGGTGGGCAGACATGGGTTTCCAGCACCGTGCGCGATCTGGTTTTGGGTCTGGGGCTGGAGTTTCAGGAAATTGGACCCAAACAGCTGAAAGGCCTGAGTGACGATTGGGTTCTGTATCAACTGGAGGGTGACGCCGAGACGTAGTCGCCGCCTCCATAGGGTTTCTTGCCTCCCACCGGCTTGAGGGGGAACCGGGTATCCGATCAGATCGGAACTGCGGTTCGCAGGTTAGGCATGAGGTAAAGAAAGTGGTGCGCGGGTGAACGGTTTTTTTGGGTACTAGAGTGGTTTTTTATTGGTCCCGTTCACCCAGCGCAGCACAGTCCATAAAGGCCATGATTTTGCCTGCAGCGCCGTCTTGAGCGGCGTGAACACGATCATCATGACAATGCCCAGCGAGAACAGACACCAAATCGCAGGCATTTCCGTCGGGCTATCTGTTGAGGCCCATGCCAGCGTCGGCCCGATCAGCAGTTGAAACCCCGCCACTTTCCACGCGCCCAGCGCAGCGGGCAGAAGGAACATCACCGTAAAATAGACCGGGAAATTCAGATCATATTGCTGCCCGAAAATCGTGGCAGGCAGGCTTTCACCCAGATCGTTCAGTGGCAGATGCCAGCCTAAGTGCCAGCTTTCCGCCTTCACACACAGATGATCGCTGCACAAAAGACGCCCCGGTCGGCACGGGCCTGCCCACTCGAACGGATAAATTTGCAGCAACAGATACGCTCCGGTCACTGCGCCGAGACCGAAGACCACGGGCGCTATAATACCGCGCACATCCTTTGGGATAAAATACAAGGCTAGAATGCCGGTAAACAATGGCTGAAAGGCGATATGTATATAGGCCAGAAACGCCGCGACCTGGTTTTGGGGCAATGCGCATTGTCCCTCGACGGAATAGGAATAACCCTGCAGCACCTCAATCGCGGTGAAATACACCAGCGGAGACCAGAGCAACGGGCTCTCGCCTTGTCGTATGGCTTTGACGGTGGCGATCACCCCGACGGCAGCAATGGTATAGGACGCTGGCCCGCTCCAACACATTGTTATATCAATCCTTCAAACCACTCGTCTCGGGATCAGTATGCATTCGGTCAGCCCTCAAGAAAGCCTTTTTTCGGTCGACGACATTCTTGAGGATTTCGCGCGGTTCGACTTTCCCCTGAAAGACATCTGGCTCAGCGCGGCACGGTTTCATTTCCACAATCTCGACCCTGAAATCTGCGCCCTGCCCCTCGGCGCACGCGCGCTGGAGATCGGCTGCGGGGCAGGTATCCTGCTGACCATGCTGCGCCAACGGAACCCAAACATCACGCTGGACGCCATTGAGCCTTTCGCCGAAGGCTTCGCACCGATGGAGCATGTTCTGGATCACGCTGCCAAGCAGGGCGGAGACATTCAACGCAGCACCTATGAGGAGTTCACTCCGTCCCAACTCTATGATCTGATCTACATGGTCAACGTGCTGGAGCATTTGCCGGATTGGCAGCATTTCCTGGATACGCTGCCGCGTTTTCTGGCCCCACAGGGCCGCTGCCTGATCCTGTGCCCCAACTACGGTTTCCCGTATGAGCCGCATTTCAACATTCCCGCGCTTCGCTCAAAGACCCTGACAGGGCGACTGTTTCGAAAGCGGATTACATGGGTTGAGGACACTTACGAAGTTCATGGGTTGTGGAACAGCCTCAACTTCGTCCGTCTGGCCCAGATCAAACGTCACCTGAAGGGGTCCGGCCTGCGCCTGCGCGTGCGGTCTGAGATCACCGACCGCATGATCGACAGATTCAACGATGATCCGGTATTTCAGGAACATATCGGCGTGTTCAACGCGATCGGGCGCGGGGCAAAAAAATTGGGCCTCACGCAGGTTGTTCGCCTGTGGCCATTTGAGAACATACAGCCCTATATGTTTCTGGAGCTGTCCCAAACCGATGCCTGAACCGCGCACCTCATCGAATTTGGCGGAAATCCAAAGCCGTGCTAACGATTGGGGACGCTAAGCGTTTTCATAGTCTCAATCATTTTCAGTGACGGTAATGAGTTCGATCAAGGTTCCGAGGGAATTCACAAAACCAGACGATAGGATGGCCTGCAAAGCGCTGGCCATCAGCGCAGGCGTTGTCGCTGCGGCGCTTGCTATCCCTGCCCTTTTTCCCGGGGCATGGCTTTCCCTGACATTAGGTTCGATCCTGTTTGCGGCAGGAATCCTGCGGCTCTATTCCATCCAGCATGACTGCGGGCACTACAGCTTTTTCACAAACCGCACGTGGAATGATCTGCTTGGGAACCTCCTGTGCCTCTTTTCCGGGATCGCGCATAGCGTTCTGAGGTATAATCACAACCTGCATCACCAGCATCTGGGCAATCTGGATCACCGGGACGCCCACGAGGTCTATGTCATGACCCGGCGCGAATATGAGACCGCGCCCCTGTCCAGGAAACTGTTCTATCGCGCCTACAGGCACCCGATCACCTTGTTCCTGATCGGCCCGGTTCTGATTTACTTTGTCCAATACCGCTGGCCCCGAAACACACTGAAAGTCAGCGTCCGGGATGTCCTATTGCAGAATATCGCCATGTTTGTCTTCTGGGGCCTGATCATCACATTTCTGGGTTGGTGGAGTTTTTACGCCCTGATCCTTGGCAGCATTCTTGCAGGCAGTTTCGGAATATTTGTCGTCTATGTCGGGCACAACTTCGAAGAAACCTATTGGCGCCAATCCGGCGACAAAACCGCCCACGCTGCCGCCTTGAACGGGGCGAGTTCGCTCCGACTAGGACCGGTTGTAGATTTTGTTCTGCTGAATTTCGGCTTCCATGACCTGCATCACCTGAACGCCAAAATCCCCTGCTATCACCTCAAGACCTGCAACGCCTCAATCGCGCAGGACTGGAACAGCGCGGCGATCGACGTCCGAGGCGCGCTCAACTGCCTGAAATGGAGGCTGTGGGACGAGGATACCAATCGGATGATCCCCTTCCCACATAGTCTGCGCCATGATCTCAGTCTGGACTGGCGCGGCCCGGCACCTTCGGCGAAGCTTTAGACCTGGCGCTACTGTGACGGCAGGCCGGTGTCGGACATGGTGAAATCGTCCGGCAGGATCACGATATCCTTGGGGTCGACCGTCAGCCTCATGGAAGTGGGCGAGGTCACCTCGACCACATTGTGGAAATGGGCGTCATAGTCATCAGGCAGAAGCATGCGATCGTCCCGGTCCCTCGGATCCGCGCGCAGCCAGGTGTCGAACCCGCTCAAATCATCGAATTCATCCGCGAAATAGTCATGCAAGCGCCGAAAGAGCTTGGGCCAGATTGCCAGATTCTGATAATTCGCCGGGGTTACTTCGAAGTCTTGCCCGGGGGCAGAAGCGTCATCAGGATACAGACCCTTCCCCGCCGCACGGGCCTGATCCGCAATCCCTCCGAGATGCCGGGCAAGTGAGATCGGCAGCGTCAGGTAGAACAGCGGATAGGACTGACCAGCCTCCAGGCTGCGAGCGTTGAAGCTCTGATCCACGCGGTCCGGCCTCAGTTTGAATACCTCACCGTCCGGTTCGGGCGCATCACCCGAGTAGACAAAGGCCACAATCCGGCCGTGGCCGTCCAGACCATTGGTCAGGATGTAACCGCGAACCGGGTTGTTTTCGACCTGCTGTACCTTGTTTGGCTTGTCATCCCAGAACACCACGTCTCCGAACCCGGCCCAATCCAACAGAAAATCGCGCGACGCCTCCGCAAGGGGTTTGTTCTGATGCGCGCTGCGGAAATGGGTTTCGAGCGCATCCAGACCTTCAAACCGCAGATTGATCATCCCGCGCCCATTGAAGCCGGGCCGGGGCTGACCCGAACGCCAAAGGTCCTGAACAAGCGACGGGTCATCTGGTTTGAATTTCAGAGTATCACCGTCAGGTTCCGGGCCCTGCTTTGGAATGTCGGGATAGAAAATATGAAACTCGCCCTTAATCAGCTTATAGGCCATTGCGCCCTCCGTAATTCATCAATCAACAATGATCGGATGGTGACGGCTGAGCGTAACAGTTTCAAGTCAAAGCGACCCCAGAGCGTGGATGCCTTAACCGCGCGGCAGGGCCATCACCTTGTCGCGTGCCAGTGTTCTCGCCTCGGCCCGATTCAGCGATAGCAACGTTTCTTCCGGCGTAAGACCTTTGGCCAGTGCTTTGACCCAAATCCGGCGCGCCGAGACGGGCGACCATGGCAGGGCCGCTTCCGACAACCACTGCCTCAACGGGGCGGGCAGGCTGTCAAAGACGGCCATGGGATCGCCCGCGCGCTTCCTGCGCCGCAAGCTGCTTTGTCCCAGATTTCCTGTCATGCGGCCTCGTCCAGGTCTGTGATGGGATCCAGCACCAGAACGAGCCGGGTCTCGCCGGTGCCTTCGATTGGAGGAGAACGGTGCAAAAGGCCCGACCGCGGTGTCTCCGGCCAACGTGTCCCACGTAACAGGATCGGAGACCCGGTTTGCACCGTAAAGACACGTTGAGGCTCAGCGCCATCACGCGAAATGCCGTATTGCGTACCGGTGCCGCGATAAGTGCAGACCAGTCGCGCGGTGATGGCGTCGATATGGAACTTGCGGCAGGCGTTGTTCGTGACAACATCCAGCCGCAACCGCAAATACCGGGCCGAGACCAGATCTGAGAACACGTCTGCCAGTAAGGCGATATCCGCCTCCAGCCAGTCCCGCTCAGGGCATGCTGGCAAACCGGACATGTCGCAAAGATGGCTGATTGTTTCGGCCACCTTGCCCAACGGAAGGATCACCCGCCCCTTCGGCAGGTCCTCGGGTTCAAGATCATTTAGCCAGCTTTGAACACTGGGCGGAGTTTGACGCCGCCAAAGTGCTGCGGCGCAGCCTGGGTTTAGAAAGGCGCTCAGCGCCTCGGGCGTATCCGCAACGCCAACCCCAACGGCCGCACCGATCACGGTTTGGCGCACAACGCTCATGCTGCGGCCTCAGCCTGACGCCAGATCGGGAACGGGTCGGGATAGTCCGGCAAATTGTCGGGACCCAAAGCCGCAACGGCAGGTACGAGGCAGGCATCCAAGCGCGCCCTAAGGGTCGGCCAGTCGATCCCCGCACCGATGAACACGATCTCTTGCCGGCGGTCTCCCCATGGTTCTTGCCAATGGGCCTGCATATAGGAGCGGGCACTGTCATGGGTTGGCCGCCGATCCTCTGGCACCGAAGCCCACCAAGTGCCCAAAGGCTGCACGCTAGAGAGCGCTCCGGCCAGCGAAAACTCAGCCACCCAATCGGGACGCGTAGAAATCCAGAAATGCCCCTTGGCCCGGATCACACCCGGCAGATCGCCGTTCAGAACCTCAAGGATACGCTCGGGCACGAAGGGCAGACGCGCCCGGTAGACATAAGACGCAACTCCATATTCTTCAGTCTCCGGCACGTGGTCAGCAAAGCCATACAGCTCTTTGGCCCACATCGGATGCTCATGGGCTTTTTCGAAGTCAAACAGCCCGGTATCGAGGATTTTCTCAGCCGCCACAGCGGAGTGATTGACCTCGACGATCTCGGCATCCGCATTAAGGCTGCGGATGATCTTGCGGGCCGCGTCGACCTTTTCCGGCCCGGCATCGTTGACCTTGTTCAGGATCACGACATCGGCGAACTCGATCTGATCTGTCAGCAAATGGACGAGGGTGCGTTCATCTTCCTCGCCCATGGTCTCACCGCGATCCTGCAGGAAGTCATGCGAGGAGAAATCCCCAAGCAGGTTAACCGCATCGACAACCGTCACCATCGTGTCCAGACGCGCCACATCGGACAGGCTTTCGCCATACTCATCGCGGAAATCAAAGGTCGCGGCCACCGGCAGAGGCTCAGAAATACCCGTTGATTCAATCAGTAGATAGTCAAAGCGCCCCTCGGCCGCCAGTCGGCGGACCTCATCCAGCAGGTCATCGCGCAGGGTGCAGCAGATACAGCCGTTCGACATTTCAACCAGCGTCTCGTCCGTGCGGCTCAGTTCGGTATCGGCGCGCACGAGGTCAGCGTCGATATTCACCTCGGACATATCGTTCACGATCACCGCGACACGGCGACCTTCGCGGTTGTTGAGAACCCGGTTCAGCAAAGTGGTCTTGCCAGCCCCAAGAAATCCGGAAAGCACCGTGACGGGAAGGCGCGTATCTGACATATGAGTCTCCATAGCTCTGGATGCGGTTCTTGTAACTTTCATAGTTACTAGATTAATGCAACAGCCAAAGTTACGTTGCCAGCAGGTTTGGAGAACCCCGTCATATGAAGCGCAATAGCCGCCTGTCACTTGCCCTGCACACGCTCAGCCACATGGCCGGAGAGCCGGACCGTGTGCGCACCTCAACCGAAATTGCGGACCATGCCGGAACCAACCCGGTTGTTGTGCGTCGCGTTCTGGGAAAACTACGTGCCGCCGGTCTGCTGACGTCCGAGAAAGGCCATGCAGGCGGATGGCGTCTGGCCCGCGTGCCGAGCGAAATCACGTTGGCCGATGTCTACCTTGCGCTGGACGAGCGCCTTGTCGCCAGCGGCCTTGAAGATGAGGCGCCAACCTGTTCTGTCGAACACGCCCTTCAAAAACGAGTACGCGGCGTTCTGGAAGAGATTGAGCAAAGCCTTGTGGAAAGACTTTCAGAGACTTCGATCCAAGAGGTCTGAGTCAGGGCCCTGCCTAGGTGTCGAGACCTCTCTCTGTTTGCAAGAGCGGGCAATAGGCGGTGTGAAGAATACTGTCATCCTGCACGGCGTCCAGAAACCCTTCGCGATTTCAGGCACCTCGGGCCGTATCTGTGTCAATGGGTACCGCGCGGGACAAAGAAGGGTTCGATCAGAAGGGTCTCACTGGCCTTAGCCGGTTCAGCCAGACGCTTTTCGAGCAAGGTGATCACATGTTCGACCGACAGGTCGATCGGATTGTTGATCGTGCTCAGATTGAAAGCGGGCCACCCGGCCATTTCAATATCGTCAAAGCCCACAATCGAGAGTGTTTCGGGCACGTCCACGCCCAGCTCCTGCGCGGCGGTCAACGCTCCGATCGCGCTGGCATCATTGGCACAGATCAGCGCATCAAGGCTGTTCTCACGCAGCAATTTCTGCGCTGCCTCGTAACCAGACCCAACCGTGAAATCTCCGACCTCTAGCGCAATCAGGGACAATCCTGCCGCCGCCAAAGTGTTGACCACCCCGGCCCTGCGATCATCTGACGATCCAAACTCGGCAGCGCCCGCAATGAACCCGAACCGTGTGCGGCCCTTGTCCAATAGAACACGAGTCGCGAGGGTCATCCCGTCAGCATTCTTGCAGCACACATTGTCGATCCCCGCCGCATCCACGATCCGCCCGGATGAGATCATGGGGACACCGAATTTGCTGCATTGCTCCACAAGCGCGCCGGGCATGCTGCCCCCGCGCAGAATCAAAGCATCCAGCGGATAGCGCAAAACGTGATCCATGGCTGATTCCGCGCTCTCGCCACTGCCATCAATCAGAATCGGCCACTTGTTCAGAGCGTTCAACTGCCCGACCAACCGGTTCACAAACTCCGAGTCGTAGGTGCTCCGCTTGTTGCCCACAAAGACCGCTACGAGGTGCGATCGCCCCCCCTTCAACCCCGCCGCCAACGCATTCGGTTGATACCCCATACGGTCAGCCATACGCATGATTTTTATACGTTTTTCCGCATCAAGGTAAGCGCCGGGCGTAAAAGCGCGGGACACGGCCGAGCGGGACACGCCCGCCGCATCGGCAACCGCCTGCGCCGTAACGCGGCGCGGTCTGTCCAGTTGTTTTTTGCTGTCATCAACCACGCCTAAGCTGTCCATCTTTTTTGTCGAATTTGTCAATATTGCTAGAAATCTTTCATTGAACTGTCATACGTTAACAGTATGTGGTCACGTGTGCAGTTTGCGGACGTGTTCCACTGATGCGGGTCGGAGGCTGCGCGCGAAAAACGCCGCAGGGGAGCCTGCATGAAAACTGGCACATAATGCCAACGGTCTTTTTGCTGCAAAGGGCCGATACCGAACCGGAGGATCGAAATGAACAATCTGAAGTTTTGCGCAACAGCTGCCGCGCTCGCGTTCACCGCGACCGCAGCTTTTGCAGAAACCGAAATCACTTGGTGGCATGCACATGGCGGGCAACTAGGGGAAACCGTCAACAAGGTTGCCGAGAAATTCAACGAGTCGCAGGACGAATACACAATCACTCCGATCTACAAGGGCAGCTACGAAGAAACGCTGACCGCCGGGATCGCTGCCTTCCGCGCGGGCGAGCAGCCCAACATCATGCAGGTGTTTGACGCAGGTGCCGCCACCGTGATCGCGGCCAAAGGCGCGACCGTTCCGGTTCAGGACCTGCTGGCTGAAAACGGCGTCGAATTCGACATCAATGACTACATTGCCGGTGTGCGTTATTTCTATGCCGACAGCGATGGCAAGATGATCGGGATGCCGTTCAACTCGTCGACCCCGATCCTGTATTACAATGTCGACGCTCTGGAAGCTGCTGGCGTGACCCCACCGAAGACTTGGGAAGAGTTCCAGTCGACAACCGCTCCGGCGCTGAAAGAGGCAGGCTACATCCCGCTCAGCCAGTCGCACCTGCCCTGGATCTTCACCGAGAACTTCATGTCGCGCCACAACCTGCCGTTTGCGACCAACAACAACGGCTATGACGGCATGGACACCGAGATCCTGGTCAACAACGACGCGATCAAGGCGCACTTCACCGCCGTGACCGAGTGGAAAGACAACGGCATGTTCGAATGGTATGGCACCGGTTGGGGTGACAACGCAAAACCGTTCGAAGAAGGCAAAGTTGCCATGTGGCTGGGTTCGTCCGGTTCGTTCGGCGGCCTGTTGCAGAAAGACCTGGGTTTTGAATTCAGCGCGGTTGAGCTGCCCTATTGGGAAGCTGTCACCGCTGAGCCGACCCAAACCTTCATCGGTGGCGCAGCGCTGTTCGCGATGTCGGGCAAGTCGGACGAGGAAAACAAGGCAACCGCTGAATTCTTCCGCTTCCTGACCGCACCTGAGACCCAGTATTTCTGGCACCAGGAAACCGGTTATGTCCCGATCACCGAGGCCGCTTATGAAGCCGCCAAAGCAGACGGCCACTATGATCGCTATCCTGCCGCCGAAGTTGGTGTGAACCAGCTGCAAGCCAAGGCCGGTGACAACACCAAGGGCTACCGCATGGGCTTCTACGTTCAGATCCGCGACATCATGAACCGCGAGTATGGCCGTATCCTGACCGGTGAGACCGACGTGGAAAGCGCTTTCCAGAACATTGAAGCCGAAGCCAACGAATTGCTGGCGCGCTTCGCCAAGACTCAGGGCTAAGGTTCTGGGATCACCCCCAAGATGGTCGCGCCTTTGGGCGCGGCCATCCCCCATTTTGCAACTGGACTAACAATGAAACGCGCGGGCTTCGACACTATCTGGCTTCCTGTGGCGCTGCTGCTGCCGCAGCTCATGATCATCGCCATTTTCTTCTACTGGCCCGCTGGATGGGCGCTGCAATCGTCGTTCTTTCTGCAGGATCCGTTCGGGTTCGGCTCGACCTTTGTGGGGGCGGACAACTACACCTCATTGCTGGGCAATGATCAGTACAAACGCATCGCGTGGTTTACGGTTGTCTTCTCAATTCTCGTCACCTTCTTTTCGCTGGCCATTGCACTTTTGCTGGCGGTCAAGGCCGATAAGGTGATCCGAGGGGCGAGATCCTATCGCACCCTGCTGATGTGGGTCTACGCGATCGCACCCCCGGTCGCGGGCTTTCTGGGTATTCTGTTCTTTGATCAAAGCACCGGCCCCATGACCAAGTTCTTCGGACTGTTCGGCTGGGAGTTCAAGCTGGGCGTTGACTACAACGCCACCGCAACGGCAATGATCATCGTTGCGGTGTGGAAACAGATCCCGGTCAATTTCATCTTCTTCCTATCGGGCCTGCAATCCATCCCACGTTCAGTTCGCGAGGCGGCCATGATCGACAACCGCTCGTCCACGCGGCGGTTCTGGGACGTGACCTTTCCTCTGCTGGCCCCAACCGCGTTTTTCCTCCTGATCATCAACATCACCTATGCCCTGTTCGATACATTCGGCATCATCGACGCACTGATGAAGGGTGAGCCGGGCAACAACCCGATGACGCTTGTCTACAAGGTGTATCTGGATGGCTTCCGCGGCAACGACCTTGGCGGATCCTCCGCGCAATCCGTTGTGTTGATGGCCCTTGTTCTGATCCTGACCGTCTTCCAGTTCCGGCTGGTGGAACGCCGGATTCACTATACCTGAGGGAGGAAATCATGGCCGACACCACACTCGACACACCCGCCGTGACCCGCAAACCCCGCAGAATCCGCTGGGAAACGATCGGAGATCACTTTGTCCTCATCCTTGGGTCCTTGCTGATGATCCTGCCACCTCTGCTGGCGCTGACGACAGCCAGCCACGATGCGGTCACCATCCACCGCGAAGGCATCCAACTGGGCCTAGGCGACGACCTGGGCAAGAACTTCAACGCCGCCATGTTTGAAAAAGGCGGGTTCACGCAGACAGTTGATGGCACCTTGATGCTGATGAACTCCTTCATTCTGGGCATCGGCTTTGCCGTGGGCAAGATCATCATCTCGATGATGGCCGCCTATGCCATCGTCTATTTCCGTCTGCGCTTTGCAACGCTGGCCTTCTGGGTGATCTTCACCACCCTGTTGCTGCCGCTCGAGGTCCGCATCCTGCCCTCCTACGAAGCGATCCAGAAACTGGGCCTGACCAACACCTATACCGGTCTAATCGTTCCCCTGATCGCATCTGCCACAGGCACGTTCTTCTTCCGGCAGTTCTTTATGTCCGTCCCCGAAGAACTGGCCGAGGCGGCCCGGATCGACGGCGCAGGGCCGTGGAAGTTCTTTATCGACATCCTCGTCCCGCTCAGCCGCACGATGATTGCCGCGATCTTCATCATCATGTTCGTCTTTGGCTGGAACCAGTACCTGTGGCCAACGCTGATCACGACGGATGAAAGCTTCTTCACGCTGGTCCGGGGCATCAAACAGATCGTGCTGACCTACACCGACAGTCAGATCCCCGAGCATGGACAAGCGTTGGCGCTGGCCATTGTTGCGATGATCCCGCCGGTGGCGATCGTCATCTTCTTCCAGAATTGGTTCGTCAAGGGCCTCACAGAATCCGACAAATAAGGAATACGCGCATGGCTCAGGTATCATTAGAGGGCATCCGCAAGGTCTATCCAAACGGCTTCAAGGCCGTTCAGACCACAAGCTTCACCATTCAAGACGGCGAGTTCGTTGTTCTGGTCGGTCCTTCGGGCTGCGGCAAATCCACGTTGCTGCGCATGATCGCGGGGCTCGAGGATATCACCGAAGGTACGCTGAAAATCGGCGACCGGGTGGTCAACGATGTGGACCCGGCAGATCGGGACATCGCGATGGTGTTCCAGAACTACGCGCTTTACCCGCATATGACGGTGCGCAAAAACATCGGGTATGGCCTGAAGAACCGCGGCACGCCAGCGACCGAGATCGCAGCCAAGGTCGAAGACGCCGCCAAGATGCTGAACCTGACTGAATATCTGGACCGCAAACCGGCGCAATTGTCCGGTGGTCAACGCCAGCGCGTCGCCATGGGGCGCGCGGTGGTGCGCGACCCCGCCTTGTTCCTCTTTGATGAACCTCTTTCGAACCTCGATGCAAAGCTGCGCAACCAGATGCGGATCGAGATCAAAGCCCTGCAGCGTCGTCTTGGCACGACGGCAGTTTACGTAACCCATGACCAGGTCGAGGCGATGACGATGGCCGACAGGATCATCGTTTTGAACGCAGGCCGGATTGAGCAGATCGGTACCCCCTCCGAGATCTACCACAATCCGGCTTCTACCTTCGTCGCCTCGTTCATGGGTGCCCCACCCATGAACCTGATCGAGGCCGAAGCGTCAGACGGGCAGGTCCGCCTCAACGGCTATGACGGGCTGATGCCCGCGCCACAGGCCGTCAGCGGCCCGGTGACCATGGGTGTACGTCCCGAGGATGTCGAACTGGATGAGAACGGATCCGTCTCGTTCCAGGTCGACATCCTCGAAGAACTTGGCGCGCATCGTTTGCTGCACGGAACGCTTGCGGACCAGCCATTTACAGTCATGGTCGGCAAAGACCATAGCGTGCACACGGGCGAAACCCGCATCACGCTGAAACACGACGCCCTGCGTCTGTTTGACGTGGAAACGGGAAAAGTCCTTTGATCACTGATACTGTCGCGACTTTGCCCGCTGTCACATCTGACCAGCGGGCTGAAATTCTGGCTGCCCCGCGCACAACGCAGGCGCATCGCTCGCTAATGGCATCCTTGCCGGCGATGAACGCGCTGCAATTGGGCGGCGAGGCCAAAGCGGCCCAACTGCCGGCGCAGATCACCGTCGCTGCCTGGAATGTTGAACGCTGCCTGTTTCCCGAAGAAACCGCCGCGCATCTGGCCCCGATCGCGCCAGATATCGTTCTGTTGTCCGAAGTCGATTGCGGCATGGCCCGCACCGCGCAACGCCACACCACCGAAGAGGTCGCTCGCGCCCTTGGCATGACCTACGCCTTTGGCGTCGAGTTTCACGAGCTTGACCTGGGCGGCCCGACCGAGCGCGCCTTTTGCACCGATGATTTCAACACAACCGGCTGGCACGGCAACGCCGTCCTGTCCTCAGTCCCGTTTGAACGCACGACGTTGATCCGGTTGGACGACCACGGCCACTGGTTCACCCCCGAAAGCGGCGCTGCCGACCCCGAGCAACCCCGGGTCGGCGGGCGCATGGCCATTGCCGCCGTGGTGCCCACCGAACAGGGGCCGATCTGCGTAGTCTCTACCCATCTGGAAAGTAATTCCGCCGCTGAACACCGGCAAGTTCAGTTCGAACTTCTGCTAAAGGAGATCGATGCCTTCGCCCCCGACATGCCCGTTCTGATCGGCGGAGATCTGAACACCGGCAACCACCTTCCCCCCGATTTCGACTGGCGCCGCGAAACCTTGTTCGCTCTGGCCGAAGATCAGGGCTATTCGTGGGCGTTTACGGCCGAGGGCGACACGACCCGCCCCAGTCTGATCACGCCACACCCGGACCGAAAGATGAAACTGGATTGGCTGGCCGGACGGGGTTTCACGCCCGTAGACAAAGGCGTGTTGAGTTCAATCTCAGCCACCGGCACACCGCTTTCTGACCACGACTGCGTGTGGACAAAGGCCGATATCTCCGCACTTTCAGACGCATGATCCAAATCCGGTCGCAGTCTGGCACGCGGCTACGCGATCTGCGGACATGAGGGGCACTCAGCCGCCCAACCCTCTGGGCGGGCCGTAGGTTCTAGCTTTCGGCCTCAGATGGTTCCCCACATCTCTCTACAATTCAAGCTGCCCCAATATGCTGGCGTCGTACGATTTGAAAAACCGGATTGACGTGGCGCGACGCTTGAGGGAAGCCAAGGGGGCCATGACACCGCCTGCCCAACACCTCTCTTCCCTTGAAACGCGCTCCGATGGGTTCCTGACGGACGTGGGGGCCATGGACATCGGGTCTGCGACAGCGACTGCTGTGATCGCGAGGTTTGATCAATCTCGTTTTGAAGATGACCTTTTTACGACGTTGTGCGTCGACCGCCCGGATCGTTTGGACAGGGCCGTTGAAAAGAGAAAGGCCGAGTACCTTGCAGGCCGTGCCGTAGCCATGGCCGCTTTGGCGTCAACGGGGCATGCATCGACGCAGATCGCCACAGGTCCCAACCGTGAGCCGATCTGGCCCGCAGGCGTCGCAGGTTCGATCACGCATTCAAAGGGGCGCTGTGCGGCGATTATCACCGATCAGCCCGGCACCTTGGTTGGCGTCGATATAGAGGACATCGCCGAAGGATCCTCACTGGATGCGATTTTCAAGGTCGCTTTGCAGCCCGAGGAAACCCGGCTGATCCGGGAAAGCGACGCGCAGGCGTTGAAGGCAACGCTTGTATTCTCAGCCAAAGAGACACTCTACAAAGCCCTGTTCCCGGCGGTAAAACAGTTCTTTGGTTTTGACCATGCCGAACTGCACTGCGCGCCCAGTGAAACCTTTCTAAGGCTGCGGTTGACCAAATCGTTGAAGAATACAGTCACGGCAGGGACGGAATTCGACATCGGCTACCGACAACTAGACCGCAGCGTCATTACCTGGCTTACCACACCCACGCCTGCAGACTGAGCCTCGGCAGTCCGGCCAAGGCCTTGTCCTTCTAGTTCTTTGTCGCCGGATTACACCTGCGACACACCCTCCGTGATTGGCCATGGCTCAAGCATATGCTGATCTCGACCGCGCAAAACCGACGGTCCTTACATCAAGCCGTAAACTCCAGCTTCAACCCCGGACGAGGCCATCTGGCCTTGTAGATTTTGCCCGTGCTGGAGGCGGTGATCCAGATGTCCTGCATGTCCTCACCACCAAAACACATATTGGTCGTGAAGAGGTCGGGGATGGCGACATGTTCGGTCAACCCGTCAGGACTAAACACCGTGATACCACCGTTGAAAATCGTCGCCACACAGACCCGTCCGTCGGCCTCGACCTTGAGACTGTCGAGCCATTGGTACCCCGGCAAGGTCTGCACCACCTGCCCTGGCATCCCCGGAATCGGGCCGGGCTCGACTTGGCCCTTGCCCGTGATCTTCATCGCCCAAAGCCGCCCAAACACTGTGTCCGAGACATAGACGGTGCCGCCATCCGGCGACAGCCCGACCCCGTTGGGCATCGGGATCGTAGCAGCCTTGATAAGTGTCTTGCCGTCGATCGTGGCATAGTACAGCCCGCCATAGCGCGTGGACTCTGCGTCCTCGATCCCCGTATCGGTGAACCAGAACCCGCCATCCTTGTCGAAAACCAGATCGTCGGGCGCGATCAGCCGTTTCCCCTCATAGGAGTCGAACAGCATCGTAACCTCTCCGGTTTCAAGATCGACCCGATGGACCGACCCGCCCTTGTAGTGCGGACGAATGGGGGCGGGGACGGTAATATCGTCGGGGCCGTAGGGCACGAAACTGTAGACACCGCCATTGTTGCAGACATAAGCCGCGCCATCCGGGCCGATCGCCACGCCATTCGGGCCGCCGGGGATTTCGGCCACCACACTGACGGTGCCATCCACGGACAGGCGCACAAGGGTCTGCTCTTTGATATCCACGAACAGGACCGAGCCATCATTCATCGCAACCGGACCTTCTGGAAAGCCCAGCCCGCTGCACATCTCATGTAGTTCCAACGCCATAGCCTCAACTCCCTGATTGCGCCGTGGCCCCGGTGGGGTCGGCCATTGCGGGCCAAGCCCGTCCTTTTCGCGGCGAACTGTGCTGACAAATACAGGTTTTCGCAAGGCTTTTTCCAATTTGCTATGCGGGATAAGCCTCAACGGGTCGCAAAACGGCTGGCTTTTCCCAGCCCAGTTATCCTAAAACCTCCTACAACTAAAAAGCGATGAGGCGCATCGAATGGTATTCAAACTTGTGTCCTGCGATGGCGGGGGGATCAGGGGCTACCTGACCTGCCTGATCCTGCAAAGCCTGCAGGAAGAGACCGGCGTTCTGGACAAGGCCGACGGGTTCGCGGGAACCTCGACCGGTGGGCTGATCGCCGTGGCGCTGGCGGATGGCCGGACGCAGGGCAAGGATATGGGCCAGCTGATCGGCGACCTTGCCGCGCATTACCGTGAAGATGCCGACAAGATCTTCCGCGAAAACGAACACAGCTTTCTGGACAAGGCGCTGGATGAGGTGCTGCGGCGGTTCAAACTGGGCGGAGGCCCGGGCATCACCGCCTCGCAATACAATGCCACCGGGCTGGAGGAGATCGGGCGCAGTCTGGTCGGAGACCGCAAAGTCAATTCTCTGTCGCCGGATCTGGTTCTGGCGGTCAACACCGTGTGCCTGCATCGCAGCGACAAGGTGGGATGGTCCCCGTTCACTATCACCAACCAGACGCTGGGCTACGAAAAATGGCTGGATATGAGCGATGTCGGCCTGCTGGATGTCGCCATGGCAAGCTCGGCCGCGCCATCCTATTTCCCACCGCATCAGATCATCTCGGACGGGGTGGACTATGGCTATTTCGCTGATGGCGGGGCCTTTGCCAACAATCCAGTGATGAACGGCATCAACGTGGCCATCGCGGCTGGTCGCGCCGAAGGGCTGGCGCATATCGAGGCTCTGTCGATCGGCACTGGCCAACAGCCCACAGATATCTCGGAGGAGATGATCAAGAACCCCGACGACTGGGGCCTGTTGAAGTGGTTCGGGATCACCTCGGGCGCGCCTCGGGGGGCTTTGATCGAACTGCTGCTAACCACATCTGCCGAAAACCAGTATTGGATGGCCCATCTTGTGTTGAAAGAGCGAATGGTGCGTCTGAACCCTCCGCTACCCAAGGTCGTGGGGCTGGCAACACACCGACCTGAATCCTACGATCTGATGGAGAAGGCATTCTACACCTGCCGGCAAAGTGAATACTGGACCCATGCCAAAGATATGCTGAACAAATGGTAGCCGAACTCAGTTTTGCTTGATCAAACAGTGGCTTCGCTGGGTTTTATGTATTCTTCCTGTTGCCTTTGCCCGACCAGTGTTTATGGTTAACGCCACATTTTTGGGGTAACTTCAGTTAACAGGTGGTCAAGTCATGAGCGATCCCGGCCTTGCCGAGAAGCTGGTAGAAGTTCTGCATCGTCCTGATGGTGATCTGGCTCTACGCCCCGTTCACACAATCGGGATCAGTGCGACCGGCTATTTCAAGCCCACACCCATCGCCCGGAATTTCTGCGCCGCGGATCACTTCACCAATGAAAAGACGGATGTGATTGTTCGGTTTTCGAACGGATCGGGCTGCGCCGTGGTGCATGACGGCTGGTCCGATGTCCGGGGGCTAGCGGTTCGGTTTCACTTGTCTGATGGTTCTGATACCGACCTGATCGCGATGAACCTGCCCGAGTTCTTCACCCCGACGCCCGAGACGTTTCTGGATTTCGCCGAGGCCGCCAAGCCCAAGCTCTACAACGGTCAGACCCCCTGGCAGAAAATCTGGAGCTACCTTCAACTGATGCTGCCTGAACGCGACCCCTATCCTGGCGAGACGATCAGCCCGGACGAAGGCGCCATCGGGTTTGCCGACCGGAACGCTTATTCTCAACTTGGTGTATTGCAGGCCGCCCAGATCGGCGCGCCAACAAGCTACGCGCGGGCGGCCTATCACGCCTGCCATACATTCATCGTAACCGGAGCAGAGGGCGTACGCCGCTGGGTGCGGTTTTCGTGGCAACCCATCGCAGGCGTGCTTAACACCGACCCGGATGAGACCCCCGTGGATGACTATCTGCAGGCTGAACTTAGGGAGCGTCTTGCTAAAGAACCTGCGCGGTTCTCTCTGATGATGACAATCGGTGAGGTCGGAGACGATTTCAACAACTCCTCGCGCCCCTGGCCACCTCATCGCAAACGGATCATGATGGGCGTTCTCACGCTAAACGCTGTGCCTGAGGACCAGATAGAACAGTCTGAGAAGCTCAGCTTCAATCCTGGTTTGCTGACCCCCGGGATTGAGGCCTCGGATGATCCTGTACTGAAAATGCGCATCGACTCGTACAAAATCTCAAGCGCTTGGCGCGGCGGGTCCCCCTGCCCGTTTTCGAAGGGGTAAGACCATGACTCGTCAGAACAGCTGGTTCAACCGCTACGTCAACACCCTGCCGGATCGGGGATGGTTCAAGTTCCTGTCACGCTACATCGTTGTGCCCTATTGGCACTGGCGCGACCCCAAGCCGAAACTGCCCGGCGGCCCGCGCCCCTCGCCACAACCCAGCGAGAACGTGCAGCGCATGATGAACCTGATCATGCCGCTGAAAGACCCCTCGCCCGCTGGACGTGCCCATGCCGCGCTGGCGATCGCGCAGAACGTCGAAGAGATCTTTGCAGGGCTCGACAATGTCGGAACGGTGCATTTCGCCCGGTTTCTGCTGATCGACGACAAGATCTGCATGATTTCGGTCTATGACGGCGATTTCAGCAACTACATTCGGGATTTCATCACCACCATCGGCAGTGTGTTCAACGACGTCATCTCGCTCGTGGACGGGGCGGAGCACCTGATCCCGACCGAGCACAACGTCGAAGAGTTCATCGACTGGGTCCATGAGCACGACCTGTTTCAGGCCCCCGATTTCCCGACCGACTTGTTCGGCCTTCAGGATGAGGCCAAAGGGTTGCCTCCTAACCAGCCGCCGCATCGGCTGGAAACCCTTCCGCGTGCGTTTGTTCTGCAACTCTACGCGAACCCTAACCTGTCGCTGGGGGGCGGTTATCGCGCCTATCCGGGCGTTTCCGCCGCGCAAGTGCGCCAAAAATTTGGACAAGGCTGGTGACTGCAAAACTCGATCTCGCCGACATTCAGGGCAACATCCTGCGCGGTTATCGCCGCGATCTGGTGCGCCATCTGTTTCTTGAAGTCACCGACCGCGCCGCGGCCCGTCAGTTTCTGGCAACCGCCGTCGATGGCGGCAGTGACGCGGTCCCCGAAATCACCCGAGGGGTGTTGTGGGAGGTCAAGCCGCCCCTTTGTTTCAACATCGGCCTCACCTATGCCGGGCTGCGCGCGCTTGGCACCGCGTCCGAGGATCTGAAAACCTTCCCCAGCGAATTCGTGCAGGGCATGACGAAACGCGCGATGAAACTGGGCGATTTCGGCACCAGCGCACCGGATCACTGGCCGGCTCCGTTTGATCAACCTGACCGGGTTCACATCATGGCGTCGGTCTATTCCGACGTTCAGGATCACCTAGACCTGGTAGAGAAACAGGTTGGCGCGGCCTTCACCATTCTGGGTAAACGCGACGGCCGCAATCTGGCCGATAGCAAGGTGTTTTTCGGCTATGTCGATGGCATTTCCCAGCCCCGGTTCGAGCAGGTCTATGACCCCGAGCAAGCCGGTGTCGATGAACCGATTGACCCGCTGGGCACCG
This sequence comes from Ruegeria sp. CL3, assembly GCF_056536505.1. Classification (NCBI taxonomy): domain Bacteria; kingdom Pseudomonadati; phylum Pseudomonadota; class Alphaproteobacteria; order Rhodobacterales; family Roseobacteraceae; genus Ruegeria; species Ruegeria sp. CL3. Next base: position 25,285 of record NZ_JBQFPT010000010.1, on the reverse strand, counting down.
CCCTGCTGGGTTATCCCACACGCCAAGAGGGCGTGGTGTTCCGCGTCCCCTCGCCCAATGCGCTTGGTTTCAACGGGTCGTTCAATGCGTTCCGAGTTCTGGCGCAGGATGCGGCCGGTTTCGAGGCCTATCTGGACAAAGCCGCCGATTATCTGATGGATCACCCGGATCGCGACAAATTAGTCGATCCGAACAATCTGGATCGCATCGGAGAAGGCCTAGACATCCACGGCGCGCTGCGTGAGGTCGTCGCAGCACAGATGTGCGGGCGCTGGCGCAACGGCGTTCCTTATGAGTTGTCACCGGATGCGCAATGGCCCGAGCATGAGGTCTCGTTGACCAATTTCAACTACAACGCCCATTCCCGCTGTCCCGCCGGCTCGCATCTGCGACGAGGCAACCCGCGCGGCGGTCGGATCGTACAGCGCATCGCCAACTACACGCGACGACTGGTGCGGCGCGGCATGTCCTACGGCCCGGATTTCGACCCGCAAAACCCCGACACCGCCGAACGCGGCCTGCTAGGCAGCTTCATCGGCGCCAATATCGGCGCACAGTTTGAAGCGGTGATGTGCGACTGGATCAACCTCGGCCTGCACGACCCGACAATCACGGGGGCCAATGACCCTCTGCTGGGGGCGAACACGCCGGAAACCAGCTGGTTCGACCTCAGCCTGCCAGATGGCGGCACGATCCGACTGCACGGCTTTCCCCGCCTGATCCATACACGCGGTGGCGCGTACACGTTCCTGCCCAGCTTGACGGCGATCAAGTACCTGTCCGGATTGACGAACTAGGCAAAGCTGATCATCTCGACGAACACCGCTTTTCAGGCAGTGTCACAACCCTGCCTCCTGCGGCATCGGCATCGGCGATGTCATGCGTCACCAACAAAACCGGCAGCCGCGCCGCGCGGGCTCGGGTAAAGACGAGGTCCCGCATTCTGTCCCTGAGGCCGACATCGAGGCGCGAGAAAGGCTCATCCAAAAGCAGGGCATCGGGCTCCGCTAAAAGCATCCGCATAAGGGCGACACGGGCGCGCTGACCTCCGGACAGGGTCTCGGGATCGCGGGCTTCAAACCCGTCCAACCCGATCTCGGACAAGGCGGCCTGAATGCGCGCGGCCCGGTCCGGGGTACGGGGCGGCAGGCCAAAGCCGACATTCTGACCAACAGACAGGTGTGGGAACAACAGGTGGTCCTGAAACAGGATCCCAACGCGGCGCTTCTGGGGTGGCAGGGCATTCAGAACCCGCCCGTTCAAAGTAATGCGCCCTTCAAGACGAAAGGCGGGCGACAAAGTTCCGGTGATCGCTGCAAGAATGGTGGATTTCCCAACCCCGGACGGCCCCATCAGGCTCAGTACCTCTCCGGGCGCGATGTCAGCCGATAGCTGCACCAGCCCTCTGCCATCGGCGTGAGAGATCGAAAGCTGATCCAAAAAGAGGCCGTTTTCAATCATGGCGCAGTCCGCTTTTGTTGCGATAGACAATTCTGGGGATCATCAAGGCCAGCAGGAATGGCAGCCATGCCGTGAACGCCAGCGCGATGGTCCAGACCCCTATCGCACGACGATCACCGCCTGAAAACAGGGCCAGCGCTTCAGTCGTCAACGTGTTCAACCGCCCGCCCGAGGCCAGAAGAGTGGCCAGATATTGGCCGACTGACACCGCCATCCCCACCGCAAGCGCCGTCAAGATCGGAGCCAGCAACATTGGCAGCCGTATACGCCAAAGCACTCCGACCGGTCCCAGCCCCATGGCGGCGCCAATCGTGGCATAGCGACGGTCGAGCGCGCGGTAAGGGCCGGCCAAGGCCAGAAACACGTAGGGCAAAACGAAGACCAAATGGGTCAGGACCACAGGGAGGGTGCCCTGCGCCGCTCCGATCTGGATCATCAGGATCTGCAGGCCCGGCAGGAAAGCGATCTGAGGCAGGATGAGCGGTAGGTACAGGATCACCATACCTGTCTTGTTCATCTTGCGCCGGGTGCGGAGTTCTGCGTTCAGGCAGCCGATCACCAGAACCAAAGCGATCAGTGCGGTGGCAAACGCCAGTGCCAAGGTGACCAGGGTGACCTCTACCGCGTCCGGGCCGTGGCGCTCCCAGGACATCATACTGAAGCTGCTCGGTAGCGCGTCGGGAAACCTCCAACGTCCGGCGAAGGACCAGATGAACTGGCCGATCAGCCCGCCGAACACCGCGATCCCCGCCGTGAGTGACACCACGAGGCCAAGGGTTCTAAGGGCGGTGTCGCGCAAGCCCATGCCGCGCGTTCCGCTTTCCACACCACGGTTGATCAGCGCGGCCACGGCCCTTTCACCACCTCGCCAGACCATGATGGCCGCCGCCACCAGCCCCAACTGAACCAAGGCAGCCGCAGCAGCGGGCGCGCGCATGGCCAAATCGGGGTCCGTCATCCAGCGCAGGATGAACATGGACAGCGTCGGTGGGCGCGACGGCCCCAGAACCATCGCGACATCCACATTCGACATCGCATACGCCAGGACCGCATAGATCGGCAGCCGAATCTGTATGTAGAGCGCGGGCATCACGGCCAGAAACCACCCTCGGACCCTGCCGTAGCCCAGCACTTGCGTCACGCGCATCCGCTCAGCCGATTTGATCTGAGGCAGCGCGGCCAGCGACATCAGCAGCAGAAATGGCAGTTCTTTAATCATCAGCCCAGCAATTAAAGACCACCCGCCGGGGTCTTGCAGGATCAACACGTCCGGAGGGCGGGTCCATCCCGTCAGACCGGGCGAGATAAGACGCGCAATCCAGCCTGACGGCGCAATCAGGAAAGCCAGCCCCAGCGCGGCCGCCGCATGGGGTACAGACAAAAGAGGCGACAGCAGCGCCTCGAGCCGCGAAAACCCGCGTGTACCCTGCCAACCTGCGATCAGTAGAAAACACCCGATCAGCGCCCCAAACGTTGAAAGGAAACCGGTTTTGAATGATAGCCAGAGGGCCTGACCGACGCCCGGCTCGGCCCAGAGGCGCACCCACGGATCAAATGAAAACCCGTTTTGCCCGTCCGGGCGCATACCTCCGAAGGCCGGGAGGATCGTTCCCAAAAGCCCGGCTGCGATCGGACCCAGCAACAACGCTATGGTTAGCGTCGGTGCCAGCCCCCATGGTTTGCCGGTGCTTAGGTCAGTTGCCAACGCCGTAACGCTCAGCCCAATCCGCTTCGATCCGGGTCATCCAGCTGGGATGCGGCTCCGGCAGGGCTTGGCCAAGCTCGGCGGGCGAAAGGGTTGCTACGCCCAGCTCCAACGCGTCGAACCCGGCACGATCGTCAGCCGAAAGGGCGGCCATGTCCAGCACGGTGCTAAAACCCAGTACCTTCGGATCCTGCGCGCGCAGTTGCGCCTCGGGGCTCATCAGGAAATCAGCAACGACCATGGCACCCGCTTTGGCCGAGGCATTGTAGGGGATCGCCACAAAGCTGGCATTGCCCAGCGTTCCATCCTCCAGAACGAAGGTCCGCGCGCTTTCCGGCAGCTGCTGGTTGGCAATGGCCGTTGTCGCCTCACCCGGAGAAAAGCTGATCGCCATATCGACCTCTCCGTCGTTGATCAGCTGCAGTTGGCTTGGCCCGGTTTGCGGATAGGCGCGACCTGCCCGCCAGAGGTCCGGCGTGACATCCTGCAGCCAGTCCCACAGTGGCGCCGTCACCTGCGCATAGTCGTCACCAGCGGGCTGTTGCAGGATGGCCGGGTCCTCGACCAGTTCAATCAGCATCTGTTTCAGGAAGGTCGTTCCCAGAAAATCAGGTGGCTGAGGGAAGGTGAACCGACCCGGGTTCACAGCCGCCCATTCGCGAATTGCCTCGGCGGATTTGGGAGGCTCAGGCAGTACCTCGCTATCATAGATGAACACGACCTGCGCCATGGCCCAAGGGCTTTCATACCCTTTGGTCGGGACGGTGAAATCTGTGGTGACGGTCTTGCCGTCCACGTCTACGAACCGCCAGTTGGGCAGAGCCTCAGCAAAGGGGCCAAACAGAAGATCGGCCTCTTTCATGGCACTGAAATTGGCGCCGTTGATCCATATCAGATCAATCGCTCCGTCCGTGTCCTGACCAGCGGACTTCTCGGCAATCACTCGGCTTACCGCGTCAGCGGTATCGGTGAGTTTCACGTGCTCAAGCTTGACGCCATGTTCCTCTTCGACGCGGGTTCCGACCCATTCGATGAAATCGTTGATCGTGGTCGAACCACCCCATGCGTTCCAATAGACGGTCTGGCCGTTGGCCTCATCCAGAACGTCCTGCCAGTTTGCGGGATCAGGTTCAGCCCATGCTGTTCCGGCCAGCGCCGCGCAGAGGGCAGCAAATAGATGTTTCATGGGTTTTCCTTGCGTTTATTCCGAGTGAGTGAAGACCTGCCGCGCCAACAGGATGCGCGAAATGGCGGTGACAAAGCAAACCGCGCCAAACGCCCATGCCATTGGGCCAAACCAAGCGGGCAGCAGGCAGATTGCTATGAAGAAGGCAATGGTTTCAGTGCCTTCCAGAAGACCCCCAGTGAAGTAGAGTGACTTGGACCCGTGTTTCTGCGACTCCAGCCCCCGTTTTTCGGCCAGGATCGCATAGCCCAGAAAGGTCGCGCCGTTGAAGTAGAAGCTGACCAGCAACCATGCTCCGGCCAGGGCATTTGCCGACGGGTCCGCCCAGACAAATGCCATTGGAATCGCGCCGTAGAACAGAAAATCACAGGTGATATCGAGATAGCCGCCAAAGTCGGTCTTTCGCCCAGCGCGCGCGATTGCCCCATCCAGACCATCCGCCAGACGCGACAACAGGATGAACAGCACCGCCAGAAGCTGCAATCCCAGCACGATCGCCCCAGCTGCCAAGAGGCCGAAGCCCAGACCCGCCAGAGTTACAAGATCAGCCGAGACACCACGCGCCGCCAACCCCCGCCCAATCGCGTTTAACGGCGGATCGATCAAAGGGCGGATGCGGGCATCAAGCATTGTTGGCCTCCGGGCTGCGGACAATTGGCACGGAGGCGGAGCTTTCACATGCCGTGGCATCGGGCAGAATTGAAAAGAGAAGGCCGTTTTCCAACCTGAGTTGCCTCACTACCGGTTTGCACGACATCGACAAGATCGTGCCGTTTTACTTGGGTACGATTAAAGAACGAAGCGGTGAAAGAAAAAAGGAATACCGCATCTTCACACTGTTGTGTCATCTGCAACATGAGAAGATTGTGGCATTGTGGTTAGTAGGTGCGGCTTTTCGTTGATTTGATAGTTTACCAACAATAATTTCAAATCATTGTAGCTAATTCACGCCGAGTTCGTGCCGAGGAAACATGCCCCGCCCTAACGCCAACAAGGACCTGAACCTAAAAGGCTTGGAGTTGTTTCAGATCTGCGCCCAGAAAGGATCGCTTCAGGCCGCAGCCGAGGAAACTGGCCTGACCATCAGCACCGTCTCGCATCACTTGCGCAATCTCGAAGACCACCTTGGGGTCGAGCTGTTCAACCACGCGCGCAGGCCGATGGTTCTGACGCCCAAAGGGCAGGTCTTTCTGCGCAATATCAGTGACGCACTGTATACCATCCGCAAAGCCAAGGCCGAAGCATCCGCCGGGAATATTGCCGAGGCGAGTTACCTTAGGATTGGCACGATCGAGGATTTCGACAGCGATATCATCCCAGAACTCGCCGTCTTTCTTTCGGGCCACATGCCGAGCTGCGATTTCATGTACCACACCGATTCCAGCCATGCGATTGTCGAGATGCTGCGCAACCGGCATCTTGATCTGGGGATCACGACCACCCCAGAGGAACGGCTGCGGGACCTGCAGGATCGCCCATTGTTACGAGACCCGTTTGTGGTGGTCCTCCCTCGGTTCGGCGAGAAATCCCTTTCCGACGTTGTCGAAGGGCGCACCAAACTTCCGTTCTTGCGGTTTTCCGGCAATCTGATCATCGCCCGGCAGATCGAGTCCCAAATGCGACGGCTGGGGCTTTCACCGCAGTCCAATTTCGAATGCAGCAACAACCAGACTTTGATGGCTATGGTCGCCGCAGGTGCGGGCTGGACCATCACCACCCCTTTGCTGTTCTCGCGTGCCAAAAGGTTTCACCCAAATCTTAGCATGCACAAATTTCCGGGCAAAAGCTTTGCTCGCACGCTTGCGATTGTCTCTACACCCGATTGTTCGCGGTCCGTGTTGGACCTGATAGATGGCAAGATGCGCGCACTGATCCGAGATCACGCTTTGACTGCGCAATATGAGAAAACTCCGTGGCTGGCGGATAGCTTCAAACTGGTAGAATGATCAGATCAGAATATTGAACCGAGACCGGATGGCTTCCTCCTGCTCGGACGTCAGGTACGAGGGGTTGTGGTCGCGAAGAATCTCATCCGCGCGGGCCTTTGCCCTACCCCATGCATCTTGAGCGCCATTTTCTGCCCATGTGCGCGGCTCAGCTCGATCAGCAAGTGTGGGGTAGAAGTAGTCCCGCTCCATCGCCGCATGAGTATGTTGGCCCCCCAAGAAATGCCCATCACCCAGAACGGCATCACAAATCGCATCGAACCCGAGGTTGTCGTCCGTTACCTCGACCCCGCGCAAGGCGCGATAGGTGTTGGAGTGCATCTCATCATCCAGCACGAAAGCCTCAAAACTGGCCCCCAACAACGATGCAGTCATGCCCGAGCTTTCGTAGATCAAGTTCCCACCCGCCAAAGCCGCTGCCATGGAGGTTATGCCTTTCTCCATCCCGTATTGCGCGTCTATGGCCTTGGCGTCGGTCATTGAACAGGCCACGCCCGAGGGCAAACCAAGCCAATTGGACAGTTGCGCCGATGCGGCATTCAACACCGCGGTCTCTCCGCTGCCGCCAGAAAATGCCCCAGTGCGCAGGTCGATGACCAGAGGCCAGTTCGAGAACACCATCGGAAAACCAGGTTGGATTGCGTGGACCATCAATAGGGCCGCCAAGGTTTCCGCCAGAGATTGCGCCAGAAACCCCGCCAAGGTCGCAGGCGCCGTCGCTCCGGCCTGCGCCGCCGTGATGCACGAGATCGGAATATTGTGTTTGATGCACTCGTAGGTGACATCCACCGCATCTTCGCCATAACGCATGGGCGATATCATCGGGCTGATATGCGCCTTCATGAACGGGCGTTTGGCAAATTCTCCGGGCCCTCCTGCGGCGATGTCCAGCATCTCGACTATCGGAGCGACATATTCGGCCAGCGTGAAGGACGTCGCCGTCGGTTTGGTGGTGTTCTTGAGCAGCGCGAAAACGGTGTTAACATCCAGATCATAGTTGTCCGGCACATCGGTCGCCACGCAGCAACGTGTGAACCAGCTGATATTCGCCAGCGTGTCCTGTAGCCGCGTAAAGGCATGCAGGTCCTTCAGGGTCGAAGGACGATAGAGCGCGCTTTCCATATCAAGCGTTTGCACCGCGGCCCCACCGGTTCCGAAATACACTTTGTTGCCACCAACTTCGATCGACCTCTTGGGATCGCGGCCATGCAAGGTGAAGGTCTTTGCGGCTTGATCAATCGCCTCTTCGACAAGCTCGGGCGGGAACAGAACGCGCCCCTTGCCGTTGTCTACGGCTCCCACGGCCAACAGATCGTTTCGCAATCTGTCCGGCACCTCTCCGATACCCAGTTTCTCAAGCAAGTCGAGGGCAGTATCATAGATGCGGCGCAGGTCGGCTTCGCTGAGCGGCTTATACATCCCACCGATCTGACCCGGCGGGCATGGATCAAAAACGGGCTTGGCTGCCCGTTGTGCCAGACGCCCTTCGCGCCCACCTCGCTTGCTACGCTGTCCAGCCATTCCCAGTCCTTTGAAACAGGGTGTTTGTGATATGAAGCAAGAGGAATTGTTGCCCGTGGCGCAAGATCATCTCTTTTACTTCGAAAAAATAGATTTCTAATTTTGATAAAGTCTCATTATATCACTCTACAATTGCACATGGTGACAAACGGACTTCGTATGCAGGGCAAGCGAAATCCGGAGGCTCAACCGTCATGAAATCCCGTACTAAAGTTGTTGTCATCGGCGGCGGCATTGCAGGTTGCTCAACACTCTACCACCTGACACAGGAAGGCTGGACCGACGTGGTTCTGGTCGAGCGGAACGAGCTGACCAGCGGTACCACATGGCATTCGGCAGCGCAGGTGACGAATTTCGGAATGAACCAGACCATGGTCGGGCTGAAGACGCATTCGATCAACCTGTACAAGGAACTCTCCGAAAACCCCGAATATCCGATCAACTACCACCACGCCGATGGCGGCATCCGACTGGCCAATACCGAAGCGCAGATGCAGGGCTATCGCCACTTCGCCTCGATGGCGCGTGGGATGGGGGTGCATTTTGAGGTGATCGACGCCGAGGAATGCGCCCGCCGCCACCCCTTGATCTCAACCACCAACCTGTTGGGCGGATTGTGGGACCCTCTGGACGGAGACATCGACCCCGCCCAGCTGTGTCAGGCGCTGGCCTATCACGCTCGTAAAGCTGGCGCCGAGGTCTATCGCAATACGCCGGTCACCGCGCTGACCCAACACAAGGATGACACTTGGACCGTGCATACGGAACATGGCGACATTGATTGTGACATCGTCGTCAATGCTTGTGGCTACCGCGTGAATGAAGTGGGCGCTATGATGGGGGTTCACCACCCCGTCGCCTCGATGGAGCATCAGTATTTCCTGACCGAGGATATCCCTGGTATTGCCGAAGCCGGTCACCGGATGCCTCTGCTGCGCTGCCCAATCAGTGATTATTACTGCCGGCAGGAAAAGGGCGGGCTACTGGTCGGGTTCTATGAGCAGGACTGCAAAACCTGGGGCATGGACGGGATTGATCCGAACTTTGTGAATGCCCTCTGCCCCGACGATCTGGAACGCGTCATGGACGTTCTAGCCGGCGCGTTTGAGCGGATGCCAGCATTGGAAGAAACTGGCATTCGGTCCATAGTGAACGGACCAATCACCTATACCATCGACGGAGCCCCGCTGGTCGGGCCGATCCCCGGTAAACGCAACGCCTTCTGCATCATCGGCCTGCGCGCGGGCCTTGGCGAAGGTGGCGGCCATGGCTGGCTGCTGGCGCAACAGATCGTGCATGGTGAGGCTTGCTATGACACATGGTGCCTCGATCCGCGCCGGTTCACCGGGCATACGAATGTGGAATTGACCTCACTGAAGGCTATCGAAGACTATCAGAACGAATTCCGGTTCCACTTCCCGCATGAACATCGCCCCGCCGGACGACCGGCCAAGACAACCCCGCTGACGCCCATCTTGGCGGCAGAAGGGGCCGAGTTTACCGTCGTGAACGGGTGGGAGCGGATGGACTACATCAAGCCATCACCCGATTTTCACCCGACACTCACCTTCAACTTCGATGAGGCGTTCGACATCGTCGCTGCCGACGTAAAGAACGTGCAGGAAAATGTTGGCCTGTGCGAAGTCAACGGCTTTAACCGGTTTGAGATCACCGGAACCGATCGCCACAGTTTCCTCGATCGAATGATCTGCGGCACGGTCACCAAGCGCGATGGACGCGTTGGTCTGAGCTATCTGCTGAACCAACACGGCATGGTCAAGGCCGAAGCGACCGTGGCAAACCTGCCAGCCTCGGATCGGGGGCCAGAGCGTGTGTGGTACGGCTCGGCTGCGGCCAGCGAATATCACGACATGGACTGGCTGACCCAGCACATTAGCAAGGATGAGGATGTTCAGATCCGATCCCTTACCAATGACCAGACCATTCTGGTTCTGGCTGGCCCCAAAGCGCGCGCCGTGCTGTCGGCCTGTGCGCGCGGTGACTGGTCGAAAGAGGCCTTCCCATGGCTGTCGGTGCGCGAATGCTTCATCGGCTTTGCCCCGGCCACCGTGATGGGCGTCAGCTTCTCGGGCGAGTTGGCTTATGAAATCCACGTGCCGAACGCCTCGCTCTATGCCGCCTATCTGGCGCTACGGGCCGCCGGTGAGGCGCATGGGCTGAAGCTGTTCGGGGCCCGCGCGGTGGAATCCATGCGGATGGAAAAGGGCTTTCTGCATTGGAAATCCGACATCCTCACGGAATTCGACCCATATGAGACCGGCTTGGATCGGTTCGTAAACCTGAATAAAGGTGAGTTCATCGGCAAGGAGGCCCTGTTGGAACGCCGCGCCAGCGGCAAGCGCAAGCAACTCGTGACGCTGCAGATCGACGCAACACACGCACCCGCCCATGGCGGGGCTTCGTTGATGCATGGCGACACTGTGGTTGGCACCGTCACCTCGGGCGATTGGGGTCATCGGGTCGGGCAGAACCTGGCCTATGCGTTCATTGATCCCGCGCTGGCGGGCGAAGGCACCAGTGTGTTGATCGATATGTACGGCGATTTGGTCGACGCGCAGGTCATCCCTGCCTCACCCTATGATCCTGCACACGTACGGATGCGCGCCTAGGCCGTTTCCACCCCAGCCAACAATTCACGAGCGAGGCGCATCTCAACTGTTTGGTCCCCGCCCGAGATCGCCTCAGCCGCCGCCTGAAGTGCTGTGTTTGCAATCGCCGCGCAGTGAAACCGCTCGCATGTCCGGGCGAAATCTATGGCCGTGTGCAGGGCAAACATCCGCGCTTTTTGGTCCTGTGCGCGGGAAAAAGCCTGCCGGAATTCCGCCTCGGCGGGACTGGTCGAGGATTTCGCCAGCGCATAAACCCGGTCGGTTTCTGCCTGCGCCCACCCCTCGTTGGTCAAACGCTGATGTTCACGCGCTTCCGCCAATGCGGTCAGAGCACCTTCGCGGTCGCCCATGGAAAGCGTGACTTCGGCAATCAGTGTCATGAAGAACGGTTTGTGATTTCCCGCTCCGCTGGACCACCATGCATCCGTCGCCCTTTTGAGGTCCTTGATGGTGTCCGGGCCAGGGGATGCGTAGGCCTTGACCCAGCTTCTCCAGACATTGGCCGTCAGGGTCATGAAGGTGAATGCGTGCTTGTTCGACAGCTCTTCCAGTTGCTCCATCTCTCGGGTCACAGCGCCTGGATCGCGGCGCAGAAGATGCAGCATACACAGGTAAGTCAGAGCCTGCGCCACGCTATGGGCATGATCTAGGTCGCGGGCAGCCTCAACCGCCTGAGTCTGTATTTCCAGCGCCTTGTCCGGCTCACCGCGCATCCAGGTGGCGAGGCTCAGGAAGCAAGAAGTTATGGCCGCGTGGTCGGATCCATAGACATAGGCCAGATGCGCATCGCGTTCGGGGCGGTAAAGGGCCAGCGCCTGTTCGAGATGCGTGTGGGCCGGGTCCAGCTCTCCGATATGAAACAGCACCGCGCCCATCGCCCGATGGGCCACCATTTGATGTTGCGTTTCGCCTGATGTGTCCGCCAAGTCCAGAAGTTGCCGCGCCACAACCCGCGCCAAATCATACTCACCCCGAACCAAGTGAAAGGAATACAGGCCGTTGAGGACCGGGAACAGGTTCTCTGTCTCATCCATGCGTTCGCACAAGTCCCGTATCCGGGCATAGGTCGAACCGGTCTCATCCGCGGCGATACCTGCCGTCGAGCGCAGAACCCCTGCGCGCAGCGTCTGTATCTCGATCTCTCGCTTGTCACGCTCAACACTGGTCGTTTGGTCGCCCAGCAGATCAAGCGCCAAGGACAGCTGCGTATTCGCCTCGGTATTGGCCGAGCGTTTGACAGCGCGCTGACCGGCCAGATAGCGACAGTCGATCGCCTCATCCACCATACCTGCAAGGGTGTAGTGATGGGCCAGAACTTCGGGGCCTGCATCCTCGACCGCCGAGGTTTTCTGGTCCAGCGTCTTGGCAACCCGTTCGTGCAGAACCCGGCGTTCGGTTTTCAGAAGACTGTTGTAGGCGGTGTCGCGGATCAGGGCGTGGCGATAGCTGAAGGTCTGCAACTCGTCATCTCCTGAGGTCGTGACGATGCCAGCCTCAACCAACAGGTCCAAACCGGACCGCAACACAGTATCGCTGAATCGCGACACTTTCGAGATAAGCGGGTACGAGAATTGAGGCCCGATCACAGCCCCGATCTGCGCCACTTCCTTGGCCGAGCTCAGGCGATCCAAACGCGCCATCAACGCATCATGCAGCGCACTGGGAACTGAGCTTGCAGCAGAGGCCCCTCCGCTGGCGCGAGCAATTGGAGCATCGGGCATATCGCCTGCTTCCAGTAGATCCTTCGTCACCTCTTCCACGTAAAGCGGCACACCATCGGATCGGGCCGCTACCAGTTCATACATGGCGTCGGGGATGTCCTGCCCTTGCGCGACCTCATTTGCGATGCGTTTAACGTCCTGAAAATCAAGCTGCCTGAGAACCACTTTGGTCAGATTGGATTGCAACGCCCAACCCGGGTCAAACTCCGGTCGGAAGGTCATCACGACCATCACCGGAAGATCCCTAAGACGGTCCACAAGCCGATCCATCAGCGCCTTTGTCGTCGGATCGAGCCAGTGCGCGTCCTCAAACAACAGCAAAACCGGCTTATCGGATGCATCGGCCAGCAAATGGTCCAGCAACATCTGGTGTGTCTGATCCATGATCTGCTGCGGCGTCAGGGTCAGCGGCCCCAACCGATCCTCGAACGGGATCGACAATAGCGACGCGGCCAATCCCAGAACCTGATCTGAGGGATCTTTTAAAACCGACGAAATCTTCTCCAGCTTTGCCTCATCCGAGTCTTCAGACCTCAGGTCGGCAACATGGTGAAGCCGCCGGATGATCGGATAAAACGAGCTGGCAAAATGGTACGGCGAACACTGCAGTCGGATTTGCTCATGCGCGCCTTGGGGGGTTTTCTGCCGCAACTCCTCAATCAGGCGCGATTTCCCGATCCCCGGCTCTCCGGACACCAGAACGATTTGACCTTCGCCCTCACTGGCCAGCTTCCACTTGTCGCTGAGCGTCTCATATTCTGTCGTGCGACCGATCAGAGGGCCGAGGGCAGCACCCTCAGCACGTCTGAAACGGCTGTCCGTGTCGCGCGCACCGATCACTTGCCACGCTTCAACTTCTTTCGTGAACCCCTTCAGCTTGAAAGACCCTTGCAGCACATAGTCGAAGGCCCCACCCGCCAACTGATGCGTCCGAGGTGACACGATCATGGTGCCGGGTTCCGCCATCACCTGTAGACGGGCGGCCAGATTGGGTGTCTCACCCATCGCGGTGCCGTCTTCGAACATCTTCTCACCGCGCAAATCGCCAACCACGACCAGACCGGTGGCGATCCCGATCCGCACCTGGAGTTTTGCGTGAGTGCGGATCTCAGGCACTTCACGGATGATACGCAACCCGGCGCGAATGGCGCGCTCGGGGTCTTCTTCATGGGCCAGCGGGAACCCGAAGAACACCATGATCCCGTCGCCGTAATAGCTTGCAATCTGACCATCGAAATCCGCGACGGACGCCGCGCAGGTCTCTTTGAACAGCCGCAGAACCTCGGCCAAGTCCTCAGGGTCGACCCGTTGCGATATCTCGGTCGAACCGACCAGATCAATGAACATGACCGTCAGCTGACGGCGTTCGGCCACGATCGACGCGCCCAGTGCCGTGTTTTGCGGCCGGGCGTTGCCGTCAGTGGTTGAGCGTACCGCCTTCATGAACCGCCGCCGAGGTCCCAGAGGCAGGCCAATGGTCACGAGGTCTTCGTCGGTCAGCTCTGTCAGGTCACCCAATTCAATCTCATTGTCGGCGAAGGCGCTGGCGTATTTGGCCAGTCCGTGCTTGCTCAGCCAACGTTCGATTTCGGCCATACCATCCCTTCCAAGGCTGCGGGCGTCCTCTCAAAAACTGAATTCCGTGAGGGTCGCCCGGCGCTCGACCCTACGAAAACAAGGGGCCAAGGATTGGTCAAGGGTCTAAGCGTCATAGGTTTTAGGCATTACGCTCCGGCGTTGCAGATCAGGTCGTCGCTTGCCAGATGGTCGATCAACGCGCGGACCCGCGTGGTCAGCCTGCGGTTTTGCGGGAAAAGCGCCGCCACGACGTAAGGTGTGACACGGTATTCGGCGAACAGCTCAACCAATTCCCCGGACCTAAGGGCATCCGCCACCGTGTAGGCCGGGCATCTGGCAACGGCCACTCCTGCGGCGGCCAACCGTGCCGAGGCCGCAGGCGCATTGGCCTGAAGGCGACCATTGACGTGAACCGCCACCTCGCTGCCATCGACATCAAACCGCCAGACTGCAGGGTCGCTCATATTGCCGTCCAGAATGCACTCATGCGTGGCAAGGGCACTTGGATGCGCGGGCACACCTGCACTTTCGAGATAGGCCGGAGACGCGCACACAATCAGCGGCATCGGACCCAACCGGCGCATCTTAAGCGAACTGTCCCGCGTTGGCCCGATCCGGATCGCCAAATCCAGACCCTCTTCGATGATCGACACCCGGCGGTCTGAAAGGTTGAGATCAATTTCGACCTCAGTGTGCTTTTCGACAAAAGCCGCCAGCGACGGGGCCAACCGTAGTGAGCCGAACCCTGTCGGCGCAGAAATCCTTATAATCCCGCGCAGAGACGTCTGCGCGTTGCGCACCGCCTCCTCCATTTCGTCGAACCCGTCCAGAAGCGGTTCGCACATCGCCAGGTAGGTCGCCCCCGCATCCGTCAGGGATACGCTGCGGGTGGTTCGGTTCAGAAGCTGAACGCCCAGCGCCTCCTCCAGATCGGCCACGTATTTGCTGACCAGACGCGACGACCGCCCCAGCCGCTGGGCTGCCAAAGTGAACGAGGCATTCTGTGCCACCAGCGTAAAGGCACGCATTCGGTCGATCTTGTCCATGTCTATTCCGCCCTCCTAGGGCTTAATGATCCCCTAAAACTGCCCATTATCGCCCATGGTGGCAAGCTGTATCTATAGCCGCAGAAGCAATTCCGCGCATGACAGGAGCTGACAAATGTCGAACGCAGTACGTATCCACCACTTCCCGAAATCCGGCCACGCGCACCGCGCCCTGGTCTTTGCCAAGCTGGCCGGTATCGCCCATGAGGTCGTTTTCGTCGATTTGGCCGCAGGCGCGCATAAATCGCCCGAGTTTCTGGAGATGAATCCCAACGGGCAAGTCCCGGTGCTTGAGGATGGCGATGTTGTAGTCTCGGATTCCAATGCGATTCTCGTATACCTCGCCCGGCAATACGCGCCCGACTGGATGCCGACCGACGCGGTGGGCGAGGCGGCGGTGCAGCGCTGGCTGACCCTCGCCGCGGGAGAGATCGCATTCGGATCCGCCGCGGCGCGGTTGATCACGGTGTTCGGGGCACCTCTGGACGTCGATTTCGCCGCCGCAACCGCAGCCAAGGCGATGCAAAAACTTGAAAAGGGATTGGAAGGCCGCGACTGGCTGGTTGGCGACCGACCGACCATCGCAGATGTCGCCGCCTACTCCTACACTGCCCACGCACCCGAGGGGAACGTCTCGCTCGACCCCTATCCGAATGTGCGGGCATGGATCGCCCGGTTCGAGGCGCTGGACGGATTCGAGCCGATGCCAGCCACGGCCGTGGGCCTCGTCGCTTAAACGTCTGCGCCAAACACCCAATCGGAGACGTGCAATGACACTCGAAGAACCTCGCCACCCTCTGCCGCCCTTCACCCGAGAAACCGCGATTGAAAAGGTCCGTCTCGCCGAGGACGGCTGGAATGGCCGTAGCCCGGCCAAGGTCGCGCTGGCCTACACGCCGGACAGCCAATGGCGCAACCGGGCCGAGTTCCCCGTTGGCCGCGCCGAGATCGAGGCGTTTCTAACCCGCAAATGGAACAAGGAACTGGACTATCGCCTGATCAAGGAACTCTGGGCCTGTGACGGCAACCGGATCGCGGTGCGATACGCCTATGAATTCCGTGATGACAGCGGAAACTGGTTCCGGGCCTACGGCAACGAAAATTGGGAATTCGACGAGAATGGCTACATGGCCAACCGCTTTGCCAGCATCAACGAATTGCCGATCACAGAGGATGATCGCAAGTTCCACTGGCCTCTGGGCCGCCGCCCGGACGACCATCCGGGGCTGAGCGATCTGGGCCTTTAAACACACACCAAGGAGGTAAGACGATGTCTGGCACGGAAACTCCGTTCCACGCGGGCGAACTGGCGGCGCAAGTGCGGGCGGGTGCGGGCGATATTGCCCGCAGGGCCGCTCCGTACATTCGCGACCATTTGCCGGACCAGCATCGTGCCTTCTATCAGGCGCAGCCGTTTCTGGTGGCTGCGTCCAGCGATGCAGAGGGCCGCGTATGGGCGACAATCATTGAAGGCGAGGACGGGTTCGTTCATTCGCCTGATCCCCGCAAATTGACCGTAGATACCGTGATCGACCAGCGTGATCCGTTGGCAGAAAGCCTGAGAAAAGGGGCTGATATCGGCGTTGTCGGCATCGAGCTGGCGACGCGCCGACGCAATCGGTTCAGCGGTCGGACCCGTCCAACCGACACTGGTTTTGCAATCGATATCCGCCAGAGCTTCGGCAACTGCCCTCAGTATATCAATGAACGCGACTGGCGGCGGGTAGCCGGCAATAAACCGGCAGAGGCGGTGGTATCTGACCACCTCGACCCCGAACAGATCGCAAGTATAAGCGCCTCGGATACCTTGTTCATCGGGTCCGGTCGACATGGTCCGCAACACGCGGCGTCGAACGGGTTTGATGCATCTCATCGCGGAGGGACACCCGGTTTTGTCCGCGTCGTCGCTCCAAACCGCCTGCGTATTCCCGACTATTCCGGAAACAATTTCTTCAATACGATTGGCAATCTGTTGGAGAACCCCCGCATCGGGCTGCTATTCGTCGATTTCGCGACCGGAGGACTGCTGCATCTGTCCGGGCGGGCCGAGATCGACTGGGCACCGGCCGAGGCGCGTGATCCCAACGTTCTACGCATGATCGACGTTCAGGTCGACTCCGTGATTGACCGACCAAACGCGCTGTCGCTGAGATGGTCGGCTGAACCGACCCCATCGAGACAGCTGGTAGTTGCGGACAAGATTGCCGAGGCCGAGGGGATCACATCATTTCAACTTCGACCCGCAAATGGTGGGCCACTTGCCGCGTTTGAGGCAGGGCAGCACCTGCCGATTGTGCTCAGCGTTCCGACGCATGACACCAAGCTGCGGCGGACATATACCCTGTCCGGCAACCCGTCCGAGGACCACTACAGGATCACTGTCAAACGCGAACCGAATGGTGCTGCATCCCGCTTTCTGCACGACAAGGTGCAATTGGGCGACGTAATCGAGGCCAAACCGCCAGCCGGGGATTTCCTGATCCCGTCAGTAGACACGCCCCTTGTCCTCGTCAGCGCCGGCGTTGGCGTGACCCCGATGATCGCAATGTTGCATCAGACTGTGGCACAGCACCCTGACCGTCCGGTCTGGTTCATACATGCCGCGCGCAACGGACGGTTTCACGCGCTGCGCGGCGAAGTTGACGACCTGATTGCCACCAGCCCGATCGCACGGAAACGGATCTACTACAGCGCGCCCGAGGCCCAGGATGTGGCGGGGCAGGATTTTGACATCAAAGGCCGGATCACGGCGCAGGAACTGGTTGCATTGAACGCAGGTCCCAACGCTCAGTATTTGCTCTGCGGTCCGTTGGATTTCATGACCGACCTGAAATCCGGCCTTGAAGCGTTAGGGGTCGGGGAAAACCAGATCCATTTCGAGGTCTTTGCCACCTGAGCGCGTCAGCGCCCACACTCTGATCCGACTATCCTGCAAGGCGTATTGATCGTTGTCACTGCCACGATTATCTATTTCAGATGATTGAAAAAAACGGTAAACGTGTTGTTTTTTCGCGGTTCAAGGTCCTGGCGCTCTTCGTAGCGGTGCTTTGGGCGATACAGGTTCTCAATTGGACGGTTGGGTACCGCCTGAACCTCGCGTTCGGGCTGATCCCAAGGCAGATCGCCGGGTTGGACGGTATCTTTGGCATGCCACTTCTGCATGCCAGCTTTCCGCATCTCATTTCTAACACGCCTCCGCTGATCCTGATGGGGGCCTTGCTGGCGGCTACAGCAACACGGGCATTGTTGGTCGTGAACGCCGTCATCATCGCTTTGGGCGGAGCGCTGGTCTGGCTGTTTGGAAACACAGCCATCCATATAGGCGCATCCGGGCTAGTGTTTGGGTGGTTCGGCTTTCTGGTAGCGCGCGGATTGGTCGATCGGTCGCCCGTGACCCTTGCCGTGGCCATGGTGGTCGGGCTGCTTTACGGATCAATCCTTTGGGGCGTTCTACCCGGTCAGCCCGGCATCTCGTGGGAGGCGCATTTGTTCGGCGCAATCGCAGGCGTTGCCGCAGCTTTGCTCGTCCGAACTCACGTACATGCCCCACGGATTTTGAACGTGGATCAACCCTAAACAAGCACAGTGAGGCAAGGGGCCGATTGCGGATTGCCGACACACCCGTGGCGATAGGAATTGCCCGCACCAAAGGGTTTGTCACTAGCCCCTACGATATCTAAGACTTCGAACGGGTCACGCAGAGCACCCGTCTGCGCAGCACTCGATCAGGGTTCCTGTTATTGAGGCGCTTGAAGAAGCCGCGGACGATCCTTGCGCCCGCGGAACAGGTCAGCCAGACCTACTGTGTTTCTGTCATTGCCGCACGTAGCAATTCCGGGCGATCCGATTGTGATGGCAGGAACACGGCCTGAGATCCGGCATCAAGTGCTGACAGGCTTGCGTCATACCACTGCATCGCCAGATCGCGACGCTCTTGTACGCCGAAGCCTTCGCGCAGGTGGTGACCGATCAGCTCTCCATAGGCAGGTTCGCCCATGGCAACCAGCATCAAGGCCGAGCCTACTGCGCTGTCCATATTGTCCTGACGGTAGCCCATCGCCAAACATACTTTGCTTGTCGCTGCAATGTCCTCGGGGCTGAGGCCAGAATCCAGAGCCAGCTTGCGCATTTGTGTTTCGGCCTCGGTTTTAGACGTCAGCGACAGTGAAACGACCTGTGGCGCTAGCATCTCTCCATATGCTTCGCATTGCGCTGTCACTTGATCCGGTGTCAGGCCCTGAATGTCCTCCATCAGATCTTCACCCCGCGCCATGGCGTAGCTGCGCGCCAGACAGAACTGCTCGCTCAGGGCGAAATCGGGGTCCGACATGTTCGCAAGCGTCGTGTAGCCGCCATTGGTTGAAGTTTGCAGCATCACCGCGCTACAACGGTTGGCCAGAGACGGGCCACCAGTGCCACCTGCAAATAGGCTCGGCAGGGCTGCAGTGGCCGTTTCGGTCACTTCAGGCTCGGGCGCCGGTTCGGCAGGGGCAGCCGTTGCAGTCACAGGTGCCACGGGTTGCGGCGCGGGTTGCGGAGCAGCAGCTACAGCCGTGCCCGTTTGGACTTGCCGACGATAGGCCATCAACAACGGCTGACCGGAGAGCTGAGTGCTGGCCTGACCGCCACTTGTGCCCCAGTAGTAGGCCTGCATCAGGAAATCGCGCTGATAGGGTTGGAAATCATAGCCATTGACCGGATATCCCATGGACGCCTGATACCGTTGGATTGCAGCCCGCGTGCCACCACCGACCTGACCATCGACCCGTCCGGCATTGTAGCCGAAATAGTTGAGGGCCGTTTGCGTCTGCGCCCCTTGCGAGGTGGATGGAATGCTTGGCCGATATGTCCGGGTGGTCGAGCGCTGCGCTTTCTTCTTTTGCTGATCTTTGCCGATTGCGTAGCCAACCACGCCTCCGACGACAGCACCGCCAATGAAATCACCCGCATCTGCCCTGGCAATCTGGGGATTCGCGGTCGACAAAGCGAAGGTCAAACAAAGTGTTGCCAATAAACGAAAAATCATAAGTTACCTCCAAAACACAACAACAATTGGAGGAAATTATAGCACAACGCCGCCGCGCTTGCGCAAAAAAGGCGGGCCAGGATTTTTGCAGATCGACCCGCCAGTAGATGCCGCCGCCGGATTCGTTAACCCAGAGGCAGCACGCGTTGATATCAGCCCCGTTGCCCCACATGGCGACCCGCCCCTTGAGGGGCCGGTAGTTTGGCATGATCTTCGGCAAAAGCGGTCAGTTTCGCGGCCACACCCTCGGTCGGCAGAGAGGTTTTGCGCGCGTTCAGGTCCATATGTAGCAGCAGGGTCTCAACGGTGGCCGCGACCTCTCCATCCGGGCCGTGCAGGCGGTGGAACAAGTGCATTTTCTTGCCTTCACCGCGCAGAACCTGCGTGGTGACGGTCAGCCGATCCCCTGCATGCAATTCCGCGTGGTACTGCACGAAATTCTCGACCGTGAAGTAGCTGTTGCCCGCCGCGACATAGTCTGCATCCGCGTCGATCATCAGCATGAAATTGTCCGTCGCCTGGGCCGAGACTTCGATATAGTGGGCCTCATTCATGTGACCGTTATAGTCTGTCCAGCTTTGCGGGATCATTCGATCCACAGTGATCGGCAGATCATCGCCTTCGGGGTCAGGCAACATCGTTTCGTGCGCGTTCAGAACGCCGCCCGCCCCGCTGCCGGTTTTCTTCAGCGCTCGCATCATCCCGATCAGGTTGTCATCGCGCAGACGCTCCAGTTCGCGGATCGACAAATGGCCGGATTGCGCATCCGATTGACCGGCGATCAGGTCGACCAGTTCATCGGTAAATTCCGGCACATCCATGAGTTTGGTCCAAGGCCATTGCAGGGCCGGGCCGAATTGCGCCATGAAGTGTTTCATCCCCGCCTCGCCACCCGCGACGCGGTAGGTTTCGAACAGACCCATCTGCGCCCAGCGGATACCAAAACCCATACGGATCGCTTCGTCGATTTCTTCGGTCGTGGCGACGCCATCCTTGACCAGCCAAAGCGCCTCACGCCAGACAGCCTCGAGGAAACGGTCGGCGATATGCGCATCAATCTCTTTGCGCACAGTCAGCGGATACATCCCAATGGACCGCAGGATATCCGACGCCTTGGCACATGTGCCGGCGTCCCCCACCAGCTCGACCAGCGGCAGCAGGTAGACGGGGTTGAACGGGTGCGCGACGACGACGCGGCCGCCGTGTTCGTTCAGCTCAGAGGGCTTGAAACCTGAGGTCGAAGACCCGATCACCGCATCCGCAGGCGACAGCTTGTCGATCTGCGCGTGGATCTTGTGCTTGAGGTCCAAACGCTCGGGCACGCTTTCCTGAACCCACACGGCACCAGCCAGAGCCTCGCCCATATCGTCGTGAAAGGTCAGAGTGCCCTCGGCTGGCAGCGCCTTGTCATAAAGCGCGGGCAAGGCGCGGCGGGCATTGGCCAGCACTTCGCCGATTTTGCGCTCTGCTTCCGGGTCCGGATCAAAAACCGATACGTTCCAGCCGTTCAGCAGAAAGCGGGCGACCCAGCCCCCGCCGATCACGCCGCCGCCGAAGATGGTTGCTTTTTGTGTCATGGCGCAAGTGTCTCCGTATGGCCATCAATGGACAGAACCTGCCCCGAGATTTTGGTCCCTGCCTCTGAGGCAAGGAAATGTATGCTGTTCGCCACGTCCTGCGCCGTAACCCATGTTTTCATGGACACGCCTGTCACATAGGCGGCGCGCATGGTCTCAATACTCTGACCATGGGCGGCGGCTTCGTTCGCCAGCACACGCTCCATCCGGTCGCCTTCAACAGCACCGGGGCAGATCGCGTTGACGCGAATGCCAAAGGGGCCAAGCTCCATCGCGAGGGTTTTGGTCAAGCCGATCAGGGCCCATTTAGCCGCCGCATAGGGCGACCGCATCGGATAGCCCATGATCCCAGCGGTGGACGAGGTCATGACGATCAGGCCACTTTTTTGCGCCTTCATGACCCGCGCCGCCCAACGGCAGGTCAGATATGCACCGTGCACGTTGGTGGCGAGGCATTGCTGCCACGCGTCATAGGCGAGATCTTCGATTGGCCCGGCGGGGCCGCCGGTACCGGCATTGGCGCAGACCACATCAATGCCGCCCCATTCGTTCTCAACCGAACTTAGGAAAGCGTCCATGGCGGATTCCGAGGTGACATCGGCCACCACAGCGATACTGCCGGGATGCGCGTCGGCAAAGCTCCGAACCGCGGCAGGGTCTGCGTCGCAGACCGCTACTCGTGATCCGTCTTGAATGAATTGCTCCGCAATGACGCGGCCGATACCAGCCGCGCCTGCGGTTACAAGAACGCGCCTGTTCATTTCGCGACGGGAGCGCGCTTGGTCAGGTCCAGTTTCTCGCGCACGGCGTCCGGGCCGATGATCTTGGCGCCCATGTTCTCGATCACCGTCACGGCACGTTCGACCAGTTGCGCGTTGGTGGCCAGAACGCCTTTTTCCAGAAACAGATTGTCTTCCAGGCCAACTCGGACATTACCACCCGCCAGAACCGATTGCGCGGCATAAGGCATCTGATCGCGACCCAGCGAGAAGGCCGACCATGTCCAATCAGAAGGCACCGCATTGACCATCGCCATGAAGGTGTTGATGTCGTTGGGGGCACCCCACGGCACACCCATGCACAGTTGGACCAGAGCGTTGGGCTCCAGAATACCCTCTTTCACTAATTGCTTGGCGAACCACAGGTGGCCGGTGTCGAAGGCTTCGATCTCGGGCTTCACGCCAAGATCGGTCATCATCTGACCCATCGCCCGCAGCATGCCAGGGGTGTTGGTCATCACATAGTCTGCCTCGGCAAAGTTCATGGTGCCACAGTCGAGGGTGCAGATCTCGGGCAGACACTCGGCAATATGCGCCATCCGCTCCGTCGCGCCGATCATGTCAGTGGCCGCTTCATTGACCGGAAACGGGCTTTCGGTCGGGCCGAACACAATATCACCGCCCATACCGGCCGTCAGGTTCAGCACCACATCGACCTCAGCATCGCGAATGCGGTCTGTCACCTCGCGGTACAGGCCCAGATCGCGCGACGGCACACCAGTTTCCGGGTCGCGTACGTGGCAATGCACAACGGCAGCCCCCGCCTTGGCCGCATCAATCGCCGAGTTGGCAATCTGCTCGGGCGAGCGCGGTACATGCGGAGACTTGTCCTGCGTCCCACCCGATCCGGTGACGGCACAGGTGATGAAAACTTCGCGGTTCATGGCAAGGGGCATAACTTTGTCCTTCGATCAGCAGGAATCGCGCCTTGGAAGGCGACTGAATGCGGCAAAGCTACTTTCAAAACCCAGGAAAAATCGATACATTTTTCGTCAGGAGGAATACTTTTGTCGTCATCCCCTCATGAGCATTTCGAGTTCCTGTTACTGGACGGGTTTTCCAACATGGTTCTGGCCAGCGCCCTCGAACCGTTGCGTGACGTCAAGATGCGCGCGCTCTACGCCAGTCCAGGTTGGGAGATCACCAGCCTGAACGGTGAACCCGTGGAAAGTTCGAGTGCGATACAGGTCTCTCCAAATCGCGCCTTCGACCCGACGAAATCGACCGGAACGCTGGTCATCGTGGCCGGTTACCGCGTCCGGCAGCAGATCACCAAGGAATTGCTGGTTGCGATCCGACAAGCCGTTCGGACCGCCCGGCGCGTTCTGGCTCTGGATACGGCGTCTTGGATACTGGCCGAAGCCGGGGTTCTGGACGGGCACCAAGCTACGATCCACTGGCAGGAGTTTGATGCCTTTCGCGAAAGCTTTCCCAAAGTGAACGTGTCCAGCGCCCGGTTTGTTCAATCCGGCCCGTTTCTGACCTGCGGAGGGGCCAGCACAGCGCTGGAACTTACCCTCGACCTGATCCAGAACCTGTTCGGCCCCGCCGCCGCATTTGATGCCTCGAACATGTTCATCTACGACCCTGCCCGCCAGTCCGAACTGAAGCGTGGTTCGCAACAATTGCAGGATCGTGGGTCGACCAAACTGCTGGACGCCCTGAATGTCATTGCCGAAAACGTCGAGACTCCGCTGACAACCTTTGAACTGGCCGAACGCGTCTCGCTCTCCGAGCGCAGCCTCAGCCGCGCATTTGCAGATGAGCTGGGGATGACGACTGGCAAATACTACAAGCTCTATCGTCTGCAACATGCGCGCTATCTGGCGCAGGAAACGCGACTGAGTGTCGAACAGATTGCCCTAAGATGCGGGTTTTCTTGCGCGTCGGCCTTGGGGCGGTCGTTCACCCGTGAATTCGGCCGCCCGATCAGCGCCTTTCGCACGCAAAACCGAAACGGGCCGTCCGATGGGACAGCCCGCTCCGTCTAACGTTTGGCAGATCACGCGGCAGCGATCTGACCTGCCTTTTCAACCAGCACTTCCGCCTGCCGGATCGATGCATAATCGATCAGGCGACCGTCCAGCGAGACAGCGCCTCTACCAGCCGCTTCGGCATCGGCCATCGCGACGAGGATCCGCTTGGCCTTGTCCACCTCGGCATCCGAAGGCGACATGACCTCATTGGCCAGCGTGATCTGGCTGGGGTGAATGGCCCACTTGCCTTCACAGCCCAGAACCGCTGCGCGCTTTGCCGCCGCACGATAGCCAACGGGGTCTTGAAAATCCCCGAACGGGCCGTCGATCGGGCGCAGGCCGTTTGCGCGCGCCGCAACAACCATACGCGCCAGCGCGTAGTGCCACATATCACCCCAATGGGTCATGCGGCCGCCCTCAGGGTCGGCATCGGTCAGCACCGAGTAATCCGGGTTCACACCGCCAATGATGGTTGTCCGTGCGCGGGTCGAGGCCGCATAGTCGGCAACCCCGAAATGCAGACTTTCGTTGCGTTTCGATGCGGCAGCAATCTCGCTGACATTCTGCATGCCAAGCGCGGTTTCGATGATATGCTCGAACCCGATCCGCTTTTTGTAGCCCTTGGCGTCCTCGATCTGGGTGACCAGCATGTCGACGGCATAGACATCGGCAGCGGTGCCGACCTTGGGGATCATGATCAGGTCCAGACGCTGACCGGCCTGTTCGACCACATCCACGACGTCGCGATACATATAGTGCGTATCCAGCCCGTTGATCCGCACCGACATGGTCTTATTGCCCCAATCGATATCGTTCAGGGCCTCGATGATGTTCGCTCTAGCCTGTTCCTTTTCGTCTGGGGCAACGGCGTCTTCCAGATCCAGGAAGATCACATCCACATCCGACTTGGCCGCTTTTTCAAACATGCCGGGCTGGCTGCCCGGAACAGCCAGTTCGCTGCGGTTCAGGCGGGCCGGAGCCTGTTCGATTGGGTGAAAGCTCATGG
Organism: Ruegeria sp. CL3; assembly: GCF_056536505.1. Classification (NCBI taxonomy): domain Bacteria; kingdom Pseudomonadati; phylum Pseudomonadota; class Alphaproteobacteria; order Rhodobacterales; family Roseobacteraceae; genus Ruegeria; species Ruegeria sp. CL3. The sequence goes on along the minus strand of NZ_JBQFPT010000010.1, from coordinate 127 downwards.
TTAAGGGTCCTTGGTTTTACAAGTTCGGATAGATAGGGAAGCGGGCGCAGAGGTCGGCGACTTCTGCTTTGACCTTGGCCTCGACCTCGGCATTGCCGTCTTCGCCATTGGCGGCGAGACCGTCGAC
>NZ_JBQFPT010000009.1:0-237088 GCF_056536505.1 Ruegeria sp. CL3 | reverse complement strand
GGATCTATCGCTTAACGTCTTCACCTCGTCAGGCTCATAACCTGAAGGTCACAGGTTCAATTCCTACTCCCGCAAACATCACAGTCGAACAAAGTACCAAACAAGCCGCCCCAAGGCGACTTTGTTCATTCTGGGATGCCCCCAAAGTGTTTTGGGAAGTTACATTATTGCTGTAAACTGAAAGAATGTTTTGCCCATCAAGTGGCAGAAAAATTGTTAATCCTGTGAGGGTGCTACGACTGGGGTTGGCGGACTAGAGTATAGCTTTCAAAAACCCCTTCTTTTTTAGGTTATTTCCCGCCCTCACCAATTGATAGCGGGGTTTAAGAGGCACGATATGCCCGACGAACTCGATAAATGGTTGGAATTACACAGCCTTGGTCACTACGCAGAGGCTTTCAAAAAGCAAGATGTTCGCGTATCGGATCTTCCTATTCTAACGAAGAACGATCTGATTGAGATCGGACTTCCGATTGGGCCGCGTAGGCGAATGCTAGCCGCTATCTCGCAGATTACGCACCCGGAAACAATGGCAACCAAGGCTCCCGAACTTCGCCATCTTACGTTGATGTTTTCTGATCTTGTTGGTTCTACTCAACTTTCTGAGGAACTTGATATCGAGTCATATAGAGATCTTCTAAACGACTACCAATCACTTTGTTCACAAGCGATAGATGCTCATTATGGCCATTTGGCTCAGTTTCAAGGCGACGGTGTCGTCGCCTACTTTGGTTATCCCAAGGCAGAAGAGGACGACGCGGAGAGAGCTGTACTTGCTGGAATTGAAATCTGTCGAAAATTGGCTGAACCAGCGTTTCAAGGCCGAGAACCGATGCAGGCGCGAATCGGTATCGCAACCGGCAATGTCGTAGTTGAGGCTCGTGGTGGACATGGACTTGCATTAAGTGATGTCCCAAACCTAGCCGCGCGTATCCAGGCTGTAGCTGAACCAGGTACAGTTGCCGTAAGCAGCGAGACCAAAGATCTGCTTGGTCGAAATTTCGATTGCAAACCACTTGGGTTCTATGAATTCAAAGGCTTCTCCGAACCAATCGGTATTTGGCGGGTGCATGGTGTAAACGCGGCAGAATTACGCTTTGTGGCTAGGCAGCGTGGCAGTCTCGCGCCGATGGTTGGCCGCAGATCTGAGCTCCTTCAACTCAAAAAGTGTTGGAACGATGTGCGTGTGGAAGGCACCAAAGTGGTCTCGATTTGCGGCGAAGCGGGAATCGGGAAGTCAAGGATTGTTGAGGCATTCAATGAAACGGTTTCAACAAATGACAGGCTAAGACTGAACTTTCAGTGTCTGCCAAATCACTCTGGAAGCGTCTTTTTTCCCGTGACTCAGGCGATCGCCCAAGCCGCAGGAATTGCGAGAAAAGACACAGAGGCTCAAAGCCTTGTTAAGCTGCAACACCTGCTGTCCAAGTGGACCGATGATCAAAAAGCGGCGCTTCCGGTCTTTGCGCATTCCCTCTCGATCTCGCTACCAACACTGCCAGAACAACCCTCTACACCGCCGGAACAATTGAAAGAACAATTTTTGGAAGTCTTCGTGGCGGCCATACAAAGGCTAGCAGATAAAAAACCACTTGTGTTGTTGTTTGAAGATTTGCATTGGGTTGATCCTTCTTCTGAGGAGCTTATTGGCTTTTTGATTGAGCATCTCAAAAGCGCCCCGATCCTGATACTATGCACTTACCGTCCGGATTACGAACCTCCTTGGGCTGGCCATGCAAATGTCACTTCAATCACGTTGGCTCGGCTTGGGGATGGCCAATCCAGGCAAATGCTAGGAAGTTTGGCGGGGTCATTCAGCATTTCTTCGGAACTCCAAGCTCGAATCATTGCCAAGACGGGCGGTGTACCTCTTTTTTTGGAAGAAATGGTGCGCATGGTTGAGCATAGGTTGACGACAACGAACTCAGACCAATCTCAGAACGAAGCTCTCTCTTTGCCATCAACTCTCAAGGATCTTTTGACCGCGCTGATCGATAACTTAGTTGTTCCCCGAGACTTTGTTTCTGTTTGTGCTGCAATAGGTCGGACGATTATTCCAGAAATGCTTGCTGCAGTTTCCAGCCTTTCGGAACAAGTGGTCAAGGCGCGTCTTGATCAACTGATAAATGCAAAGGTACTTGTTAGACATGGAGAAGGTGAAGGCATTTATTACATCTTCCGACATGCTCTGATTCAGGATGCTGCGTACGAACTTCTATTGCCTAGCCGCGCACGTGCTTTGCATAGAACTATTGCCGACGTGATTGCACAACAGTACCCGGAAATTGCGAGCAAAACACCTGAACAATTAGCTCGACATTACTCGCTGTCTGGAACACCAGATTTGGCACGCAATACATGGAAAGAAGCGGCTGAACGCGCTGCGCAACAATCTGCGACTGCTGAAGTTATATGCAATTTGAATGAAGCGATTTCAGAAAATGCCAAGATTGACGACGTTATCAATCGAGATTCACAGGAGCTTGCTCTACGCCGACTTCTTAACGTTGCATTGAACACTCATGCATTTGGCTCCAAAGAGGTTCGCAGCAATCGTGACCGGCTAAATCAATTGCTCAACGAAACGGACGCCAGTTTGCGCGACAGGTTTCTGGCACTAGTGGTCCAATATGGCTCTTTGTTGATGCTTGGTGATACAACCAGCGCTTTAAAGCTGTGTAAGGATATGGAGCGCATAGCAGAACTAACGGACGATTTGACCCTCAAGGCAATCTGGGCTCATAGCACAGGAATGTCCCATTTCATGTTGGGTGATTTTGACAAGGCGCTAGGGTTTTTTGATGTTGCACTAGAATTAAGAAACAACATCGTCTCAGATAGTATACTAGAATACTATGCTGCTGATATTCGGTCTGTAGATACGGCGATGCGTGTTTGGGCTGTAGCAGTGCAAACAGGTGAATGTTTGACCCTAGCTGAAACGATAGCGTTAGTCGAAAAAGAACCGCACGAGTTCTCCAAATGCTATGCCTTGGGGGTGATGGCTGCGGCGCATCAATTTGCTGGAAATATCGACGCAACCCGCCATCTCAGCGAAATTGGAATGAAAATTAGTGAAGAACGCGAATTTCAATACTGGCGAGCGTGGTGCGAGATCTTGAATGGCTGGGCGAAAGCACGTTCTGGATATCCAGTCGTTGGGGCTGACCAAATAAAAGTTGGAATAGACAACTATCTTGCTACTGGATCGACTCAAATGACACTTTACGCGCGAACGCTGCTAGCCGATGCCTTTTGTGTGGCAGATGATTTCGAATCTGGATTTAGCACACTTGAAGCCATCCGCTCAGACCCGCTCGCGCAATCGATCCGGTACCAGTGTACTTTGATAGATCAAGTTGAAACTAAATTAAAAAACCGGCAACGTCGTTCCATTATAGCGGGTTCGTTGGATCATAGTCAGCAAGAGAAAGACGGGCGTTAGCATCTCGAGTATTAAGTAATAGAAGTTCCCAGAAATACTTCTCGTGCCCGATTCCATATGAGAATCATATCGTGTGTGTTACACATATAGAGTTCTCTGACAGTTGATTTTCTATGATTTAATTAGGAGTGAGAAAGATGCCGATTAGTCAAATTTCGAAATTTCTGGGTGTTTGCGTATTCGTGTTTGGCACTTTTGCCACGGCGGTCTCATCACAGGAAAGTTCGGGCGAAACGATGGTCTCGCGTAACGTATTTGCCATAATTGAAGGATTGGACAAAGAACAAAGCCTCAGCTCGTTTACCATTGAAGTGGACAGGGAACGTCAACCGCTGGATATTGCCGCCCTCGCGCAGGACGTGGTGGACGGTAAATTAGATTACCGTAGCGATGATTTTGCTCGGATCTTAGTGGACGCCAAAGACAATGAACTGATTGGGAGTGATTTGGGTGCATTGGTCGATGCATACCAGGATGGTGGCATGCATGCCGTGGCGGCAGAGCAAGTCATTGCGTTTGTGCAGGGTGGCGCCGATTGCGTTGCGAACGGAGGCGTTCTTGCTTCGGATCGACCGCGTCTGATCCGAAGCGAGATGGACCTTCACTTCAATGTTGGACCATTGCCAGATGGAAGCAATTTCGGAAGGGGTCAGTTCGATGTCAGCTCAATTAAGGTGTTGTTGTGCGTTGTTGCTAACGCACCGGAAAACAGCTACCCAATTATTGTTGACAGACGGTGGGTGTTTAACGTCGGTGATGAAGCACTTATCGCGCAAACTGATGTTGAGTTTCCTCCGAATTCGGGAAAGATTTACCCATTCAACCTCAAAGCCAGTGGTGTTGGTATTGAGCTGGTTTCTTATTACGTATCGGGCGTTCGGCAACCGAGAACAAATATTCTTTATAAGAAGTCGCCCAACTCGTGCATCGACATATTTTTTAACGTTGAACCAGTTGCCGACCAGCCTGTAATGATTTCGAAGCCTGGTGATCTTGTGTTTTGCGCAGGCGGAGCTTGTGGTGACAAGCCTCCGAAATTGGATGCGACACACTAGAGGCTGACGGAACTCGGAACGCAACATGGCATCGATCCGCGGGCCTTCAAAGTGGTGGGTTATGAACACCGAGACCACCCGAAGCGGCGTGTCTGAAATTCAATGCATCGCTGATCTTGGCGCATCGTTGGCAAGTTTTTGCTTTGTTGCGTTCTCCAATTATCAGTCCCGTCGGTAGCGAAAACTCAGTTTGGCTATCACCTAAACTCGTCAGGGCGAAGTGCTGCTACGGCGAATAAGCTGGACCGCCTCAGACCCCTCGCTGCGGGCGAAGCGGCTTTTTGCGTCAGCAATAATTACGTCTGCAAAAGGCCAATATGTCCGAGGCGTCGACTTTGGAATACCTAATGAACGACCAAACAATGCGGATGACTGCTTTGTCCGCGTAACGGAGGTCTGCGAGTTATAATCAGGATGTCTGCATGCGCTCTTAAACCTGACATTTCAGTCGCGTTCGGCAACGGTGGTTACACCACCCCGCTACTAAAATACAAACCACCAAAGTCTTGTTTCGACCAACTCGATGAACGCCAACGCATGCAGTCCAAAACACGAAATATTCGGAATGTGATCATGCTCCCGCCGCAGAGTCGCATAGAGGGTCTGAAATTGAACCTTTGTTGTTGTTCGCTCGAACGGGTGCTGTTCGGGACAATCCAGACTTCCGCTGTTGCGTTCCTTGTCGTTGCCAACTTAAGGCGCAGAGGCAGAAAGCAGACTCCCGAAAGAGGCTAGTTCTCACAAGCTAATGCTTGAAAAAGACAAAAGCTGAAAATCCACAGACAAATCTCCGGCTGGATAAAAAGTCCTTAGCTGCTACTCTGATCCTATGTTGCCGCGCTTTGCACTTGGTTTAAGGGGTTTTTCCGCAGCTTGAGAATAATTCTGATCATATTGGCGACTATCTTCGGGCTTGTTGAACCGCGAGCCGGACACGCGTGTGGGGTTTGTATCGAGCGGCCCGAGGCATCGCTTGCAGATCACATCCTGTCGGCTGACTTCATAGTGTTGGCTGGTCCTTCGACCGAAAATCCATTCAAATACGGTGTGCAGGAGGTTCTGAAAGGACAATGGGAAAACCTCGACGACGTGCCGGACATTCCCTTCCTCATTGATAGCGTGACACGGCGCGCCTTTCGCTTGGATCCTACAAGATCTGTTTTGTTGACCTACGGGCCGGATTATCAAGAAAGCACTGATCGAAGCTTCTCGAAGGCGTGGCGGCGTATTTTTCTGGTCGACCCAAACAGAGCTGAATTTTTTGAGGACTTACGCTCGACCGGTGCATTGTGGACCTACGGCGAAACGGACACTCAGGACCGTGTTCAGTTTTTTGCCGAATATCTGTGGCACCCGGACACTGCGCTTCATAACGCGGCCCTGATAGAAATCGGGCGGGCACCCTACAAGCTTGTGCGCCCAATCGGTGACACGTCTACGACAAGGCAGATTCTGAGGGACTTCAACGATTTGAACCGCTTCCCCTACAGATCCGTCGCAATTCGCCTGTTGGGTCTGCAAACAGATTCACAGGCGCGCTCGATTGTGAAGGCGCGTTTCGCTGATGTGCTGGCTTCGGGCGACTTACATTCTTATGAGTGGGCCCTTGCCGGTATAGAAGCGGAAGAGGAAGCCGCTATCAACGCAATCGGATTGGCGCTGCAAGACGGGCAAAAGACGTCGGTCGACAGACAGTCGCTTATTCGCGCTTTGGCTGAGGCCGGTGAATCGCAGGCAAGATTCAAGCCTCAGATCATCCAGATATTCTCGGAAGCCTTGGAGATGGACGCGGAATTAGCCCTGCAGATTGCAATTGCTACGCGGCAATGGGGGAGTACTCAGTTAAACCAGCAGTTTGAGGCTTTGCTTGCCCGGGCTGATACAGATCCGGCCACTCAGTTTGCCCTCAACCTGGCTTTGGGGACCGGTGTGGCATCTGACTAAGCTGCGTTCGAACGGTGTTTGTGTTGCTTGGGTTTCGAACAACAAGGAAAGCTTGAACAGTTTGGCGAAGGGCCGGAGCAAAGCGCGACAATACAGATCGAACTGGCGGCGATGGACGTTCAAATTAAGACTGAAGCACGCTTTCTAAAAAAATTTCAAAGAAAGCAGAGACCTATGATATAGGTAAATTCTAATATGTTGTTCGTATGGGCGCCCGTGGGTGCCAAACTTCATTTTTTGTAGGGAGGTGAATATGTTTCGGCTATCCGTCTGTTTGGTTTCGCTTGTGTTGGCACCATCAAGCGTACTGTCTGACGCGGTTCCAAGCGAAGAGGCCGCAGAAGGCTTGTTCCAGGACCAACCGTATTCACCTTACGCCAACCGAAGTTTCCCTGAACGTCCACTTTGGGGGGATACGCATCTTCACACGGGGCTATCGCTGGATGCCGGTGCGTTTGGCAACACATTGCTGCCCGATGAGGCCTGGCGCTTTGCCAAGGGAGAGCAAGTCATCTCGTCCACAGGTCAACCGGTCCGGCTGTCAAGACCGTTGGATTGGATGGTCCTCACGGACCATACTGACCTGATGGGCTTTGCCCCGGACCTTCAGGCCGGTAAGCCGGGCGTTCTGTCTGATCCCAAAGGCTTGGAATGGTACGAAGGCTACAAGGCCGGAGGAGAAGAGGCTGGAAAAACGGCCTTTGATATCATCACCAATTTTTCGCAGATGACTTTGCCCGAGGTACTTTTGGAATCCTACAGCCCGGGCGCGGACGCGTTTGCGTTTACGTGGGAACATATTGTTCTCGCCGCCGAGCGGCACAATGACCCCGGCGAGTTCACGGCCTTCATCGGGTTCGAGTGGACCTCGGTCCCGAAGGGGTTCAACCTCCACCGGAACGTCATGCTGCGGGATGGCCCAATCCGGGCGCTTCAGATGGTTCCCCCGGTCACGCAACCGCCCTATGGTGATACGGATCCCAAGTCGCTCTATGCGTGGTTGGAGGAGTATCAGGAAAAAACCGGTGGCCGGGCTGTGGCCTTTGCCCATAACGGCAACCTGTCGAATGGTTGGATGTTCCCGACAGAAGATACCTATCACGGCGGCAAGGTCGACGAGGACTACGTCGCAGCCCGTGCGAAATGGGAGCCACACTATGAGGTCACGCAAATCAAGGGTGACGGCGAAGCGCACCCCTTCCTCAGCCCCGATGACGAGTTTGCAGACTACGAAAACTGGGACGTAGGCAATCTTGATATCACCGAGTTGAAAACCGATGACATGCTGGCCGGAGAATATGCCCGCGAAGCGCTTAAACGCGGTTTGATGCTGGAAGAGAAGTTCGGCGTAAACCCCTACAAGTTCGGAATGGGAGGGGCGACAGACAGTCATACCTCTTTGGCCACCGCGGAGGAGGACAACTTCTTCGGCAAGTCCGTAAGTGTCGAACCTTCGGCCTCAAGGATCAAACATCCGTTCATTGCCAATGACCTTGGCGAAATCCCCGGCGATCTGCTTGTGGCGTCCGGATATACGGCCGTCTGGGCGACCGAAAACACCCGCGCTGCGATTTTTGACGCGTTCAAGCGCCGCGAGACATATGCCACAACCGGCCCCCGGATTGGTCTGAGGTTCTTTGGCGGATGGGATTTCAGTGACGCAGATGTGGAAACCCGCTTCCTTGCTGATGTTGGTTATACCAAGGGTGTCCCAATGGGGTCTGACCTGCGTCCACGCGAAGGGGATGGGGCTCCGTCCTTCCTGATCGCAGCGCTGCGTGACCCGGTTGGTGCCAATCTGGATCGCGTGCAGGTGGTCAAAGGGTGGCTGGATGCCGAAGGCGCCATGCAGGAAAAAGTCTATGATGTAGCGTGGTCGGACGACCGCGTTGCGGACGGCAATGGTAAGATCCCTGCGGTTGGAAATACGGTTGACGTTGATACCGCCAGCTGGACCAACACAATCGGCACGGCTGAACTGGTCACCGTTTGGTCCGATCCAGATTTCGACCCGAATGAGCGTGCCTTCTACTATGTCCGGGCCATCGAAATCCCTACCCCGCGCTGGATCCTGTATGACAAACTTCGGTTTGGGGCCGAATTGCCTGAGGACGCGGTCCTGACACATCAGGAGCGCGCCTATTCCTCACCGATTTGGTATACGCCTTCCGAGTGAGCTGTCTTGAAAACTCAGCCGACCGCCGGAGTCTGGAATATCACTCCGGCGGTTTCCTTGCGCCTCACAGCAGGCAGGGCGTAGATTTATGTGCAAACCGTTTCCAACATTGACGGTCAGAACCTGATTGCATTTCCAGCAGGAGCCTTCATGCGTTTGCTAAAAGAACCGCTGTTCCATTTTTTCCTGATCGGGGCGGCCATATTCATCTGGTTCCACATCATATCTCCGGAATCCGAAGCAGCCGTAGACAGTGAGAGGATAGAAATCACCGAGCAGGACGTCACGCTGCTGTCTGAACAGTTTGAAGCCCGCTGGAAACGCCCACCGAACAGGGCCGAGCTGCAAGCGTTGGTCGACGCCTCAATCCGGGAAGAGGTTCTGGTGCGTGAGGCGAAGAAGCTTGGTCTTGATCGTGGTGACACAGTCATCCGATCCCGACTCAGTCAAAAGATGGGCTTTCTGACCGAAGCCATTGCCGCATCGGTTGTTCCGGAAGACGAAGTGTTAGAGGCGTTTCGCCAGCAAAATCTGGATCAATACGCGACCCCTCAAAAGATTGCTTTCACTCAAGTCTTTCTGGGCGAAAACCCCGCTGACGGCGAAGTCGAACAGGCCCTGAAGGCATTGCGTGCGCAGCAAGAACCCGCTGATCTCAGCAGATCGACCCTTTTGCCCGCGTCGATGCCGTTGTCAGCCACACGGGTTGTCGACTCGGTTTACGGAAATGGGTTCTCGGATGGTTTGACACCCCTCGCAAAAGGGGAATGGGCCGGTCCGGTTCTGTCGGGCTACGGTGTTCATCTGGTCAAGGTCCTTGAGATTGAACCCAGCCAGAACCCGCCATTGGAAGAGATTCACGAGGTCGTTTTGCGCGACTGGCTGCGTGCGACAGGCGAGGATTTGGCGCAGGCGCAATATGAAACACTGGTCCAAGGCTATGAAATCATCGTTCCGAATGTTGCGGAGCTGTCTGAATGAAGGCTGCACTCTGTTTTTTGGTCTTGCTGCTGTTTTCATTCACGGCAGACAGGGCAACCGCGCATGCGCTTGATCCCGGATATCTGGAAATACGCCAAATCGCATCAGAGAGTTGGAGCGTTCATTGGCGCAAACCGGATGTGAATGGCCGACCAATGGCGATTGACGCCGTTTTGCCCGACGTCTGCGCCCCGGCCCGTGGACCAGACCCGGTGGCCGGGAACAGGGCATGGGTCTCGTCGTGGATTGCAGAATGCAGCGCGGACATTGCCGGTCAGCCCATCGCGATTGAGGGCTTGGAGAGGCAAAACAACGATGTTCTGGTGCGCCTGAATCCGTTGCAGTCAGAACCGCTGACCCTTCGTTTCACGCCGGATGCTGCCGTCCAGACCATACCGGTGGCACAGTCAACATGGTCCGTACTGGCCGCGTATTCCGTCTTGGGGTTCGAGCATATCCTGGAAGGCTGGGACCATCTTCTGTTCGTCCTTGCCTTGTTCATTCTGGTCCGTGATCGCTGGCGGCTGATCGGGGCCGTCACCGCATTTACTCTGGCGCATTCGATCACTTTGGCGCTTGCTACCTTTGGCGTTCTGAACGTTCCTGGACCACCGGTCGAAGCTGTCATTGCGCTCTCGATCGTTTTTCTGGCGATGGAGATTGCAAAGGATAGCGAAGGCAGATTCCGACTGTCAAAGGAGAAACCATGGATCGTCTGCTTCGGCTTCGGGCTTTTGCACGGGCTGGGCTTTGCCGGGGCTCTGGCAGATATTGGTCTGCCTGCCAACGACATTCCTGCGGCCCTACTAGCGTTCAACCTTGGCGTTGAAGCCGGGCAGCTGTGTTTCATTGGGGCTTTGGCTCTCGTGGTTGCAGTATGGCGGCAGGTTGCGTTGCCACTGGGCCAAAAGGCCGCGATCGTTGCTGCCTATGGCATTGGTTCCGTGTCGATGTATTGGTTGATTGAGCGCACGGCCGGATTTTGACGCGAGGCCCTGCCTTCGGATAATGAACGCGTCTCTGCTTTTGAGGACAGCTTCGCGACCTATGTCCAAAACCTGTTTCGTCAAAAAGGGAAAAGGGCCCGAAAAAATGACGAAATCATCCGTTAAATCGTCAATTTAGCTCCTGCGCAATGACGATATTCTCCGCCACTCTGGACTGAAAACCAGAAGGAGGAGGCGCGTTATGGGCTGGAATACTTGCATCGTTGGGGCTGGCAAGATAGGTCAGATGATCGCCACGCTGTTGAAGGGGTCGCCAAACTACAGCGTCACGGTTGCGGATCATGATCTCAAGGCCTTGGGCGATATTGCTAAAATGGGCGTAGCGACCAAGCAGATTGATGCCTCGGATATTGAAGGTCTGGCGCAAGGGCTGAGGACATTTGACGCAGTGATCTCGGCGGCTCCGTTCTTTTTGACACCGAACATCGCGCAAGCCGCCCAGCAGGCCGGAGCACATTATTTCGACCTGACCGAGGATGTCGCGGCCACCAATGCGGTGCGCGCTTTGGCGGAGAACAGCAAGACTGCATTCATGCCCCAATGCGGGTTGGCGCCCGGTTTCGTAGGGATTGCGGGGGCATCTCTGGCGGCTGAGTTTGATGAAATCGACAGCCTGCATATGCGGGTTGGGGCCTTGCCTCTGTTTCCGACCAACGCGTTGAAATACAACCTGACCTGGTCGACCGATGGGCTGATCAACGAATACTGCAACCCTTGCGATGCCATCGTGAACGGCGAACGGGTGAAGACCGCCCCGCTGGAGGACTATGAGGTTCTGGGCCATGACGGGGTGGAGTATGAGTGCTTCAACACCTCAGGCGGCCTTGGAACCCTTCCCGAAACTCTGGAAGGCAAGGCGCGGGCGGTGTCCTACCGGTCGATCCGGTATCCGGGTCATTGCGATATCCTGAAACTGCTTTTGAACGATCTGGGGCTGGGTCAACGCCGCGATCTTCTGAAAGAGATTTTTGAGGCCGCCCTGCCGCGCACTGATCAGGATGTGGTGCTTGTCTACTGTACTGCCAAGGGCAAGATCGACGGTGCCCTGCGCGAAAAATCCCTGATCAACAAAAGCTTCGCGCGTGAGATCAACGGACAGGTCTGGAGCGCCATTCAGGTCACCACCGCAGCGGGCGTTCTGGGCGTGGTTGATCTGATGCGTACGGGCGTTCTGCCATTGACGGGCTTTGTCCGGCAGGAGCAGGTGAAGCTGTCCGATTTCCTCAATACCGAATTTGGCCGGCTCTATCGGGCGGGCGACGTAACCCCACAGAACAAGGCGGCGTGAAAGATGAAAGACGTTGTGATGACTGCAGAAACCACTCTGGCAAACCTCGACCTGACCGCAGCAGAGCTGACAGGCGGAACGCTGGCGGTACGGTCTCCGATCGATGGGCGCACCCTGGCGGACGTGCATGAAACACCGGCCTCTGAGATGGGGGCTATCCTGGCCAATGCCAAAACCGCCTTCAAAGTGTGGCGCACCGTGCCCGCCCCGCGGCGGGGGGAACTGATCCGCCTGCTGGGCGAGGAATTGCGCGCCGCCAAGGATGATCTGGGAGCCTTGGTCAGTTGGGAGGCGGGCAAGATCACCTCGGAAGGTCTGGGCGAGGTGCAAGAGATGATCGATATCTGCGACTTTGCCGTTGGCCTGTCGCGGCAGCTTTATGGTCTGACGATCGCCTCGGAACGTCCCGGCCACCGGATGATGGAGACGTGGCACCCGGCAGGTCCGGTCGGCGTGATCTCGGCCTTCAATTTCCCGGTCGCAGTCTGGTCGTGGAACGCGGCGCTGGCGCTTGTCTGCGGGGATCCGGTGATCTGGAAACCGTCTGAAAAGACACCTCTGACCGCGATGGCCTGCCAGAAGATCTTTGAACGTGCGCTAGCTCGGTTCGGGGACGCGCCCGACAACCTGTTGCAAACGCTGATTGGCGGCGCTGCTCTGGGTGAAGCCCTGGTGGCCAGCGAAGACGTGCCAGTCATCTCGGCCACCGGCTCGACGCGTATGGGCCGTGCGGTTGCACCGATTGTGGCGGCGCGGTTCGGCAAGTGCATTCTGGAGCTTGGCGGCAACAACGCGATGATTGTCGGCCCGTCGGCCGATCTGGAAATGGCGGTGCGGGCGATTGTCTTCTCGGCGGTCGGAACGGCGGGTCAGCGCTGCACGACACTACGCCGCCTGATCGTCCATAACTCGATCAAGGATGAGCTAATTGCGCGTCTGAAGAAAGCCTATGCCGGATTGCCAATTGGCGATCCGATGGCCGAGGGCACTTTGATCGGCCCACTGGTCGACGAGGCGTCGGGCGCGGCGATGACAGCGGCGCTGAAGGCGGCTGAAGCCGAAGGCGGCGTGGTTTTTGGCGGGAAGCGCGTCACCGAGGGTGTGCCGGGTGGCGTCTATATGGAGCCTGCCATTGTTGAAATGCCGGGTCAGACAGCGACTGTAAAAACTGAAACCTTCGCGCCGATCCTCTATGTCATGGGCTATGACGATTTCGACGATGCCATCGAGATTCAGAACGGTGTGCCGCAGGGCCTGTCCTCGTGCGTCTTCACCTTGAACATGCGTGAGGCCGAACAGTTCCTGACAGCCGCCGGATCGGATTGCGGTATCGCCAACGTTAATATCGGCCCGTCCGGCGCCGAGATCGGTGGCGCCTTCGGTGGTGAAAAAGAAACCGGTGGCGGGCGTGAAAGCGGCTCGGACGCTTGGAAAGCCTATATGCGCCGTCAGACCAACACGGTGAACTATTCGGCGGAGCTGCCGCTGGCGCAGGGAGTGAAGTTCGACATATGAAAGCTCGTCCGGCGGCGCGATCACGCCGCCGGGCCATCAATCTGAAAACAGATAGTCCAGCTGCATGATGGATTGGGCTGTCTCGTTTTTCACACCAAGGAACTTGGAGATTGCGGCCTCATTCTCGGCTCGATCCGATGTCTCGCGCAGGCGCAGATAGCCATCAATCCCGGCCTTGCGGATTTCCTCGGACTCGTGGGCCAGATCATTGCGCAGGGTGGGCAACAGGCGCGCGACGGACTCGGATGGGCTATTTTCACCTGTAAGGCCGACACGGCGCGCATGGCCGATCAGGTAGTCATCGGAATATTGACACTCAATCTCCAACACATGGGTCTTGGCGGCGTCGCCGCAGAAATCCTGTATAGCGTCCAGATTGGCCGGATCTAGGCACAACGCCAGTTGGTTCGATCCGAAATGATCAAACAGCATCCGAATAACAGCGCGCCTGTGGCGTGAACGTTTAGTCAGAGTCGTCTCGATCCCGCCCAGATCCGGCAGCGGAGTGTCCTGCTCGTTGAACAGATATTCGAGGCAAGGGATGTCGGTGACCGAAGCGATCTGATCCACCAGCCGCTTTGCCACGTGCCACTTTTTGCAGACGATCAGAAACAGCTCTCGTTCCGGGCCCAGCGTATTCCCGGCCTCCCAGAACCGTTGGCCGAACCGGCGGCCCACACGCCCACGCCCGGCAAGGAAGGCATATAGGTTGCGCCCCTCATCCGAGATCGGGAAATCGACACCGGTGCTGGCGTAAAGGGTTCCGAGACGCTCTTTCAACTCATGCGCTTCCGGGCTGATCTTGCGGGCAAACAGGTAATTCTGCCCCAACAACATGTCGAAGTGATCATTGTAGAAGGTCACCGGCATGCCGTAATCCGAGAACATCAGGAAGGTCAGTGTCCGGTTTTCAATCTCGTTCTTCGGGATCAGGTGACGGACCAGTGTCTGAAAAAAGGTCTCGTCCGGGATCCAGGTGGAGGAGAAAAACCGGACCACATCGCGCCGCTGTTTCAGGAAATCCAAAATCATCTCGACCGTGCGGCGGCGCAGGCACCACCACTGGCTGCCGATCATCACCTGGATATCATCCGGGATGTCGCGCGTGACGTTGAACCGTTTCTGCAGCTCGTAAGAGGTGTAAAACCGTTTGGGTTGAGTGCGTTCGTTGAAGTAATGGCGGTAGATCAGCCGGTCTTCTTTCATGCCGGTCTTGATCCAGTTGCTGGCAAAAAAGTCGTGGCTTTCGATGAAATCCGTGTCGTGCTCGTCCAGAAAGTTATGGGCGTATTCTGCTGTTTTGATGGCCATGCAATCGCCCGACAGCATGTAGAAATGCGTTGCACGGGGAAAGGCGCTTTCGGCTGCTTGCAGGGCGTGTAGGGTGGCCTGCACCAAAGACCACTCACCCCAGCCGCATTTGATGCGTTTGGCGGCGAAGGTGACGTTCGGGTTGTCCTTCAGGGAGGTATGGATGCGGTCATAGTCCGATGCCTTGGCCCGCGCATCGAAATGGATTGCCATATAATCGCCAACGGCGGTCAATTGCTCAGCCTGCGCGATGATCGCGTCGGGGTCCTTGTGACAAAGCAATATGTAGGCAATCTTCGCCATGTGGGTCCGCTATTTCCGTTTCTGCCCGTTTGCACTCGTGATACTGAGGATGAGCGATTGAATAAACCGAATAGTTTTGGTTCTTTGCTTGTAAAACGACTTGCGCGTAACAAGTTCCGAGATTTTGAGGAGGCATAGCAGATGGGGTTCCCCGGCACCTGGATGACCGAGAGCGAAAGCATGGTGTACCGTGTCGTGCCAAAATGTGCCTGCTCGACCATTGGCCAGATCATGTATTATTCCGATCATGGCCGGTTTTTCGATGGCGACATTCATGATGCCAGGGACGGGATGCACAAATGGGCTTTTGACCATAGCCAGGGCATGATCTCGGCCAATGTGCGCAATCATGGGTCTTATGCGTTCACCTGTGTGCGCAATCCCTATACGCGGATCCTCAGTTCGTTCTTCGACAAGATCTGTGGCATTCAGCGCAACGGCAAGCGGTACCGAGGCAAGCTGGTGCCAACGCTGGTTTATAACTATGGGATCGAGGTTGGCGGCGACGATGGAAAGGGTGAGTTCGACCAGATCGCCAGTTTCCGCCGCTTCCTTCTGTTTGCGCGGGATACGATCCGGTGGCGCAGGCCGATGGACCCGGATATCCACTGGTCGGCCATGTCGGGGCATGTGTCGACCTTTGTGGTTAATGGCGGGCGCTATGACAACATTTTCTGGACCGAGAAATTCAATGACGGGATGCAGGACGTTCTGAACCATATCGAGACCGCGCATCCCGTGACCTTGTCCGAGATCCCGAGGTTCAACGAATCCGAAGGCCACGGACCCAAGCGCGCTCACCCGGTCGAGGACTATTTCGACGATCTTTCGATGCATCTGGTCTATGAGATCTACAAACAGGATTTCGAGCTGTTCAAATACGATTTCGAAAACCCCGCAAACAAGATGCCGGTGGGTGAGATCGACTTGGATGAAATCCACGCGAAACTCGGATCGTAGCCCTGGCTGATTTGGGGCAGGGGAACGCTCCCGCCCATCGTCAATGTCTCTGACGAGCCATCTCCTCTGGTTGGGCCCGGACGGGGTATCGGCGGAGCCAATGGCGCGTTTCGGACGCGGGAGCGTTTGGGATTGTTGTATTGATCGCAAGGTATCGAATCCCAGCGTACCGGGAGTTGGGGTTCACTGGACGCTCAGTTCGTGAGCGAGGTGCTGACGGCTAATTTCCGTATTCTGAATGACTTCTAAGTCGTGTCGGTCGCATGACTGTATCTCTGAGAGGAATGTCCGACTGAGGGATTGCTCCATGCGCCTCAAAAAGGCCCCACTCGCCTGGCGGATGGGGCCTTTGGGTTTCGCTCCCGAAGACGTTACAGCTCGCGTACCGCTCCCTTTGCTGCGCTGGTGGTCAGCTTTGCATAAGCCTTCAGCGCAGTGGACACTTTGCGTTTGCGCGGTGCGGCCGGGGCCCAGCCTTTTTCGTCCTGAACCTTGCGCCGTTCGGCCAGATCCTCATCCGAGACCGCCAGATGGATCGAGCGGGCAGGGATGTCGATTTCGATCTTGTCGCCGGTTTGCACCAGGCCGATGACGCCACCTTCAGCCGCCTCAGGCGAGACGTGACCAATCGAAAGGCCCGATGTGCCGCCCGAGAAACGGCCGTCAGTCAAAAGGGCGCAGGCTTTGCCGAGACCTTTGGATTTCAGGTATGAGGTCGGGTACAGCATCTCCTGCATGCCCGGCCCTCCGCGCGGCCCTTCGTAGCGGATAACCACCACATCGCCCTCTTTCACCTTGCCGGTCAGGATGTCGCTAACCGCCTGATCCTGGCTTTCGCAGACATAGGCCGTACCGGTGAATTTCAGGATGTTCTCATCCACACCCGCGGTTTTTACGATACACCCGTCACGGGCGATATTGCCGAACAGAACTGCCAGACCACCGTCCTGACTGAACGCGTGCTCCTTGGAGCGGATGACGCCGCCTTCGCGGTCGGTGTCCAGCTCTTTATAGCGGTTCGACTGGCTGAAGGCCTGCGTGGTGCGCACGCCGCCGGGGGCCGCCTTGAACAGCTCCTGTGCCTTCGGGTTGTTGGCAACCTTGATGTCCCAGTTGGCAATCGCCTCGCCCATGGTAGCTGAATGCACGGTGCTGCAGCCTTCGTGCAGCAGCCCGGCGCGGCTCAGCTCTCCGAGGATCGAGAAGATGCCGCCTGCGCGGTGGACGTCCTCCATATGCACGTTCTCGGTGTTGGGCGCGACCTTGCACAGGCAGGGCACATTGCGGCTAAGGCGGTCCATGTCGGACATATCGAAATCGACGCCGCCCTCATAAGCGATGGCCAGCAGGTGCAGAACAGTGTTGGTCGATCCGCCCATCGCAATATCCAGCGACATCGCGTTCTCGAACGCATCAAAGGTGGCGATTTCGCGGGGTAGGAAGCCCTTCTCGTCCAGATCGTAGTGCCGTTTGGTGATCTCGACGATGCGGCGACCGGCTTCAATGAACAGCTCTTTGCGGTCCGAATGGGTCGCCAGGGTCGAGCCGTTGCCGGGCAGCGCCAGACCCAGCGCCTCGGCCAGACAGTTCATCGAGTTCGCCGTGAACATGCCCGAGCAGGAGCCGCAGGTGGGGCAGGCGTTTTCCTCGATATGTTTGACCTGTTCGTCGGTGTACTTGTCGTCCGCTGCGGCAACCATCGCGTCGACCAGGTCGATCTTTTTAACGTCCAGATCGGCGATGTCGATCTTGCCAGCCTCCATCGGGCCGCCCGAGACAAAGATCGCCGGAATGTTCAGGCGCATCGCGGCCATAAGCATGCCGGGGGTGATCTTGTCGCAGTTCGAAATACAGACCATCGCGTCCGCACAGTGCGCGTTGACCATATATTCCACCGAATCCGCGATCACCTCGCGCGAGGGCAACGAATAGAGCATGCCGTCGTGACCCATGGCGATGCCGTCATCCACGGCGATGGTGTTGAACTCTTTGGCGACACCACCAGCGGCCTCAACCTCGCGCGCAACCATCTGGCCCAGGTCTTTCAGGTGGACGTGACCGGGCACGAATTGGGTGAACGAGTTGACGATGGCGATGATCGGTTTGCCGAAATCGTCATCCTGCATACCGGTGGCACGCCACAAGCCGCGGGCACCGGCCATGTTGCGGCCATGGGTAGAAGTTCTGGATCGGTACATTGGCATGATGCTGTTTCCCTTTTGCCCCGGTTGCGATATGCGGGGTGCGTACGTTATAGCGCACGTACCACATGTGCGTTATAACGCACAAGACAAATCGTTGGGCGCGGATATGGAATCGGACGAAATTACGCTGAAACTAAAGGAAGTGCGGGCGGCATCGGGCCTCAGCCTGTCCAAAGTGGCCGAGTTGACGGGTGTCAGCAAAGCCATGTTGGGCCAGATTGAGCGTGGCGAATCAAGCCCCACCATCGCGACCCTGTGGAAAATTGCCAAGGGGTTTCAGGTTCCGCTGAGCGCCTTGATCGGGACTTCGGACGCGCGCGCGCAGGGCGTGTTCCGGACCGTGACCTTTCCGGGCAGCATTCAGGTCAAGATCGTCTTTCCCTTCGATCCCGCCCTTGGGGCCGAGACCTTCCATGTCGAACTGGCCGCCAATCAAAGCCACGAATCCCCGGCCCACGCCGCCGGGGTGACCGAGGAGGTCTTCGTGCTGAACGGCGCACTAGAGGTTTTGCAGGATGGCAAATGGGTCGCTCTCAAGGCCGGTGAGGGGCTGCGCTTTGCCGCTGATCTACCGCATGGCTATCGCGCTGGGCCAGATGGAGCGGCCTTTCTGAACATGCATCATTATTTTCAAACGGCCGAGCTGGCCTCGGTCGGGTAATCCGGCCTTTCAGGATTATTTGCAATGACGGACGTGCTGAACAGCCTGACTATCGTGGATGCCGTGGGATCAGCCGGAGCGCTAGTCGTGGTCGCGGCCTATTTTGCGACGCAGATGCGGATGATGAATTCCGACGATCTGGCCTTTCCGGTGATCAATCTGCTGGGGTCGGTGCTGATTGCATACTCTCTGCTGCATAACTTCAATCTGGCCTCGATGCTGATCGAGGGGTTTTGGATTGTCATCAGCGTGATCGGGATAATTCAGTATTTCCGGCTGAAACGGGGCGCGGAATAGCGCTAACCTGGCTTGAATACGGCCCTTTGCGCGTATAGGGAAAACCCAACCGCGCTTAGGGGAGGCTTTGATGCAAGACGATCCCAAAACCCTCGTTTCTACCGACTGGCTTGCCGCCCATCTGAAGGACCCGGATCTGCGGATCCTGGATGGATCGTGGTACTTGCCTGCGCAGAACCGTGATGCCAAGGCGGAATATGACGCGGCACATATCCCCGGCGCCCGGTTCTTCGATATCGATGACATTTCAGACCACCGTTCGGATCTGCCGCATATGGCCCCTCCGGTCGAGAAATTCATGTCGCGCCTGCGCGCTATGGGAGTGGGCGATGGTCATCAGGTGGTGGTCTATGACGGGGCCGGGCTGATGTCGGCCGCGCGTGTCTGGTGGATGTTCCGGCTGATGGGTCAGGAAAATATCGCCGTTCTGGATGGTGGTCTACCGAAATGGCAGGCCGAGGGGCGCGAAGTTGAAGACCTGCCGCCCGTGATCCGCGATCGCCACATGACGGTGCGGGTGCAGAACCATCTGGTGCGAGACGTGACACAGGTCTCGGCGGCCGCCAAGCTGGCCGATCATGAGATCATCGACGCCCGCTCTGCCCCACGTTTCGCGGGCACCGAGGCCGAGCCGCGCGAAGGTCTGCGCTCGGGCCACATCCCGGGATCGCGCAACGTGCCCTTCGGCCAATTGCTGAACAAGAACGGCACGATGAAATCGCCCGAGGATTGCCGCGCCGTGTTCGAGGCCGCAGGCGTGGACCTGTCGAAACCCGCGATCACCTCCTGTGGGTCGGGCGTCACGGCTGCGATCCTCAGCCTTGCGCTGGAGCGCATGGGCAAAAAAGACCACTCGCTTTATGACGGGTCCTGGGCCGAATGGGGTGCCTTCCCAACCCTGCCTGTCGCAACCGGAGAGAACTGATGTTCGAGAACCTCAAGCCGCAGCCAGCCGACAAGATCCTGGCGCTGATGCAGATGTACCGTGAAGACCCGCGCGACCAGAAGATTGATCTGGGCGTCGGCGTCTACAAGAACGCCGAGGGCGTGACCCCGGTGATGCGCGCCGTCAAGGCCGCCGAAAAGCGCATTCTCGAAGAGCAGGAGACCAAAGCCTATACCGGTCTGGCAGGTGATCCGGCCTATGCTGATGCGATGATCGGCCTGATCCTCGGCGACGCAGTACCGCGCGCCAACATTGCCGCCGTCGCGACCCCCGGTGGCACCGGCGCCTGCCGTCAGGCGTTCGAGATGATCCGCATGGCCAACCCTGAGGCCCGCGTGTTCGTGTCGAATCCGACATGGCCGAACCACCTCTCGATCCTGAACTATCTGGGCATGGAGACTGTCCAGTATCGCTACTTCGACGGCGAAACCCGTGGCGTCGATTTCGATGGCATGATCGAGGACCTGAAAACTGCCAAGGCCGGCGACGTGGTTCTGCTGCATGGTTGCTGCCACAACCCCACCGGCGCGAACCTGAACCTGATGCAGTGGCAAGAGGTTGTGAACCTGATCAACGAACTGGGCCTCGTGGCGATGATCGACATCGCCTATCAGGGTTTCGGTGACGGTCTTGAGGAAGACGCGCAGGCCACCCGTCTGGTGGCCTCGTCGGTCAAGCGCTGCCTGATCGCGGCGTCCTGCTCGAAGAACTTCGGCGTGTACCGTGAGCGTACTGGCCTGCTGATGGCGATCAGCGACGATGCGGCGCAAACCTCGCTGAACCAGTCGACGCTGGCCTTCCTGAACCGCCAGAACTATTCATTCCCGCCGGATCACGGCGCGCGCGTTGTCACCACGATCCTGACCGATGACGCCCTGCGTGCCGATTGGCAAGCCGAACTGGAAGAGGTCCGCCTGTCCATGCTGGGCCTGCGTCAGCAGCTGGCGGATGAGCTTCAGCGCCTGACCGGGTCGGATCGGTTCAGCTTTGTCGCCCAACACCGCGGTATGTTCTCACGTCTGGGTGCTGCGCCCGAGCTGGTGGAGAAGCTGCGCGCGGACCACGGGATCTACATGGTCGGCGACAGCCGGTTGAACATCGCGGGTCTAAACGCGACAACTGTGCCTATTCTGGCAAAAGCGATCGTGGATGTGGGCTGCTAAGCCACCCTTTGGAAATCAAGAAAGCCGCGAAATTCGCGGCTTTTTTGCTTTGAAGCTCAAGACTTGATCCAAACCCACGCCTTATCAAGTTCGTCGGTGGTAAAGTGCTTTTCACCGATGTCGATCATAGCGGCAAATTTCGCGTCGATCTCGACCAGGTGACCCAAGAACACGCTGTCAGCGACAATCGCCAGCTTACCAAGTTTCTTCACATTCTTGATGACCCATTTCAGATCAGTCATAGCGGCCTCAAATGTGGCAGAGACCCCTTTGTCGACGACCACGAGCACGCTGATCTTGGCGTGATCTTTTAGAATGTCCTCGGCTTTTTCGATCAACTCACGTTCCTGCGTGATGTCGATTTTGCCGGAAATTTCTAGGCCAAGGATATTGCCCTCGCTTTGGTCCAGCACCTTGTACATAACTCTCTCCCGATCTGATGTACGTCTTTGCGACCGTTGATTGGTCGGCTGTTTTCAGTGTTCAGCCATATACCAGAGTTGAGGGTGCAAGGGATCAACCAAAAGTAAAATGGCCCGGCATTGCGCCGGGCCATTCCAATGGTTCTGTAAGCGGCACTTACCCTTTCGAGAACTCGGGGTAAGCTTCCATGCCCAGCTCTGCCATGTCGAGGCCGTTGATCTCGTCCTCTTCGCTGACGCGGATGCCAACAATGGCTTTCAGGATGGTCCACAGGATCAGTGCGCCAACAAAGGTGAACACACCGTAGGCCGCGATACCCAGCAGCTGGGTGCCCAGAGACGCCTCGCCGTAGAAGATGACGGCGATGGTGCCCCAGATGCCTGCGAACAGGTGAACCGGGATTGCGCCGACAACGTCGTCCAGCTTGAACTTGTCCAGCAGCGGGACAGTGAAGACCACGATGATACCGCCAACTGCACCGATCCACAGCGCACCGAACAGGGTCGGGGCCAGAGGTTCAGCGGTGATCGATACCAGACCGGCCAGCGCGCCGTTCAGCACCATGGTCAGGTCAGGCTTTTTGTACAGCAGTTGGGTCAGGATCAGCGCGGTTACGGCACCGGATGCAGCTGCCATGTTGGTGTTGGCGAAGATACGCGACACGTCCGTTACATCGCCCACGGTGCCCATCGCCAGCTGCGAGCCGCCGTTGAAGCCGAACCAACCCAGCCACAGGATGAACGTACCCAAAGTTGCCAGCGCCAGGTTCGAACCGGGCATCGGATGGACTTTGCCGTCCTTGTACTTGCCGATACGCGGGCCCAGAACGATCACGCCTGCCAGAGCTGCCCAGCCACCGACCGAGTGTACGACGGTCGAACCAGCGAAATCCGAGAAGCCAGCTTCAGACAACCAGCCGCCGCCCCACTGCCAGGAGCCCGAGATCGGGTACAGGATACCGGTCAGCACGACCACGAAGATCAGGAAGGGGAACAGCTTGATCCGCTCGGCCACGGCACCCGACACGATGGACGCGGTTGCAGCCACAAAGACCAGCTGGAAGAAGAAGTCCGACCCGATCGAGGCATAGTCCAATGCGGCCTCGGCAGGGTCAACACCAACCGGGTCCAGCACGGTTGGGCCGCCAATGGCAAAGAAGCCGTTGAAGTCGCCCGGGTACATCGTGTTGAAGCCAACCAGCCAGTACATGATCGCGGCAATGGAAAACAGCGCCACGTTCTTGATCATCTGCATGGCCACGTTCTTGGAACGCACCAGACCGCCTTCCAGCATGGCAAAGCCTGCCGCCATGAAGAAGACCAGGAAGCCCGCCATCAGGAACAGCAGGGTGGTGAAGATATACTGGGTGTGCAGCGCAGCTTCGCCTTCGGCGGCGGCCTCTTGCGCCAGACCCATCTGCGGCAGCGCGACAATCGCGGCAGCAGGGATGAGAGATTTCATCAGGTTCATAGTCAGTCCTCGAATGATAGTGAGTGTGGGCGCCTTACAGCGCCTCTTCGTTCGTTTCCCCAGTCCGCACGCGCATGGCCTGCTCGACATCGAGGACGAAAATCTTGCCGTCACCGATCTTGCCGGTCTTGGCGGTGTTGGTGATTGTCTCAACGATCTGATCGGCCATCGTTGCAGGTACCACGATCTCAAGCTTGATCTTGGGTACGAAGTTCACGGCGTATTCCGCGCCACGGTAGATTTCGGTGTGACCGGATTGCGAGCCGAAGCCCTTGATTTCGGTCACCATCATGCCGCGCACGCCCGCTTCGGTCAGTGCCTCGCGCACCTCCTCGAGCTTGAACGGCTTGATTGTCGCAATGATCAGTTTCACGTCTGTCCCCTCTACTACTCCGGATCGGGCCGGCTTGTTTGCATGTGCAGAAAAAGAGCGCGTGTCGGGGCGTTAAGGAACGATTCCCCGACGTGAAACCGACTGAAAATGACGCAATATTGCACAATTTTTGCACAAACAGTGCTTGATGATTAAATAATAGGCGAAATTGGGAGGGGCAGTTCCGGAAAATCGGACCTCAACATAGGCGGGACGTCAGGGTATGGTGAGGCAAAAGTATAAACGGGCAGAGTTTGAGCATGTCTGAGTCCAAGCGCCGCAAACCGACACTGGTCGCGGATAAAAGATACCCTTCGAAGGCATGCAAACCTTCGACGACCAAGCGGGTTGCCAAGCCTGCGGGCAAGAAGTCGACCGCCCGAAAAACCGCGACCCGCAAGACGACCCGGAAGAAAACGCGCAAGCGGTCGGGCGGCGATGGCGGAGGTTTTTTCCGTCGTCTGTTCCGCTGGATCTGGCGGCTGGTCTGGGGCGTGACATGGCGCGTTGGGGCCGTGGTCGCCATGCTGATCGCGCTGGCAGTGGGGGTGGTCTATACTTCTCTGCCCGATGTCGATGCCTTGCTGGATGGTCGCGCACGCGGCTCGGTGACGATGCTGGACCGCGATGGCAAGGTTTTTGCCTGGCGCGGGGACCAGTTCGGCGGGGTGATCACCGCCGATACCGTCTCTCCCCATCTCAAGAACGCGGTGATCGCGACCGAAGATAAACGGTTCTACCGCCATTTCGGCGTCAGCCCGCGTGGTGTGGCCAGCGCGGTACGCATCAACCTGAGCGAAGGGCGCGGTCCGCTCTCGGGCCATGGTGGCTCGACCATCACGCAGCAGACCGCCAAGCTGCTGTGTCTGGGTGTGCCTTACGATCCCGCCGCGTGGGAGTCGGAGGCCGCCTATGAAGCGGATTGTCGTCAGGGTTCGTTATGGCGCAAAGGCAAAGAGGCGATTTATGCGCTGGCGATGGAGGTGAAATACTCCAAGGATGAAATCCTGACGATTTACCTGAACCGCGCATTCCTTGGTGCAGGCGCACGTGGGTTCGAAGCGGCCAGCCAGCGCTATTTCGGAAAATCCGCGGCCGAGGTCTCTCCGGCAGAAGCCGCAATGCTGGCCGGTCTTTTGGTGGCCCCATCGCGCTATGCACCGACGAACAACCTGCAGCGCTCGCAGGATCGGGCGCGACTTGTGGTTGGGCTGATGGAAGCGCAGGGCTACCTGTCCGGCGCGCAGGCCAGTGAAGCGCGTGCCCGTCCTGCGCAACTCTCCGAGGCCGCCGCCGCGCGTGCAGGCGGCTATTTCGCCGATTGGGTCATGGCCAGCGGGCCCGAGTTCTTCACCCGCAACACCACCGAGGATGTGGTGATCCGCACGACATTAGATCCGCGTATCCAGACCTCGGCGGAAGAGGCGCTGCAATTCATCTTTCAGGAGAAGGTTCGGGAAGGATCAAAAGCGCAAGCCGCGATCGTAGTGATGTCGGCGGATGGGGCGGTGCGGGCCATGGTCGGTGGCCGCAAAACCCGCGTTTCGGGCGCGTTCAACCGTGCGACACAGGCGCTGCGGCAGACCGGGTCGTCGTTCAAGCCTTTTGTCTATGCCACCGCGTTGGAGCTTGGGTATTCGCCCTATGACACGGTGATGGATGAGCCCTACTGCGTGAACATCCCCGGATCGGGTCAATGGTGCCCCAAGAACTACACCAACAAATACTACGGGCAGGTCACGCTGGCGGATGCGCTCAAGAACTCTCTGAACATTCCGGCGGTGAAAGTTGCCGAGATTTCGGGTCTCGACAATGTACGTACGGTCGCCACCGGTTTCGGGATCGCCAGCGATCTGGCACAAGGCCCCGCGCTGGCGCTGGGCGCCTCAGAAAGCACCCTGATCGAGATGACGGGTGCTTATGCGGGTATTCTGAACGGCGGCTCGTCGGTTGAACCCTACGGCCTGACCGAGTTGAAACTGCTGGGCGATGAAACCCCGGTGATGGTGACGACTACAGGGATTGGCGAGCGGGTGATCAATGACAAAGCCGCCAAGGAACTGATCTGGATGATGGAGCGTGTGGTGTCCGAGGGCACAGGTGGCCGCGCCCAGCTGCCGGGGTGGCAGGTGGCGGGCAAGACCGGAACGACGCAGGCGGCGCGGGATGCGTGGTTCATCGGGTTCACGGCCGACTACGTGGCCGGTGTCTGGATGGGATACGACGACAACACGCCCCTGTCCGGTGTCACCGGAGGCGGGTTGCCGGCCGAAATCTGGAAAGAGACGATGCTGCGCGTGACCGAAGGGATGACGCCCACGCCTCTGCCGATGATCGCGCCAGAGCCGCCTGTGCAGGTCGCGCAACCTCAGCCCCGCCGCAAACAGGGCGGAGGGTTTGAACGCGCCATCAACAACCTGATCCGGGATATCTTCGGCGGGAACTAACGCGTCGCGGTCCAAACACAAAAAAAGGCGACACATCGGGTGCCGCCTTTTTAAATTCAAACTGAATGTGGATCAGACGCTGGCGTCCAGAGCGGCCAGGATTGCATCGCCCATTTCCGAGGTCGAAACCGGGGTCACACCTTCATCGGCCAGCAGGTCTGCAGTGCGAACACCGTCGGCCAGCACTTTCTCGATCGCGGCTTCCAGACGGTCGGCCTCGGCCCCCTGATCAAAGCTGTAGCGCAGCGCCATGGCGAAGCTGAGGATACAGGCGATCGGGTTGGCTTTGCCTTCGCCCGCGATATCCGGGGCCGAGCCGTGGACCGGCTCGTACATCGCCTTGGGACGACCATTCTCCATCGGGGCACCCAAGGACGCAGACGGCAGCATGCCCAGCGAGCCGGTCAGCATTGCGGCGCAATCCGACAGGATGTCGCCGAACAGGTTGTCGGTCACGATCACGTCGAACTGTTTGGGCGCGCGCACCAGCTGCATCGCACCATTGTCGGCATACATATGGGTGACTTCGACCTCGGGGTACTCCTTGGCGACCTCGTTCACCACTTCGCGCCACAGAATGCCCGATTCCATGACATTGGCTTTTTCCATCGAGCACAGCTTCTTGTTCCGGCGCATTGCCAGTTCAAAGGCCGAGCGCGCAGCGCGTTCGATCTCAGATTCGGTATAGCGCTGGGTGTTGACGCCCACGCGCTCATTGCCTTCCTCGAAGATGCCACGCGGCTCGCCGAAATAGATGCCCGAGGTCAGCTCGCGCACGATCATGATATCCAGACCGGCCACAACATCGGTTTTCAGCGACGAGAAATCCGCCAGCGCGTCAAAGCACTGGGCCGGGCGCAGGTTGGAATAAAGGTCCATTTCCTTGCGCAGGCGCAACAACCCGCGTTCGGGCTTCAGGCTGAAGTCCAGATCGTCGTATTTCGGGCCGCCAACAGCGCCCAGCAGAACCGCGTCCACCTCTTGAGCCTTGGCCATGGTCTCATCCGACAGGGGTTTGCCATGGGCGTCATAGGCCGCGCCGCCGACCAGATCCTCGCTCACGTCAAAGTGAAGGCCGCGATTGGTGTCGAACCAAGAGATGATTCTGCGCACTTCGGCCATAACTTCCGGGCCAATTCCGTCTCCGGGCAGGATGAGGAGCGAGGGGTTGGACATCGACAGTCTCCTTGCGTTTTGTCGCAAAGGGCCTAGCGTCTGCGCCGCACCGGGTCAATGAGACGATCCGGATGAATCACGAGGAAAATACATGTTGATACCGGGAAATCCCGTCCCAGGCCTGAAAATTGAAACAGTCGGGCACGGGGTGTTCGATCTTGAGGCCGACAAAGGCGAAAACGGAACGCTGGTGATCCAGTATCGCGGCCTGCACTGCCCGATCTGCGTCAAGCAGATGACCGAGGTCGAAGCGGCGCTGGATGATTTTGCCGCGCTGGGCGTCGAGGTCATCATGATTACCACAGATACTGCCGACCGCGCGGCCGAAGCCGCTGAAAAGGCCGGTGTGTCGCGCCTGCGTGTCGGGCACAGCCTGCCGTTGGCCGCCGCGCGAGAGGATTGGGGCCTGAACATCTCAACCGCGCGCGAAGGCAGCGCCGAGCCCGCCTTCTTTGCCGAGCCCGGGCATTTCTACATCGCTACGGACCGGACGCTGTATTACGCGTGGCAGCAGACAACGCCTTTTGGACGTCCGGCCATGGCAGATATCGTTGGCGGTCTGAAATTCACCCTCGGAAACAACTATCCTGCGCGTGGTACCTATACAGGCCCGCTCTAGGCCTTATGGCAGCGCGACATCGACCCACACCAGCCGGTGACGGCTGGCGCGCTGGGCGGTCTCGCGCATCGGGTCCTCAGGGTTGGGCCAGAACACGCCCGACTTGATGACCTGCAGGTCGGCTGAGGGCAGGACATAGTCCACCCTCAGCTCTCCGACGGCTTTCCAGTTTACAGTTGCGGCGTCGCCCTCTGCGGTCTTGGGCTGGGGGTCTTGCAGGCGGGGGTCCGAGAGAAGAGCGGCGATAGTCTCGGTGCGTCCGTTGCTCTTGCCGGGGTCCAGATTGGCGTCGCCGGCGATGACAAAAGGGCCGTCCGGAACGGGGCCAAGCCGCCCGTCCAGCAGCAGGGACCAGAACCGGATCTCATCGCGATTGCGCAGGCCATTGCGGTCCTCTGGCCCGTCGAAGACCGGCGGAGTGGCGTGAAAGGTCATCAGATTCAGATGACCAAAAGGCGTGGTGACGGGAACCACCCAATGCCCGGTGGAGGACAGCCTCTGCGCCGCCTGCGCCTGTGCTGAGGGGTAGGGCGCGCCATTTACGACCGGCAGTTCAGCCCCCGGAAGTTCTGACCACAGCAGGGACGCGAAATTCTGTGCCTCGTCCTGTGCAATCTCGTATCGGGACAGAACGGCTAGCCCACCATGACCCGTGAACAAGCCCCAGCCCTGTGAGTCGCCCGGTCCTTGGGTACGTCCGTCTCCGTCCAGGTCCAGACCGCTGTCTATCCCTGTATTGGGCTGCGCGGCAAAATGATGTGGATAGTCCAGACCGGCCGCGCGCAGCTCGTCGATCAAAGCAGCCAGCGCCCAACCATCGATATCCCAGTCGATCCCCTGCAACGCCAGAATGTCAGGATGGACGGCCACTAAGACGTCAACGACTGCCTGAACCTGATCGTCATCTCGCTGAATATCGCGCAGCAGCAACCCGGGGCCTTTGCGGCTGAGTTCGGTGTTATAGGTGGCAACGCGCACGGTCTCTGCCTGTGCGGCCAGAGGCAGCATCAGCAGGATCAGGGCACGGATCATGCGGTCTGCGTGGACTCGGTCGTGGAATAGGCGCGGCGTTTCTCAACGATCAGCCCGGCAATCCGCAGGGTCGCCATACCGCGCATGATCATGCTTGCGGGCAGGAAGGCCCAAGCGCACATGGTCCAGATCAGGGTCTGAGGGTTGCTCAGCGAGATCGAGAGCAAGATATTTGTCAGCAGTTTCATCACTGCCGGGATCAGGAAGGGCAACAGGATGCCAATGCAGATGTTCAGGCGCCCATCGCGCTGCAGGCGGGTTACCACGTCACCACCCTTGGTCGGGTCGAACAGAGGCAGGTTTGTCCACACATTGAACGCCCCGTTTCCAGTCGGCCAGCCGCGCAGTTTCACAGCATAGGCGAAGCTAGCGATGGTCACCAATGCTGCCATGTAGGCGATGCTGGCAGCGACACGAACAAGCTCAACCAGAGGCTGGGCAGCGTCTGCGGGCAGCATCAAAACGATCAACCGAACCGGCGAATAGGGGAAATCCACCACATTCGCGACGGACAAGCCCATCGCGTAGGAAAAGCGGGTCATTTCAGTCGGCGCATAGGCGTTTTTGCAGATCAGCGTCAGGAACGTGACCATCGACATCAGGCCAACGAACCGCAAACGGTTCACCGGCGGCGCATCACGGAATTCGATAAAGCTGGGGAAGGCCGAGTTATATTCGGCAAAGGTCAGGATGAACGCCAGGATCGCGAGGAAGACAATGACCTCGGTCCCGTTCGTCGATGAAACTGGCAGGTACAACGCGGGGGTCAACACCATAACGGCGACCAAAATCCCACGTATCGCCGCCCCTGTCGTGCGTGCAATCACTATCCGAACCCTTTTTCAAACCGGAACCAGCCAATTCTATGTCGGCTTCATTCCAACTTGCGCCCGTCGCCTGCGTTTTATGACGGATACCTCTTTCGGCCCAACATGGACGATAAGCGGTAATTCGCTCAAGCCAGGGTGCAGATAACACGTGATTTCGGGCAAAATGATGGCGCAACTGGTGCGGGATTGCATCAATTTCGACGCAAATCCGACGTGTATCTCAATTTGAGACCTACATGTTGTGGTTCTCGGATTTTCAACCCCAAGAATGCGAACGGAGCCGCCTTGGCGACTCCGTTAGGTTGAGTATCAACAGATTCGTCCCCAGAATCACACCCAGGGACGGGCCTGACCGGCGTGATCCTCGAACTTGTCGATGTGATGGTCTTTTTCCATCGTCAGGCCGATATCGTCCAGACCGTTCAGCAGGCAGTGCTTGCGGTGCGGGTCGATGTCGAAGGTGATCTCAACACCGTCCGAAGTGGTAATCTTCTGATCTTCCAAATGCACGGTCATGCGGGCGTTTTCACCCTTATGCGCGTCATCCATCAGAACCGCGTGATGCTCTTCTTCGACCACGATGGGCAGGATGCCGTTCTTGAAACAGTTGTTGAAGAAGATGTCGGCGAAGCTGGTCGAGATCACGACCTTGATGCCGAAATCCTTGATCGCCCAAGGTGCGTGTTCCCGCGACGACCCGCAGCCAAAATTGTCTCCGGCCACCAGAATCTCGGCCTCGCGATAGGCGGGTTTGTTCAGAACGAATTCTTCATTCTCCTGCCCGTCGTCGTGATAGCGCATCTCGTCAAACAGAACGACGCCAAGGCCGGACCGTTTGATGGTCTTCAGGTGAACTTTGGGGATGATCATATCGGTGTCGATATTGATCAGCGGCATTGGGGCGGCCACCCCGTGGACTTTGTCAAACTTTTCCATGTCTACACTCCTGCGGGGTAGGGCCGCGCCCGTGCCTCGCGTTTAAGCTTCTTTCGCTTCAGTTGTTTCGTCTTTGGGTGCGTTCTTGACGAAGAACGCCATGAAGACCAATCCGAACCCGTTAAACAGCATCTCGATGCCCAGGAAGATCCCCAGAATGCTCAGCAGGGCCTGCGGTTGCTGCCCGACATAGCTCCAGATGATGCCTGCGAGGACGATCGACAAGATGCCTGAGATCATCGTGGGCCAGAAAAACTGCGTTCCCTTCATCTGGAACGACAGAATGATCCGCGCGATGCCGCCTGCCATGAACAGGATCAGCATAACGGTCGCCAGCGTCAGCGTGCCTTGCAGGGGGTGATCCAGAAAGGACCAGCCCAGAAACAGCATGACCGCACCCATGATGAGTGACAGGATTTTGTTGCCAACGCCTTCAACTGTGAAGCCGCCAACAACCTGCAGCACGCCCGAGATCAGCAGCAACACACCGGTTACCACCGTCACGGCGACAGATGCCACGACAGGTGCGCCCAGCACAAAGATACCGAACGCTATGGATAGGAGCCCCAGCAGGAGCCATTTGATCCAGTCACTCATTTGTTCAATCCCTCAAATATCTAGATATGAGGGGACCTTACATCAATTCACGGACGTCTGTCAGCCGTCCTGTGATTGCCGCAGCGGCAGCCATTGCCGGGCTCAGCAAGTGAGTCCGCCCACCACGCCCCTGACGGCCTTCGAAATTGCGGTTCGAAGTCGCGGCACAACGCTCGCCAGGTTGCAGCTGGTCGGGGTTCATCGCCAGACACATTGAGCATCCTGCCAGACGCCATTCGAAACCGGCCTCTTTGAAGATTTCGGCCAGACCTTCTTCTTCGGCCTGAGCGCGGACAAGACCTGAACCGGGCACGACCATGGCGCGCATGCCGTCCTTGATCTTCTTGCCCTTCAGGATTTCCGCGGCGGCGCGCAGATCTTCGATGCGGCCGTTGGTGCAGGACCCGATAAAGACGGTGTCGACCTCGACATCGCTCAACTTCTGACCGGCTTCCAGACCCATATATTCGATCGAACGGCGGGCCGCGTCGACTTTGCCGCCCTCGAAATCCTCAGGGTGCGGGACAGTTGCGGTGATCGGCAGTACGTCTTCGGGGCTGGTGCCCCATGTGACGACCGGCGCGATATCTTCACCGCGCAGGGTGATGACCTTGTCGAAATGCGCACCTTCGTCGGTGTAGAGTGTTTTCCACCAGTCCAGCGCCGCTTCCCACTGAGCACCTTTCGGAGCATGCGGGCGGCCTTTGACATATTCAAAGGTGGTTTCGTCCGGCGCGATCAGACCGGCACGCGCGCCGCCTTCGATCGCCATGTTGCAGACGGTCATGCGGCCTTCCATCGACAGATCACGGATCGCTTCACCGCAGTATTCGATGACATAGCCGGTTCCGCCAGCAGTGCCGGTCTCACCGATCACGGCCAGAGTGATGTCCTTCGCGGTCACGCCCGGCTGCAATTTGCCGGTGATCTCGACCTTCATGTTCTTGGACTTCTTCTGGATCAGGGTCTGGGTGGCCAGTACGTGCTCAACCTCGGACGTACCAATGCCGTGGGCCAGAGCGCCAAACGCGCCGTGGGTTGCGGTGTGGCTGTCGCCGCAAACGACGGTCATGCCGGGTAGGGTCCAGCCTTGCTCGGGGCCGACGATGTGGACGATACCCTGGCGGACGTCATGCACCGGGTAGTAGTGAATGCCGAAATCCTTGGCGTTCTTGTCCAGCGCCTCGACCTGAATGCGCGATTCGGGGTTTTCGATCCCGTTCACGCGGTCCGGTGTGGTCGGAACGTTGTGGTCCGGCACGGCGATGGTCTTTTCCGGTGCGCGCACCTTACGGCCGGCCATGCGCAGGCCTTCGAACGCCTGCGGGCTGGTTACTTCGTGAACCAGGTGGCGGTCGATATAAAGCAGGCAGGTACCATCATCGGCTTCATGCGCGACATGGGCATCCCAGATCTTGTCATAGAGTGTTTTGGGGGACATCGGTCCTCTCCCGTATGTAATGAGAAATAGCTGGCGAGGTGGCTTAGGCCGCCGATAGGCGGGCCAGAACCGTGCGGGCAGCCCCATAGAACCGTTCGCGCAACCGCGCGCGGTCTTCCAGATTCTGAAGTTGGGCTACATTGAGTCTCATATTCCGGTCAGATATAGACACTGGCCGAGTCTATCAAGGTCTTGTAAGGCCCCCAGATGCCATCAGAGCACATTCATGCGAGGCATCAGGCGTGCTTCATTGAAATGTCATGGGTCGCTTGCTACCTTGAATTTACCCCGCGCCGGGTTTTACGGCGCGCAGCAAAGGAGGACTATGTCCTGTCTCTACATACCCAGGCGGGTTTGCCCGCCGATGACGGGGCCAGTGTAATGGCCCACTCTCAGTCAATCAGCGACAAGCTGCTTGAGCGTATCCTTTCCTCACTTTCCGACGACAAGGCCGAAGACGTCGTGCAGATCAACCTGCAAGGTAAGTCTTCTGTTGCGGATCATATGGTGATTGCCTCGGGTCGGTCGACCCGTCAGGTCGCAGCCATGGCGGAAAAGCTGACGGATCGCATCAAGCAGGAATTCGGTTTCACCTCGAAGGTCGAAGGCAAGGATGCCGGCGACTGGGTGTTGATCGATACGGGCGATGTGATCGTCCATATCTTCCGCCCCGAAGTGCGTGAATTCTACCAGCTGGAAAAGATGTGGCAGCCTGCGGGCGGCAGCGCCTCAGCCAACTGAGGCGCCATCCCGGCCTTTATTGAAGGGTCGGAAGCGAGAGAGATATGCGTATCAGCATAGTTGCGGTCGGGCGATTGCGCGCCGGACCCGAGAAAACCCTGCTTGACGACTACCTGACCCGTTTTGACCGCACCGGCCGTGGCCTGGGCCTTGGTCCTGCGCGGGTGATCGAGGTTGAAGACAAGAAAAACGCAGGGATGGGCGCCGAGGCCGGTTTGCTGCGCAAGGCGCTGCCCAAAGGAGCGGTGATCTGCACGCTGGATGAGCGCGGACGGCTGATGTCCTCACCGGATTTTGCCCAAAAGCTGGGAAACTGGCGCGACGCTGGGCGGCAGGATCTGGCGCTGATCATCGGCGGAGCAGACGGAATTGACCCTTCACTGCGCGCCGAGGCGGATTTTTCCATCTCATTCGGGTCCATGGTCTGGCCCCATATGCTGGTCCGTGTGATGCTAGCCGAACAACTCTACCGGGCTGCAACCATCTTGTCGGGCGGCCCCTATCACCGGGTCTGAAACGGGTCTGACATGGCGCAGCTTCTGATTGTCTACCATTCGCGCACCGGCGGCGCTCGGCAAATGGCCGAAGCGGCGGCCGAGGCGGGCAGGGATGAGGCAGATATCGTCCTGAAAACCGCAGATCAGGCTGGGCCCGAAGACCTGCTGGCCGCTGACGGCTACATTTTCTGCGCCCCCGAAAACCTCGCCGCGATTTCGGGTCTGATGAAAGAGTTCTTCGATCGAAGCTACTATCCTGTTCTGGGCCGGATCGAGGGCCGCCCCTACGCCCAGATGATCTGTGCCGGGTCGGACGGAGAGAACGCGGCCCGTCAAACCGCCCGCATCGCCACCGGCTGGCGGTTGAAAGAGGTGCAGCCGCCTTTGATCATTTGCACCCATGCCCAATCGCCCGAGGCGATACTGGCTGAGAAGACAATCCCCGACGACAAGCTTGAGCACTGCCGCGAGATCGGCGCGGCCATGGCGGCGGGGCTGAGCCTCGGGGTGTTCTAAAGCGTTTCGGGTTTTACCTGAAACATCACGTAACACGAATGTCCCGAGAACGCTGAAAGCGTGGCAGGGTATTCGTGTCTCAGGTTTAACCCGAAACGATATGATCCTTAGTTCAGGTCGATGATCGTGGTGTCTTCGCTCCAACCACCGACGTTGTCGCGGGCTTGAATCTGCACCTGCGTGGTGCCTTCGGGAATCGAGACGCCGCTCAGCGAGCGGGTGAAGGGCTGTTCGTCCACGTGCGGATGATGCAACACGCGCATGCCAAGTTCGGCCCCGTCCATGTCCAGAACACGCCAGCCATCGGCGTAGTCATCCCATCCGGTATCCGGATGCCGGATCGTCACATCAAAACGCCACGAATCCCCGCTGCGGCTGGCCGAGACACTCTCGATAGTCGGCGGATCGGCAAGAACGGGTGTGGCAAGGAAAGCGGTCAGAATCAGGTAGCGCATGGTCAGATCCTAAGGAATTGGTTGCGAAATAGGGATCACGTCTTGGTGTCAGGGGGCAAGGTCAGAAGCACCGTTCGCGAATGTGATGCGAACTCACGCCGGTAGAGGACGCCAAAGGTGATCACAGTGCCGATGAACAACGCGATGGGTCCAAGAAACCACGCTAGCGAGGCAAGCGCGAAGTAGGTGGCCCTGAGCGCACGGTTAAAGCTGCGGGCGGCGGTCACACAAATCTCGGCAGCCTGCGCGGCGCGCGGGTAGGCTTCCGGGTCATCGGGATCATTCGGCACGGCGGCCATAAGGACGGCACAGTAGCCGAACAAGCGGTGCGCCCAGACATATTTCAGAAATGCGTTTGCCAGAAACAGGATCACGACGAGGATCTTGATCTCCCACACCAATGCAGGGGCGCTGCCGATGGCCAGATCGCTGGCAACGCCCGCCAGTTGCTCGGTATTGCCCAACAAGGCCAGCCCGCCGCCAATGGCGATCATCGTGGTTGAGGCAAAGAAGGTGCTGCCTTGTCGCATGGCCGCAACAACCTGCGCGTCGAACATGCGGGGCTGGCGGGTGACCATCTCGTGCATCCAGCCACGGCGGAAATCATCCATCATCATCGCAACCGAAAGCTTGCCCGGTGATGGGTGTTCGATCTTCCAGCCGATCCCTTGCCAGGCCGCCAGCAAAAGCAAAACGGCCGCATAGTCCAGCGTCGAAAACATAAGCGCGCGATCAATCCAGGTCATGGCGCGACAGTAGGGTCAGATCATAAAACTTGCCAGACGGAGAAATTGGTAATATTATTTTACCAAATCGGAGGATCAGCCATGGAAATGCCCCAGCCAAATCCTGAAGTGCTTGCGCGAAAGCAGGCCGTTCTGGCGCGATTGCTGCAGGTTTTGCCTGAGGATGCGGTGATTTACGACCCGTCAGAGACTCGGGCCTATGAGTGTGACGCGCTGACCGCGTATCGTTGCCCGCCCATGCTGGCGGTGCTGCCTTCGACCACGCAAGAGGTCTCGGACGTGCTCCGCATTTGCCATGACGAGAGCGTGCCGGTGGTCCCGCGCGGCTCGGGGACTTCGTTGGCGGGCGGGGCGCTGCCGACGGCGGATTGTGTGATCCTTGGCGTGGCGCGTATGAATGACGTGCTGGAGACCGACTATGATAACCGCTTCATCCGCGTACAGACCGGCCGCACCAATCTCAGCGTGACTGGCGCGGTTGAGGAGGAGGATTTCTTCTACGCCCCCGACCCATCCTCCCAGTTGGCTTGCGCAATTGCGGGGAACATCGCGATGAACTCGGGCGGGGCGCACTGTCTGAAATACGGCGTGACCACCAACAACCTATTGGGTGTGACCATGGTGATGATGGATGGCAGCGTGGTCGAGATCGGCGGCGCGCATCTGGATTCCGGCGGGCTGGACCTGTTGGGGGTCATCTGTGGCTCGGAAGGGCAGCTTGGCGTCGTGACCGAGGCGACGCTGCGCATCCTGCGCAAACCAGAAGGCGCGCGGCCTGTTCTGATGGGGTTCGATGACAATGAGGTCGCCGGTCAGTGCGTATCGGACATCATCAAGTCGGGTATCTTGCCGGTCGCGATTGAGTTCATGGATACGCTCTGCATCAAGGCGTGTGAGAACTTCGCCCATGCTGGCTATCCTGACTGCCACGCGCTGCTGATTGTCGAGGTCGAAGGCTCGGATGCCGAGATCGACTACCAGCTGTCGAAGATCGTCGAGATCGCCAAACGCCACAACCCGGTGGAACTGCGCGAAAGTCAGTCGGCGGAAGAAAGCGCCAAGATTTGGCTGGGTCGGAAATCGGCCTTTGGCGCGATGGGACAGATGAACGACTATATGTGTCTGGACGGCACGATCCCCGTCTCGGCGCTGCCACAGGTTCTGCGTCGCATCGGGGAGTTGAGCGAGGATTACGGCCTGCCCGTCGGCAATGTTTTCCACGCAGGCGACGGCAATATGCACCCGTTGATCCTGTTCGATGCCAATAAGCCCGGTGATCTGGAGAAATGTGAGGCATTTGGTGCCGATATCCTGAAGCTCTGCGTGGATGTGGGCGGCTGCCTGACCGGAGAGCACGGGGTGGGCATCGAGAAACGGGATCTGATGTCGCATCAATATAGCGCGGCCGATCTTGAGGCGCAGATGGCGGTGAAGGATGTGTTCGACCCGCAGTGGCTGTTGAACCCGGCCAAGGTGTTCCCGTTGGACGTGTCACAGGCGCGACGGATGGCTGCGGAATAGGGGGCTCTGCCCCCGTCGCGCAGGCGCGACTCCCCCGAGGTATTTTGGAACAGAAGAAGTGTCATGAGACCTGAGACAGAGATGGAACTGGCCGAGATCGTGGCCGGGTTGCACGGGCCGGTGCGTATTGCAGGTGGCGGGACGCGCGGGGTGGATGGCCCGGGGGCGGTTTTGAATGTGGATGGGTTGCGTGGGATATCGCTCTATGAACCCGGCGCGCTGACTTTGGTTGCGCAGGCAGGAACCCCGGTGGCTGAGATTGACGCCGCGCTGGAGGCCGAAGGTCAGCAACTGGCGTTCGAGCCTGCGGATTACCGCGCGCTGCTCGGCACCTCGGGTGAGCCGACGATTGGCGGAGTTATCGCCGCCAATATCTCAGGGCCACGGCGGGTGCAGGCCGGCGCGTGTCGGGATTTTCTGCTGGGCGTGCGCTATGTCGACGGGCTAGGGCAGGTCGTCAAGAATGGCGGGCGGGTGATGAAGAATGTCACCGGCTATGACCTGGTCAAGCTGATGGCGGGCTCCTGGGGGACGCTGGGGGTGCTGACCGAAGTGTCGTTGAAAGTGTTGCCGAAACCCGAGGCGGTCGTGACCCTGGGCGTGCCAGTTGCCCATGCCTCGGGCGCGGTTGAGGTTCTGTCTGCCGCATTGAGGTCGCCTTATGAAGTGAGCGGGGCTGCGTTTGCCCCTGAAACGGGTCAGGCCTTGCTGCGGATTGAGGGGTTTGCGGATTCGGTTGCGTATCGTGTCGAACGATTGCAGGACGTGCTGTCGGGGTTTGGAGACGTCGCCGTTGTTGAGGATTCAGATGCCACTTGGTGCGCGATCCGGGACGTGACCCCGTTCGCGGGGAAAGAGGGCGATGTCTGGCGGATCTCGGTCAAACCCAGCGATGCGCCGGAAATCACTGCGCGGCTTGAGGCGAACAAACTCCTGCTCGATTGGGGCGGCGGTTTGATCTGGGCGTTGGTGGATGAGGGCACCGATGTCCGTGCGCGGCTTGGCGGTTTTCAGGGCCATGCCTCGATCGTGCGGGCGAAATCCGAGACCGTTGAGGCGCTAGGCCGGTTCCAACCTGAGCCCACACCGGTTGCAGCCCTGAGCCAAGGTTTGCGGCAGCGGTTCGATCCACAGGCTCTGTTTAATCCGGGATTGATGGGGTAGGCCGATGCAGACGACTTTCACCGAAGAACAGTTGCATGACCCAGGCATCCAGCGCGCAAACGAGATCCTGCGCAGTTGCGTCCATTGCGGGTTTTGCACCGCCACATGCCCCACTTATCAGGTGCTGGGCGATGAGTTGGACAGCCCTCGCGGCCGTATCTACCTGATCAAGGATATGCTTGAGAATGAGCGTGTACCGGACGAGAAGACGGTCAAACATATCGACCGGTGCCTGTCCTGTTTGGCTTGCATGACGACCTGCCCGTCAGGCGTGCATTACATGCATCTGGTCGATCACGCGCGCGAGTATATCGAGAACAACTACAAGCGCCCATTGTCCGATCGTGTGCTGCGCTGGGTTCTGGCGCAGATCTTGCCCTATCCGATGCGATTTCGCTGGGCCTTGATCGGGGCCAAGCTGGGCCGTCCGTTCCGGTTTCTGATGCCGGATGCGCGCTTGCGGGCGATGCTGGATATGGCGCCGCAACATATCCCTCCGGTCAGTCGCAACGACGACCCCCAGAGCTTTGCGCCCAAAACGCCGCGCAAAAAGCGTGTGGCTTTGATGACAGGCTGTGCGCAAAAGGCTCTGAACACCGATATCAACGAC
The DNA here is from genome assembly GCF_056536505.1 of Ruegeria sp. CL3. Taxonomy (NCBI): domain Bacteria; kingdom Pseudomonadati; phylum Pseudomonadota; class Alphaproteobacteria; order Rhodobacterales; family Roseobacteraceae; genus Ruegeria; species Ruegeria sp. CL3. The sequence goes on along the minus strand of NZ_JBQFPT010000009.1, from coordinate 198,238 downwards.
GCCACGATCCGTCTGCTGACCCGTTTGGGGTGCGAGGTGGTGGTGGCCGAAGGGGCCGGATGCTGTGGTGCACTGACCCATCACATGGGCAAAAGCAAGCAGAGCCACGCAGCAGCGGCGGCCAATATTCGCGCTTGGGTGCGTGAGATGGATGGAGACGGGCTCGACGCCATCGTCATTAACACCTCGGGCTGTGGGACGACGGTCAAGGACTATGGGCATATGTTCCGAAATGACCCTCTGGCGCAGGATGCGGCGCGGGTGTCGGCCCTTGCGATGGATATCAGCGAGGTGCTGATGCAACTGGATCTGCCCGAGCAGTCGGATCAGGGGCTGACCGTGGCCTATCACGCCGCGTGTTCCTTGCAGCATGGGCAGCAGATCAAGACCTACCCGAAGGAGCTGCTGAAAAGCGCTGGCTTCAAGGTTGTTGAACCCGCTGACAGCCATCTGTGCTGCGGAAGTGCCGGAACGTATAATCTGATGCAGCCCGAGATCTCGGGCCAGCTGAAGCAGCGCAAGGTGCGAACGCTTGAGGCGAAAAAGCCCGACCTGATAGCTGCCGGAAATATCGGCTGCATGATGCAGATCGGATCGGGAACCGAGCTGCCGATCGTCCATACGGTCGAGCTTCTGGATTGGGCCACCGGAGGTCCCAAACCGCGCGGTTTGCAGGCGGGTGGAGCGAACTCCGAGGTGCCTATTTTGCGCTAGGCGGGCATGATGCGACTTGGCATCAGTTGAACAGGAAAATCCTGTCGACCCGACCTGCCCTATTTTCGCCCCACGCGACCCGTAGAACAGTTGACCGGAACGGATAGCCGGAGAACCGCGTGCGCAACTGGATCAAGGCCATCGTGCTGAGTGTGCTGCCAATGGCCGCCTCGGCGCAAGATACCGGGCTGAAAAGCCTCGAGACGTCGGATTCCGGGCGGCAATGGATGGCCGTGGGGCGGCTGGATATTGATGGCACCGGGTTTTGCACCGGCGCGCTGATCTCGCCCACGCTGGTGCTGACCGCCGCGCATTGCCTGTTCGAAAAGCACACCAAGAAGCGAATCGACCCGTCGCGGATCGAGTTTCTGGCGGGTTGGCGACGTGGGAGCGCTTCGGCCTATCGTCCGGCGCGTCAGGCCGTGATTCATCCGAAATATGTATACAATGGCAGGGCCACCAGCGACCGTGTCCGCTATGATCTGGCGTTGATTGAGCTCTGGCAGCCGGTTCGAAACACCACCGTTATTCCTTTTGAGACCGGCGCGCGCCCCGACCAAGGCGAGCAGGTGGGTGTGGTGTCTTACGCGCATGACCGGGCCGAGGCCCCGTCGCTGCAGCAGGTTTGCTCGGTCATGGCCGGGCATCGGGGCGTTTTGGTAATGTCCTGCGATGTCGATTTCGGGGCCTCTGGCGCGCCGATTTTCTCGCTGAGCGGTGAGCGTCCGCGTATCGTATCTGTGGTGTCGGCCAAAGCCGAGCTTAACGGGGAAAACGTGTCGCTGGGTACCGCGCTGGATGGATCGCTACAGCTGCTGCAGGCGGAACTTTCCAATGGCAATGGGTTTGGCCTGTCTTCGGGCAGCACCGGGTCTGGCAAGAATGTCGGGGCAAGGTTTATCCGGCCATGATGCGCGCCTTTGCCTGTTTGTTACTTTGCGCCTCTATTGTGGCCACGGCTGCGCAGGCCCAAAGCAACAAACGCACGCTAACCGATCGCGATGACCTCTATGGGTGGGAGGCGATCGGCCGACTGGATGTGGGCAAACGATCTTTCTGTACGGGAACGCTGATTGCGCAGGACATGGTGCTGACAGCCGCCCATTGTGCCTTGGACAAACGCACCGGACAGGCCTATGAGCCTGGTGAGGTGACATTCCGCGCTGGACTGAGCAATGGCGTCGCCCTAGCCGAGCGCAAGGTGGTGCAGATTGCTACGCTTCCAAGTTATGGGACCAATGACCCTCTGTCGTCTCAAGGCGTCCGCGAGGATGTGGCGCTTATGAGGCTGGATGAGCCGATCCCCTATTCAATTGCCGACCCGTTTGTCTTGTATCAGGGGCCCGTCATCGGCTCGGAACTCAGTATCGCCTCTTACGGGCGAGGCCGGTCCGAGGCCATAACGCGCGAAAAATCCTGTCGAATCCTGGATCGGCGAGACGGGCTGATCACCTTTGATTGCGACGTCACTTTTGGCTCATCGGGGTCGGCCGTTCTGACCAAAAACGGGTCGCGCTGGCAGATTTTGTCGGTTGTCTCCGCTATTGGCGAGAGTGGGGGCCGCAAGATCGGCTTCGGGATGGAGCTGTCTCCGGTCGTCTCCGAACTCAAGGCGATCATGCGGCGCGATGCGCCCCGGCCCGAAGCTAAGATCCGCAGATTGCAGGTGGGTTCTGGCAAGTCCGAGTCAGGCGCGAAATTCATCAGCTCGGGCGGGGGTTGAACTTACGCAAATCGTTACCCATGTGATTTGTATCGGATCGCCACAACGGGGTCCGGTATAACCCAACGCCCGTCCAGATCGGAGGGCTGAACATCGTAAATCGCTCAAGGATGAGGATAACGACACATGCGTAGTTTTGATTTTGCACCGCTGCACCGCGCCACCATTGGTTTCGACCAGATCGCCGACATGATGGACCGCGTTCTGACCAACGACGTGGCACAGCCCAGCTATCCCCCATACAACATCGAAAAAACCGACGCCGACACCTATCGGATTTCCGTCGCTGTCGCCGGTTTTTCCGAAGAAGACCTGTCCGTCGAAGTGAAGGAAAACGCACTGATCGTGGCTGGCAAGAAAGCCGCCGAGGACAAGGACCGCAGCTATCTGCACCGCGGGATCGCCACCCGTGCGTTTGAGCGCCGCTTTGCTCTGGCCGACCATGTCCGCGTGACAGGTGCCAGCCATGAGAACGGCATGCTGAACATTGACCTCAAGCGCGAAGTGCCCGAAGCGTTGAAACCGCGCCGGATTCAGATTTCCTCGGGCAAGGCCATCGAAAAAGATGTGGTTGATGCCAAGGCCGTGAACTAACGCGCCTTAAGTTCTTGCGGCGGTCTCCTCCTCCCTGACTGCCGCAACACCCGCCCCGCGTTCCTCCAGACGCGGGGCGTTGTTTTTTGGCGCTACCCAAGGGCTCCCTTCCCTGATCAACCACGTGGCTTTCCTGTTCCGATCTGCCTATAAGTGAATGAAAACACCAAGAGCAGTCAGAGGTCATGCATGACCCTATTGGGCATCACATGTCAGAAGGATGACGGGCCATTTCTGGTGGAGTGGCTGGCCCATCACCTTGCGGCAGGGGTCGACCGGTTTCTGGTTCTAAGCCACGATTGCTCGGATGGGTCGGATGCGTTGTTGCAGGCGCTGGCCCAGGATGCGCGGATTGAGCATCTTCCCTTCAACCCCAAGGGCAACAAGGCCGTGCAGTGGCAGGCGTTGAAACACGCCTCGGATCACCCGGCTTACGCTTCGGCCGACTGGGCGCTGTTTTTCGATTGTGATGAATTCTTGTGTCTGCGGGATGCCACTCTGCCGGATTTGTTGACCCGGATCGAGGCAGCATCAGGGTCTTTCGACGCTCTTGCCCTGCCGTGGCGGTTCTTTGGCGCGGGCGGCCAGGTGAAGCGTGGCAGCGGTTTGACGCCCGAGAGGTTCACGCAAGCCGCACCCGAGGATCTGCATTTTCCCCTCGGCCACCTGTTCAAGACGCTCCACCGCCCGGAAGCGTTTCAGAAGCTGGGGGTACATCGGCCCCGCAGCAAACCGTCAAAACCCGCGCGCTGGATCGGCCCGGATGGAGCGGACCTGCCGGCAGGTTTCGCGGGGAATGACGGTGTGATTTCGCTCTATGGTCTGCCGATGGGGGCGCGTCAGGTTTGGTTGAACCACTATGCCCTGCGCTCGCGCGAAGAGTTCATTGTCAAACGCGCCCGCGGTTTGCCGAACCACATGGACCGCGAGATCGGGATGACCTATTGGGCCGAGCGCAATTGGAATACGGTCGAAGAGACAAGCATTGCCGCAATGATCAATGCGACCCGCGATGTTTATGCGGACCTGATGGGCCTGCCCGGTGTGGCCGCCGCGCATGAGGCCTGCTTGAACTGGCACCGCGCCGCCTATGTGGCCTTGCAGCAAGACATCGAGGCCGTGCGGCTGGAGTTCCGTCTTGGGCTGGTCAACAGCATCCCGCCCTCTGCGCAAGAGGGGGCTGCGTTTGTGGCTAGGCAGGTCTCGCTTTTGTCGAAGGCGGCTGAATGATGGGACTGATCGAACGGCAGCTTGCAGGTCAGGATTTGGGTGTCGCGATCCTGCTCGATGCGGTCGTGCATCAGGACGATGGCGCGCAGGCCGTCACGTTGTTCTTTGATCGTTTGATTGCGGCTGAGGAAATCATCCCCCCTGAGGGCAGCTTAGCTGAGGAGGTAGGCGCCGTGGGCGACGCGCGCATTCTGCGCTATCGCTTGCCGCAGGACGCCCACCCTCGATTTACGATCTGCGGGGAGGCCTTTGATCTGAACTGTGCGCCCTCGGAATGCGCGCTGTTCGAGGGGCAGAACGCCTTCATCGCCCAACGCAACGGCGAAAGCGCCGAGATCGTGTTGCAGTGGTTGGCGTACCACATTGAAACGCAGGGGCTTGAGGCCGTAGTGATCCTCGATCGTGCCCCTCTGGGTGCTGAGGATGGGTTTACCGCCGCGCTTCGCGAGGGTCTGGAAAGCCATGCCTTGCCCTGTCAGGTGGTTCTGGTCCAAAGTCCGGTGCCGCTGGGCAAACCCGACCTTCCGCCCGAGGCTCATCCCTATTGCGTTAGCGAGTCTCCGGGCAAGGACCGGATGGAGGTCCCGCCCCCCAACCCATGGGACAGCCCGCTTGGCGCGTTTTCGGTCTATGAAATCTTGCGCACACGGTTTCTGGCGCAGGCGCGCGCCGTGGCAAACATCGACGTGCATGACCTTATGGTCGAAACAGATACATCTGTATTCGACGCAGCCGTTGCAGCCGAGGGCGGGCTGATCGCGCTGTTCGGACGGCATTGCTATCCGTGGCGCGTGCGTGCGGGCCAAAAGGCGCATTTCGGCGATCATATCTGCGTGCAATTCGATGCGACGGGCGGTCGGCAGCGCTGGTGCATCGCGCCAGCCAAATCCGCCCCAGATGCGGTCTGGCGGCTGGTCCGGGTCGGAAATGCCCGCCCGGATTCGACCCTAACTATGGGGTTCTACCGTCACATGCTGTTGCGGCACCCGACACGCTCGATTTCGAAAATCGTGCCCAAGACCTCTCTGATCGAGCATGAGTCGCTGTTGCAATTGTCCGCCACGACCTGGGGGCACAAACCGGTGCGGATGCCCGAGTTGGAGGTCACCTCAAAGGAAACAGGGCGTGGGCGGTGTGCCATCGTGACCACGATGAAGAACGAAGGTCCGTTCATTCTGGAATGGCTCGCCTATCATCGGGCCATAGGGTTTGATGATTTCCTGATCTACACCAATGACTGCACAGACGGCACCGATACGATGCTGGAGATGCTGCAAAGCAAGGGCCTGGTTCAGCATCGCGACAACCCGTTCCGGCAGATGGGCATGCGCCCGCAGCACGCGGCCTTGCATTCCGCGGATGATGAGCAGATCGTCAAGGATGCCACTTGGGTCGCCTGCATTGATGTGGATGAATACGTGAACATCAAATGCGGCGACGGCACTCTGGACGCTCTGTTTGCCGCTGTGCCTGACGCCAACATGATCGCGATGACTTGGCGTCTATTCGGCAATGGCGATCTGCACGGGTTCGAGGACAGGCCCGTCATCGAACAATTCCAGCGCTGCGCCCCGGAATATGCCCGCAAGCCGCATCAGGCCTGGGGTTTCAAGACGCTGTTCCGCAACATCGGCCTGTTTCGAAAGCTGGGTGTACATCGCCCCAAGGGCCTCAATCCGCAATTGTGGGAGGAGATCAACTGGGTCAACGGGTCCGGCGCGCCGATGCCGCGTTCGATGTTTCGCAATGGCTGGCGGTCCACGATCAACACCTATGGCTACGATCTGGTGCAGCTAAACCACTACGCCGTCCGCTCGGCCGAGAGCTTTTTGGTCAAGCGCGACAGGGGCCGGGTGAACCACGTTGAGCGGGATCAGGGCCTCGCCTACTGGTTCCGCATGAACAACAACTACGCTGAGGATCACTCCATCGCGCGTATGGTGCCTGCAATGCAGGCCGAACTGGACCGCCTACTCAGCGATCCCGAGATCGCCGCCGCGCATGTCCATTCCGTAGACCGCCACCGCGCCAAGATCGCGGAGTTGAAAGCCACGCCGAACTACGCCGCTTTCTACGCCGAACTGACAGGCGCGCGCCTGGAAAAGCTTGCGCGTCTGCACCGGCATTTCGGGGCGAATGTGTTCCTCAAAGGTCCTTCATCCATTCCGGATGACGTGCTGGAACGTGACCCCGACAAGGATTGGTTCTTTACCGTCGATCATGACGGGGAAACCCAACATTAGAGCCTAAAGCGCAGCTTTCAGTCCGTTTACCAGCTCATCCATTTCCGGATCCAGCTTCATTGAGGCTGCTTTGCGCCGGTGCCATTCGACCGCCCGCGCGTGCAGAGCGCTCAAAACCGGGTCCGATTTCAGTTCCTCCGCCAGTTTGTTGCTTTGGGGGGCGTAGCGCTCGATCGAGGTGTCTTTTTCGTCGTTGAGGTTGAACCTGTCCCAGTATTCCATACCCAGCACGTGGTGGCTGTGGTTCGCCCGCCCGCGCGCGCGTTTGATCAGAAAACTCTCCATCGAACGCAACGCGTAGTGGTTGACCTGCGCGTGGGTAAACAGGGGCGGGTTCTCGGTGCGGGCGCCATCAACGACGTAGTCCGCGCCGCCGGGCAGAACACGCTTCGTGTCCGAGACATGCTCATCAAGCGACACCGGCGCATGCAGGCCCATCCGCTTGAATTTATGCTGGTTGGTGTAGAGAGACTTGACGAATTTACCGGTTTTGGGCCGTTCCTCTGCGTCCCATTCAAGCTCGCCCATGGTGAATTGCTGGGTGACGGGCGCGTCGTCGAACCGCTCGATATGGTCCGGGCCGAAGACCCGCCAAGGAACCGAGATTACATCCGCATCCGCACCAGACCCTTCGACCAGCGCGCGGGCCGAGCCATCGCCCATATGGATATTCAGGTACTCATCCACATCGCAGACAAAGACCCATTTGGCATCCATCACGATGTCGTAGCGACGCGAGGCCTGCCGCAGGGCCGAACGGTGAATGCCGCCGCCGCGAATGATTGTGTTGTGCTGGGTGACCAGCCCCATCTCTTGCAGGCGCAGAAGGATTTCGACGGTGGGATCAGTGCAGTCATTCGTGCAGACCAGAATGTGGTCAAAGCCCAGCGTTTTGTAATGCGCCACCCAATCGATGATGTAGGGGCCTTCGTTTTTCATCGTTGAGACGACTGTATAAGTCTCGTTGCTCATGACTGTCTGCTCGCTTGCCTGCTGTGACGCCTAGGTCTTGTCTATGCGGCGCGAAACGGGATGCAGCAAGGTCACGCCCGGCCAACTATTCGCGCCTGCTGCGTAATCTGGCGGTACCCAAGCGCGGCGCAAGACCTTAGGATCAAGAAAACGACGCGTGTGCCAAAATACACGCAGGCACAAGGATACGCGGATGGCACGCACGCGCGAGGTTGGCACGTTATGGATCGGTGGCCCGCTCAGTTGGCTTGAGCAGCTTTGCCTGAAATCCTTTGTGGACAAGGGGCAGAAGATCACCCTGTTTTCCTACGAGGATATCCCCAACGTCCCCGATGGCGTGATCCGTCGCGACGGGCGCGAGATCATAGATACCGACGATTTCATCAAATACGAACAGAAGAACTCATTCGCGCTGTTTGCTGATTGCTTCCGGCTGCACATGATCCAGAAATGCCCCGGCATGATCTGGATCGACACGGATGTCTTCTGCCACCGTCCTATGACCTATGACAGCGACTATGTCTTTGGGTATGAGCTGCGGGACTCACCTCGGATCAACAACGCGGTGCTGGGCATACCCGCTGACAGCGAGCTGCTGCGCCAGATGCTGGATTTCACAGAAGATCGCTATTCCATCGCGCCGTTCCTGCCAAAGGCGAAACAGCGCGCCATGCAGCAGGCGGCGGAAAGCGGCAATCCGGTTCACATCTCGCAGCAGCCATGGGGTGTATGGGGTCCGATGATGGTGACCCACTTCGTACACGCCATGGGTTTGGAACATCACGCCCTGCCGGTCAGTGCCTTCTACCCGGTCACCTTCCCCGAGCGGTACAAGTTCATGCGTCGTGTTGCGGTGGCCAAGCAGCTCATTACCGAAGACACCACGGCGCTGCATCTGTGGGCCTCGAACAAACGCCAGTTGGGCAATCATCACAACGGCCTGCCGCCCAAGGGCACGTATCTTGCCAAACTTGTGGCAGAGACAGGCATCAACCCCGTCCTCGCGCCGATCAAAGGGCGCGGGCATACGGTGTTTGACGGCGCGCTGATTGATGAGGTCGACCTGACCGAGGTCCGCTCGGTCGCGGATCTGACCGGCAAGGCGCGCAGCTTTGTTCTGGCGCTGCATCACAAGTTCGATTGCGACGTCAAGCTGGTCGACGTGAACCGCCGCGGCAAGTTCAAACCCGAAGAGGAGCCTTGGATTGCCGACTACGTCGCCTTTCTGACTGATCATGAGGTCGACCCGGACCGGATCGAAATTATCGCCTCCGAGGATCGGTTGAAGCCGGTGGATGTGCTGTGCAATCTCCAAGGGTTCGGCGATCACTATAGGGTGCCGTTCCTCGAGAAATTCCTGACCCGGATGCTGCATTCCGACACGCGGCTCTTCATGGATATCCGCAAAGGCTCGGGCGCGTTTCCCTTCCTCAAGGCCTTCGGGACCAATGAAAAGATCGCCACGCATGAGGTTGACGGGCACGAGATCACCCGCGTGAAGGTCCTGCCCAAACCGCCCGAACCCACCGATGCCGCAAGCAGCTGGGCGCAGATCGCGACGGATCTTGCAGGCAAGGACGGCTGGTATCGGCCCGGTGAGAACGGGCACTCGCTGCTTTTTGTGCCGCGGTCCAAGGACACTCTGGTCGTGACCTTCGACAATCTGGACGTGGCGATGAACAATCGCAAGGACCGTCGCCCTTGGGGATATTCCTTCATCAAAGAGCAAAACTGGTCGATGCTGTCGGCCATCGCGGGCGGCTGGACCTGGTATCGCGAACCCTGGGTTTATGACCAATTCGATGAGTTGAAGCACAGCGGTTTCTTCGACCAGTTTCAGCGCGTTGTGTTCTACGGGGCCTCGATGGGTGGTTATGCGGCCTGCGCCTTTTCTCCGGCGGCACCGGGGTGCGATGTAGTCGCGATCTCACCACAAAGCACGGTCGACAAGTCCGTTGTCCCGTGGGAGACGCGCTATAAAACCGTGTGGGATCGAGACTTCACCGGTCCCTACGGAGATGCTGCGCTGGTCAGTCAGGCGGCGCGGCGGGTGTCGATCCTCTATGACCCTTACGAGCCGCTGGATGCGGGCCACGCAGCGCGGTTCACGAATGCCAACGTCTCGCATCTGCGCGCGCCGCTGCTGGGGCATCGGTTGGGGTCATCTCTGCTGCAGATGGGTATCTTGCACCCGATCATTCTGGGGGCGTTGAACGGAACCCTGACCGAGGCTGAGTTCTACACCTTTCTGCGCGCCCGCAGACAATTCCCGCGCTACCAGCGAGAGCTGTTCAATCGCGCGGTCAAGAAAGGGCACAAGGACCTCGCCCGTCGCCTGGGCGCTCATATCCTGAAACAAAACCCCAACCGGGCCGTGCGGCTGGGGTTAAAAGAGCTGGGTTAAACGCGGCGATCAGGCGCGTTTTTCGCCGATGGTCGCAACGCCCAGAATATCCAGAACCTTGGCTTCGATCTGTTCGGCATTCATGCCCGCCACCGCGTACATATCCGCCGGGCTGGCCTGATCAATGAAGATGTCGGGCAGGACCATCGAGCGGTATTTGAACCCGCGATCAAACACGCCTTCGTCTGCCAAGAGCTGCGCGACGTGACTGCCGAAACCGCCCAAGGCGCCTTCTTCGATGGTGATCAGCGCCTCGTGGTTTTCGACCAGATCAATGATCAGATCACGGTCCAGCGGCTTGGCAAAGCGCGCGTCCGCAATGGTCGGGGTGATGCCGCGTGCCGACAGGGCCTCGGCTGCTTTCTGAACCTCGGCCAGACGGGTGCCGAAGGACAACAAAGCCACGCGCGCGCCTTTCTGCATCAACCGGCCCTTGCCGATTTCCAGAACCTCGCCACGTTCGGGCAGATCGACGCCAACGCCCTCTCCCCGTGGATAGCGGAACGCAATCGGGCCGTCATCATGGGCTGCTGCGGTGGCCACCATATGCATCAGTTCGGCCTCATCTGCGGCGGCCATGACCACCATGCCGGGCAGATTGGCCAAATAGGCAATGTCGAAGGAGCCGGCATGTGTGGCCCCATCCGCGCCAACAAGACCGGCACGGTCGATGGCAAAGCGTACCGGCAGGCGCTGGATCGCCACGTCATGCACAACCTGATCATAGCCGCGCTGCAGGAATGTCGAATACATCGCGCAGAAGGGCTTCATCCCGCCCGCAGCCAACGCAGCACAGAAAGTCACGCCATGCTGCTCCGCAATCGCCACGTCAAAACAGCGCGAGGGGTAGCGTTCGGCAAACAGGTTCAACCCGGTACCATCGGGCATGGCGGCGGTGACGGCGACGATCTTGTCATCCCGTGCGGCCTCTTCCACCAGCGTTTTGCCAAAGACCGAGGTATAGGACGGCGCGTTTGAAGGCGCTTTCTTCTGCTCACCCGTGACCACATCGAACTTGGCGGTCGCGTGGCCCTTGTCGCGAGCCTGCTCGGCCGGGGCGTAGCCCTTGCCCTTTTTGGTCAGCACGTGGATCAGGATCGGCCCCGTGGCCCGTGCCTTGACGGTGCGCAGAACCGGCAGCAACTGGTCCATGTCATGCCCGTCGATCGGGCCGAGGTAAGAGAACCCCAACTCTTCGAACAAGGTCCCGCCAACGGCCATCCCTTTGAGCATCTCTTTCGCGCGTTTGGCTCCTTCGCGGAACGGCTCGGGCAGCAGAGAGACCGCGCCTTTGGCGGCGGCCTTCAGCTCGTGAAACGGTTCCTCGGCGTAGATGCGCGACAGGTAAGTCGACAGAGCGCCCACAGGCGGGGCGATGCTCATCTCATTGTCGTTCAGGATCACGATCAGGCGCTTTCGCAGGTGGCCTGCGTTGTTCATCGCCTCAAAAGCCATGCCCGCAGACATCGAGCCATCGCCGATCACCGCAATCGCATCGCCCAGCCCTTCTGGGGTTACCCCGCCCAGATCGCGGGCGACGGCAAAGCCCAATGCGGCACTGATCGAAGTGCTGGAATGCGCCGCACCAAACGGGTCATAGGGGCTTTCACTGCGTTTGGTGAAGCCGCTGAGGCCATCCTTCATGCGCAAGGTACGGATACGGTCGCGGCGTTCGGTCAGGATCTTATGCGGATAGCACTGATGCCCGACATCCCAAATAATCTTGTCGCGTGGTGTGTCGAAGACTGCATGCAACGCCGTCGTCAACTCAACCACACCAAGGCCCGCGCCCAGATGCCCGCCGGTGACCGACACGGCCGAGATCGTCTCGGCCCGCAATTCCTGCGCCACCTGATGCAGTTGAGCATCCGAGAACTGCTTCAGATCCGCAGGGCGGTTCACAAGGTCCAGCAGTGGCGTATTCGGACGGTCAGACATTTGGCGCGTTCCTGGCTTAGCTGTCCCGGGCAATAACGAAGCGAGCAGCGTCCTTCAAGGTTTCAGCCTTGGCCCCATACCCATCCAGCGCGGCGCAGGCTTCGCCTACTAGCTCTGCGGCACGGGCCTTGGCTGCATCCAATCCCAGAAGCGAAACAAAGGTTGCTTTGCCTGCATCCGCGTCTTTCTGCAGCCGTTTGCCTGCCTTTTCGGCATCGCCCTCGATATCCAAGATGTCATCGGCGATTTGAAAAGCAAGCCCAAGGGCTTGGGCATATTGGCGCAACGGTGTCGGATCGGCTTGCGCCAACCGAGCGCCCGCGCAGGCGGACCATTCGATCAACGCCCCCGTCTTGCCTGCTTGCAGCCGCGTGATTTCGTCCAGCGACAGCGGGGCAGACGCCGTTTCAGCCGCAATATCCAGTGCCTGACCCAGAACCATGCCCTGCGCCCCGCTTGCTTTGGCCAGAGTCATCGCCAGTTCGGCACGAATCTCGGGCTTGCCGGTTTCGGGCCGTGTGCAAAGCTCAAACGCCAGGGTCTGCAAAGCATCCCCGGCCAGAACGGCAGTGCCTTCGTCCCATTTCACGTGAACCGTTGGGCGCCCGCGTCGCAGGTCATCGTCATCCATACAGGGCAGGTCATCATGGACGAGGGAATAAGCGTGCAACGCCTCAATCGCGGTCGCGGGCCAGATCGCCTGCGTGGCACTAACGCCATGCAAGCGCGCGCTTTCCAGAACCAGAAACCCCCGCAGACGCTTTCCGCCTTCGGTGGCGTAGGCCATGGCCCGCGTCACATCCAGATCGTCCAGTGCGCCCAGAACCAGATCGAAATGGCCCTGAATCCGCGCCGCGTCCTGCGCCAGCGTGTCGCGAAACATTTACTGACCTTCGACTGGAGTCGTCCCGGTTGGCTGCCCGCTGGCGTCCAGCGTGATGGCGGCGACTTTTTCCTCAGCGCGCTTCAACTCATCTTCGCAGCGCTTCTTCAAAGCCGCGCCGCGCTCATACAGTGCAATCGACTGATCCAGCGCCACATCACCGCGTTCCAATTGGCCCACTACGGCCTCAAGCTCTTTCATCGCCTGTTCAAACGTCATTTGCTCAACGGGGGTATCGGTCATCGTGCTGCCTTCATCAGTTCTTCCACATGGGCGCGTGTCGCCTCGGCCAATGCGTTCAGATCATACCCGCCTTCCAGAGTCGAGACGATACGGCCCTCACAAACCTCATCGGCGATCTTGCACAGTTCGGCGGTGATCCAGGCGAAGTCGCCCGTGGACCAGTTGAGATTGGCCAGTGGATCGTCCTGATGGGCATCAAACCCGGCCGAGATAATGATCAGGTCGGGCCTAAAGGCTCTCAGACGCGGGAAGGCTTGCGACTCATAGGCCGCGCGCATCTCAGCCCCACCGCTTGCAGGTGGCAGGGGGATGTTCAGAACCGTGTCATAGGCCCCGGTTTCATCGGGGCGACCGGAGCCGGGCCACAAGGGCATCTGCTGGCTGGTGATCACGAGCGCACGTTTTTCGTCCCATAACAGGTCCTGCGTGCCATTGCCGTGATGTACATCGAAATCCACTACCGCAACACGGGCCAGCCCGTGATGGTCCAGAGCATGTTTGGCACCCAGCGCGGCATTGCCGAACAGGCAAAATCCCATCGCCTTGTCGGTCTCTGCGTGATGTCCCGGAGGCCGAATGGCGCAGAACGCATTCGGGACCTCGCCAGACAGCACCAGATCCACCGCCCGAACAACGGCCCCAGCGCCGTGATACGCGGCATCGACCGACCCCGGAGACATAAACGTATCCCCATCAATCTGCGTATACCCTTCTGCAGGCCGCGCGGCCCGTATATCGCGAATGTAGTCCTCAGGATGTACCCGCAGCAAATCGTCATCCGCCACCATCGGAGCGGTCCTGCGGTCCAGGTCCAATGCCTCCAGCGCATGTAGTATTTGCTCTAGCCGCGCCACCCGCTCAGGATGGCCATCGGGGGTGACATGGCCCAGACAATCTGCATGGGTCAACAAGGCCGTCTTCATCGGGATCCCCTCTTCATCTGGCTAAAAATATCCTCGCCGAAGGCATAAAATCGCCGCGCGGCGGCCCGGTCAATCCGGTGCCAGCATATACCCTGCGCCGCGAACGGTTTGCAGGTATCGGGGCTGCTTGGGGTCCTGTTCGATCTTGCGACGCAATCGCGTGATCTGCACGTCAACCGCCCGTTCCTGCGCCTGTCCCTTGTCGCGCCCCAGATCCTCGACCAGTTTTGCCCGGCTGATCGGCTCACCCGGCTTGGCCGAGAAGATCTTCATCAACTGGCTTTCGGTTGCGGTCAGACGCACCGGGTCCTCACCCTGCCACATCTCACCACGCTCGATGTCGTAGCGGATCGGGCCAAGGGTCAGGATTTTCGCGGCTGCATCCTGAGTAGGAGCTTCGGGCATCCGCCGCAGAATGGCGTTGATGCGCAGCAATAGCTCTTTCGGCTCAAACGGTTTGGCCAGATAGTCATCGGCCCCGGCCTCAAGCCCAGCGATCCGATGCTCGGTCTCGCCGCGCGCCGTCAGGAGAAGGATCGGAGTGCTGTGGGTCTCGCGCAGCGCTTTGGTCAGGCTCACGCCATCCTCGCCGGGCATCATCACATCCAGAACGATCATGTCGAAGTCTAGCCCGGACAGCACACGCCGCGCATGCGCCGCGTCGCGTGCGGCGGTCACCAGAAACCCGTTCCGCATCAGGAATTTTTTCAGCAGGTCGCGAATGCGCTCGTCATCATCGACGATCAGCAGGTGGGCATCCATATCGCTCATGAGGTCGTATCCCGCAACTTCTTGTAAGCATGACGCATATCAGCATCCATCATTGCTTCAAGTACTTTGCGGAAACCGGCCACGGCCTCGGGCCCCGCATCCTTGTAAGCGGCCCGCATCCGCGCGCGCTGGGCGTCGGACAATGTCGCCTCAAGTGCGCGGCCTTTTTCCGTCAGAAACAGATGCCGCTCGCGCTTGTCGACGGTCCCAACCCGGCTTTCGACCATGCCGTCTTCGATCAGGGTCCGCAGTACCCGGTTCAGGGATTGTTTCGTCACGCCCAGGATGGCCAGCAGGTTGTTGACCGTCGTGCCGGGGGCGCGGTTGATGAAGTGGATCGCGCGGTGATGCGCCCGCCCATAAGACATGTCCGAGAGGATACGATCCGGATCCGCCGTGAACCCCCGATAAGCGAAAAACATCGCCTCAATCCCCTGCCGCAACTGTTCATCAGTCAGGAATAACAGGCTTTCACCCCCATAAATCGGGGCGGGGCGGATTTCCGACATATCATGCCTCATGCGTTACTCGGTCTACAGTTTAAGTCAGCCTTATTGACATTCCAAGGGCAGACAGGTATCGAATCGCAGTTTTTGCGCAAGATTGTGTCCGCTCCGGTCCTAACTAGCGCAACATTCGCAAATTCAACCCGGTTCAGGAGGTTTCGCATGGCGGGGTATGATGATCGTGATGGCACCATCTGGTTGGATGGCAAGCTGGTCCCATGGCGCGAGGCCAATGTCCACATCCTGACACATGCGATGCACTACGCCTCGTCCGTGTTCGAAGGCGAGCGCGCCTATAACGGCAAGATCTTCAAAAGCCGGGAACATTCCGAACGTCTGATCGCCTCGGCCGAGGCGCTGGACATGCCGATGCCCTACGATGTGGATAAGATCGAGGCCGCCAAGGAAGAGGCACTGAAAGCCAGCGGCCTGCAGGACGCTTACGTCCGCGCGCTGGTCTGGCGTGGTTCGGGCGAGGATATGGGCGTGGCCTCGGCCAAGAACCCCGTGCGGATGGCTGTCGCCGTCTGGCCGTGGGGGGCCTACTACGGCGACGCCAAGATGCAAGGTGCCAAGCTGGACATCGCCGAATGGAAACGCCCCAGCCCGGAAACCATCCCCGTGCATGCCAAAGCGGCGGGTCTCTACATGATCTGCACCATCTCCAAGCACAAGGCCGAGGCCAAGGGCTGCTCAGATGCGCTGTTCATGGATTGGCGCGGCTACGTGGCCGAGGCCACCGGTGCAAATGTCTTCTTCGTCAAGGATGCTGAGGTCCACACTCCGCTGGCGGATTGCTTCCTGAACGGCATCACCCGCCAGACCGTCATCCAGATGCTGAAAGACAAGGGCATTACCGTGCATGAGCGCCGCATCAAGCCCGAGGAAATGGCTGATTTCGAACAATGCTGGCTGACCGGTACGGCGGCCGAGGTCACTCCGGTCGGGCAGATTGGCGACTACACCTTTGAAGTGGGCGATCTGACCCGCGAAATCGCGGAAGACTACGAGAAACTCGTCCGCACCTGATAAGACCTGAAACCCCCGCTTCGGCGGGGGTTTTTGTTGCAGGTCGTGCAGAGTGTTTTGCAGATCGTTCAACAGCATGGACCTTGGCGTGCCGCGCTGTATCTTTGTCCTATGTTGGACCTTCTCAGCGATATCCTCACCCGCCTATCCCTGCGCGGTACGTTCTATTTCCGAACCTCCTTCACCCCGCCTTTCGGGATTCAGGTGCCCGGCTTTGAAAACGTGGCCCGGTTTCATTTCGTCCAGCGCGGAGAGCTGAAGGTCCACATCCCGGCAACCGGCGAGACCGTGCGTCTGAAACAGGGTGACCTGATCGTAATCCCGCATGGCGCGCAACATGCGCTGCTGTGCAACGAGGTCAGGCCATTTGACGCTCTGCCGTTAGAGCAAGTCCTCGACATCGCGGGCTATACCGGTGACGGCGTTCTGGTTTATGGCGGCGGGGACGAGGAACGCGATACCCAACTGATCTGCGGACATTTTTCGTTCATTGGACCGGCTGGCCGGAATGGTACAGGTCATATGCTGATCGACCGTCTACCGCCCTACATCCTGATCCAGAACTACGGAGAAGAGGCGGGATCGTGGATCGAGGCCACCCTGCGCATGATCGGCTCGGAGGTATCCGGCGCGCGGATTGGCGGCGACCTAATTGCCCTGAAACTGTCCGAAGTGCTGTTTGCACAGGCGATCCGGGCCTATCTGGAACATCAAAGCCCCGACGATGACGCCTTGGCTGGTTTTGCCGACCCACGAATCTCGCGCGCTTTGACCGCGTTCCACCAAGCCCCCGCGCAGGAGTGGAGCGTGGCTAGTCTCGCCAATGAGGCAGCGATGTCGCGCACGGCTTTTGCCCAGCTTTTTGCTGAGAAGATGGGAACCACCCCGATGCAATATCTGACGGACTGGAGAATGCAGATCGCCTGCCAAGGTCTGACCGAGGGGCGTTGGAACGTGGCCGACGCCGCAGCCGAGGCCGGATATGCGTCTGAGGCGGCGTTTTCGCGGGTGTTCAAGAAACAGGTCGGAGTGTCCCCCGCCGCTTATCGCGAGATGCACTGATCCACCGACACTTCTGAACGATCTGCAATGTTTTGCAAACGATCTGGGCTGCTGCGTTCCCAATGCAGGTCCTATTCTTGATCTGTCTCTGATTGAGGAAAGGAAATCCAGATGTCCCTCCGTTTTGTCACCCGCAATATTCACGCCTATCTCGACTATCCTGTTGCCGTTGCGCTGATGGTGCTGCCCTTTGTGCTTGGACTGGGCCAATCCAATCCGCTGGCACTGTGGCTGTCCGTTGTTACCGGCATTGCCGCTTTCGTCCTGACGGTGCTCACTGACCATCACCTGGGGATTTGGAGAGTGCTACCTTACAAGCTGCATCTGGCCGTGGATCTGGCCGTTGGCGTGACCTTCCTGTTGGCCCCCAGCTTCCTCGGCTTTTCGGGAATCGACGCGCTGTTCTACTGGCTGAACGGGGTCGCTGTAGTCGCTGTAATCTCGCTCAGCGCGCCTGAACAGACCGCAGCGGCCTGAATCCTGTCTATCCCTCACTGCTCAAAGCCGCGCCATCTTGCGCGGCTTTTCCCTTTTTAGGGTCTGATTTTCCGGGCAAGCAGGCTCGCTATCTTGCCAGGTCGTTTTCCCTTGCAAAAACCGACAAAAACAGTCAGAAAAAATCAACGCCAGATGAACCGATCAAGCACAAGGTTCCGGGGCGGTCTGTGGGCTCAGCAAGTTCAGTCGTGATGGCCTGCCACCGTTCCGGGAACGACCGAGGGCACCGATGCGTACCAGATTTGAAGAGCTGCTATCCGACCCGTGTCGCGCGTCCTGCGATTGCGACGCACTAGCCTCGGATGTCGAGGCCTATCTGGATCGCAAGGCCTGCGACGCAGAAAAATGCCGAGAGCTGAACCAGCAGCCCTCGGACGAATTTGTCAAAGAAACACCCAAAGGGGCGCGTGGTTAGTAGTCCACACCGCGCTGGGCTTTGATTCCGGCCTTGAAAGGGTGCTTTTCTTCGGTCATCTCAGTGACCAGATCGGCATAGTCCCGCAGTTCTTGCGGGGCATCACGTCCCGTCAGGAATACGCTGGTCTCGTCGGAGCGGCCATTCAACCCCTCAATCACACGTTCAACCGACAGGTATTCATAGCGCAGCGCGATGTTGATCTCATCCAGTACGACCAGATCGTAGTCTCCGCTGGCCATCAGGTCGCAGGCCTTGTCGAACGCGGCTGTGGCGGCGGCGATGTCGCGCTCGCGATCCTGAGTGTCCCAGGTAAAGCCTTCGCCCATCGTGTGCCACGTCACCAGATCGCGTTCTTCGAAAAAACGCCGCTCGCCGGTTTTCCATTTACCCTTGATGAACTGAACGACCGCCACCTTCTGCCCCCAGCCAAGCGCACGGATCACCACACCAAAAGCGGCCGAGGATTTGCCTTTACCCTTGCCGGTATTGATCAGCACCAAACCACGGTCAGGGTCGACCGCTTCGGACACTTTCTTGCGGTGCTTGGCCTGCACCTCTTGCATCTTTTCCTTGTGGTCTTGTGCGTCACTCATGCGGAGCCCTCATTGATTGTTGCGCTCAAACTAAGCGAAGTTGGCGAAAGGTAAAGTCACGGTTTGTGGTCGGTCAGAGACCGCGCCTTGCCGCGCTCCAACCCCAGCTGATGTTCGCGCCAAACCACGACCACATTGCCCGCGATCACCAGTGCCGCACCCAGCAAGATCGCCAGCGTCGGCAGCTCATCGAACCAGAAATAGCTGATCGCAATGGCGAACAGCATGGTGGTGTAGTCATAAGGCGCCAGCATCGACGCCTGGCCAAACCGGTAGGACGAGGTGACAAGGATTTGCGCAACCCCACCAATCAGGCCCACAACGACCAACAACAGAGCCTGATCCAGTGTCGGCATGGTCCAACCCCAAAACACGGTCAGCGATGAAAGCAGCGTTGCCGTGATCGAGAAATAGAACACGATGGCGGCGGGGTGGTCGACCTTGACCAATTGCCGGATATGGATTTGCACAAAGGCCCGCGCGATGGTCGCGGCCAGAACGCAAAGGGCGCCAATCGTTGCCGCCACCTCCATCTCGGTGCTGCCAAGCCGGGGCCAAAGCATGATCAGAACCCCCACAAGCCCCAGCATCACCGCACCGATGCGGATCATGCGAATGCGCTCGCCCAACAGCAAGGCGGCCAGGACGAGGGTGAAAATCGGGGTCGCGTAGCCGATGGCGGTGACCTCGGGCAAAGGCAGCAGGCTGAGGCCGGTAAAGGTCAGGCCCATTGCGCTGGTGCCCAGAACACCGCGCCAGAAATGGCCCATGGGTTTCTTGACGACAAAACCCTGCGACAGCTCCCCGCGCCAGATCAGCCAGGCGATGATGACGGGAATCGCCAAGAGAGACCGGAAAAAGACCAGCTCACCCGGTGGAAAATCTTCGGACAACGCTTTGACCAAGGCCGACATCAAAGTGAACAGCATCAAGGCGGTCAATTTCAGGCCCACAGCAAGAGCGGGGCGGTGCGATGTCAAGGATTGTGCCATTGGCCGGGAACCTGCGCTTTTGGCGCGGAAAGATCAACGACGGGATTGTACCAATCAGGGGGAATTCCAGGCGTCGGGGACAGGGTGGCCGATTTCATCCGCGAAGGCCCTGAGGAATTCAAGCATCTGCGCCCGGCGTTCTTGCGCCAGAGCATGGCCCGCCTCGGTCAACATATCGTCGGGCAGGCTCAGCAGCTTTACTTTCCAGTGATCGATCGAAAAATTCAGGTCGTCCAGATCGCGTTCTTCAGCAAAAGGATCTTCGGGGTCGTAGAGATCCCGACCCAAAGCACCAGCGACCGCAATGGTGCGCGCGATACCGATGGCCCCCAGCGCATCGAGCCGGTCCGCATCTCGCAGGATGCGGGCTTCGGATGTGCGGGGCTGAATGTTGGCTGAGAAGCTGTGCGCTTCGATCGCGTGTTGGGTGGCTTGGATCTGCGCGTCAGAAAAGCCCAATTCCTTTAGAATAGGCTCTGATTCCTGTGCGGATTGGCGTGAGGCCAAGTGGCGGTTCGGGTCGTTCTTTGGCAGGTTGATCAGATCATGCAGATAGCTGGCGGCCAGCAGCACGGCCATGTCCGCCTTATCGTCTGCAATCGCTTGCGCGTTTCGCCAGACACGGTCCAGATGGGCCAAATCATGTGCGGGATCGGTTTGCATGCGCTGCGCGACGATGCCGCGCAGGCGTGTGCGCAGATCAGCCAATATGTCCACGGTTCTCGCCAATCTGGCCTCGGTGCAGCAGCAGATGGTCAAGGATCACGCAAGCCATCATCGCCTCACCCACCGGCACAGCGCGGATGCCGACGCAAGGGTCGTGGCGGCCTTTGGTGATGATCTCGGTTTCCTCACCGGATTTAGTGATCGTCTTGCGCGTGGTCAAAATTGACGAAGTCGGTTTGACGGCAAAGCGCACTACGACATCCTGCCCCGTGGAGATCCCGCCAAGGATGCCACCGGCGTGGTTCGAGCTGTATTGCGGGCCGTTCTGGCCCATGAAAATCTCATCCGCGTTGGCCTCACCGGTCAGTTCCGCGGCGGCCATGCCTTCGCCGATCTCGACGCCTTTAACGGCGTTGATCGACATCATCGCGGCGGCGAGATCAGTGTCTAACTTGGCATAAATCGGCGCGCCGATCCCGGCGGGGACGCCGCGCGCCACCACTTCGACCACCGCACCGACCGAATTGCCGGACTTGCGCAGACCGTCCAGATAGTCAGCCCAATTCTCGGCGGCCTTGGCGTCTGGCGTCCAGAACGGATTCTGTTCGATCTGCGACCAGTCGAAATTGGCGCGGTCGAATTTGTGCGGGCCGATTTGGGTCATATAGCCGGTGATCTGCACATTGGGTGCGATCTGTTTGATCGCTTCACGCGCCAGCCCTCCAGCCGCAACGCGCGAGGCGGTTTCACGGGCCGAGCTGCGCCCTCCGCCGCGATAGTCGCGGATGCCGTATTTCTGCCAGTAGGTGATATCGGCATGTCCCGGGCGGAACTTCTCCATGATATCACCGTAGTCTTTCGAGCGCTGATCGGTGTTCTCGATCATCAGCTGAACCGGCGTGCCGGTGGTCTGGCCTTCGAACACGCCGGACAGGATTTTGACCTGATCAGGTTCGCGCCGCTGGGTGGTGAACTTGTTCTGCCCCGGTTTGCGCTTGTCCAGCCAGTGCTGGATCATCGCCTCGTCGATCTGCACGCCCGGAGGGCAGCCGTCGACCGTTGCGCCCAAGGCGGGTCCGTGGCTTTCGCCCCAGGTGGTGACGCGGAAGAGGTGTCCAAAGCTGTTCATCGACATGGGGCGGGCTCCTTTGCGGGGTTGTGATTAGCGGGGAGAGCCTTTGGCCTCAAGTGGATTTGCGTTTGAAATGGGGAGAGGGGGCTCTGCCCCCGCCGCGCAAGCGCGCCTCCCCCGAGGTATTTTCAAACAGAAGAAGGATCAGGCCGCCTTGATCGCCTGGCGGGTTTTCGTGATGCTGAGGGCGGCGTTGGCGGCCTCGCGCCCTTTTTGCACGAAGTGGTCGCGGTAGATGGCGTTGTGGTGGTCGGTTTCCTGATATTGGTGTGGAGTGAGCGAGACCGACAGGACCGGGACGCCGGTGTCGAGGCTTGCGCGCATCAGGCCGTCAACCACGGCCTGGGCTACGAAATCGTGCCGGTAGATGCCTCCATCGACCACGAAGGCTGCACAAGCGACGGCTGCGTATTGGCCGGTTTGGGCCAGATCGCGTGCGATCAGGGGCATTTCAAACGCGCCGGGGACGTCGAACACGTCAACCTGATCGGCGGGGATGAGCTCCAGATACCCTTCGAGCGCGCGGTCAACGATATCGGAATGCCAGTTGGCTTTGACGAAAGCATAGCGGGTGTGTGTCATCATGATCTCCTTAGCAAAACAGACACTTCACCCAAGGCGATCACGAGCAGACACGCCGTTTCACCGACGCATCTGGCACGTTCTCTTTCATCCGGACTTTAACCGTCGGCTCTGGCCTCTCACCAGATCTGCTGACACCCCTTCGTGAACACGGCGAGGCCGCTCGCGGGCTTACGGATCATCGCCCGTATACCGCCGGTGGGGAATTTCACCCCGCCCTGAGAACGAGGCGGACCTTGCATAGATTGGGCCTCCTCTGCAAGAGATTTGGCAGGAGGAGTCTCATGCACCCGAATCCCGCCTTTCGCGCTGAGGAGATCAGCCGACATATCGCCTTTGCCCGCGATCGCGCCTTTGGCGTTTTGGCCATGTCGACGGATGCCGCGCCATTGATCAGCCACGTGCCGTTTCTGCTGTCCGAAGATGGCGCGGTGGCGGAGCTACATCTTGTCCGGTCGAATCCGATTGTCCGGCTTTTGAAGACACCGCAGGCGGCGCGGATCGCAGTTTCGGGGCCCGACAGCTATGTCTCGCCCGATTGGTATGAGGTGAGCGATCAGGTGCCGACGTGGAATTATGTCGCCGTTCACCTAACCGGCTTTCTGGAACTGCGCCCGGCGGAGGAGATGCGAGACCTGCTGGACCGGCAGTCGGCGTTTTTCGAAGACCGGCTGCGCCCGAAGCCGCCCTGGCACAGCAGCAAGATGGACGACGACGTGCTGGAGCGGATGATGCGGATGATTCTGCCCTGCCGGATGCGGGTTGAGGACATTCAAGGCACGTGGAAGCTGAACCAGAACAAACCTGATGACGTTCGGATGCGGGCGGCGGCGGAGGTCGGGACGTTTGGAATCGGCTCAGAAGTGCAGGCCCTGCAGGCGCTGATGCGCGCTGTGGAGCCCTCGGGGAAATGACGGCTTTTGTTTTTTGCACCCTGTTGTAAGGTCGGCCCAAACAAAGGAGCGCGCGCATGAAACTCTATCACAGCCTGACTTCGCCATATGTCCGTAAAGTCATGGTTTTGTTGCATGAAACAGAACAGCTGGAGGATGTTGAGTTGGAGACGGTGGCGGGTACGCCTGTGGCGCCAGCCGCACCCTTGATCGGCAAGGCGCCTTTGACCAAGGTTCCCGCGCTGGAGCGGCCTGACGGCCCGACCCTGTTCGACAGTCGCGTGATCTGCGCCTTTCTGGATGACCGCGCCGGGGGCCAGCTTTACCCTGAAGGTGCGCGGCGCTGGGATGTTCTGACGCTTGAGGCACTGGCAGATGGCATTCTGGATGCCGCGCTATTGATGACGTATGAAAGCCGGCTGCGTCCCGAAGACAAGCAATGGGATGAATGGGTGGATTCACAGTGGATCAAGGTCGAGCGCGCCTGTGCAGTCCTGAACCAGCGTTGGATGGCGCATCTGTCGGGTCCGCTGGACATGGGACAAGTGGCGGTGGCTTGCGCGCTGGGCTATCTGGATCTGCGTCATGATGCGCGAGGCTGGCGCAAGGGCAATGATGCCCTTGCAAGCTGGTTTGCCGAGTTTGACGCGCGTCCGAGCATGGTCGCTACGCGCCCGGTGACGTAAACCTTACTGGCTGAACGTCGCCAGATAGGCGGCAATGTCGTCCGCGCCTTTCTTGAGCTTCACGCTCATATTGGGGCGGGCGGTATCGTCCTGAAGAAACTCCTTGATAAACCCGATCGGGTCCTCGGAGTAAGCGGCGATGTTTTCCTCGGTCCAGACCAGACCTGTGTCACCGGCGCGGATCATGTCGTCGGTGAACATGCCGATGGGTAGGCGTTCGCTGCCATAGCGATAGTCGTTCTCGGATCCGGCGGTGCGGCCCACAACCCCGTATAGGTTGGGGCCTGTGATGCCGCCTTTGACCAGAACCTCGCCATCCTTGATGATCGCGTGGCAGGCCGAGCAGCGGTTATAGAGTTTTTCGCCTTTGGCGGGGTCTCCGGCCGCGGTGGCTTGGGTCGAAATAGAAATCGTTAACAGAACGGCGGCCAAGTGGGTCTTTGACATGGGGGGTCTCCTGATCGGCGTTCGCGCGAAACCGGGCATCAGGTATTCGCGCAACAAGTGCAACAGGAAACAGGCCCGTTCGCGGTGCGAAAAATCGTCTATTTCAGGCATATGATTTGTTGCTGAACAAACCCGGTTTCGTATGTCGGATTTTTCAGGTTTTCGCACCAATGCGACCCGCTTGTGCTGTCGGCTCAGGTTCGCTGACCCCGGTCAGATCGGGGTCACATGGCGCGAATCAAGCGGGGCTGATTCGACGCTTCGTTGAAACATGAGGGCGAGAAACATCAAAAAGACTGCCCCGCGCGATGATAAATTACGCAGATGCGGCGTATTGCGCATTCAACACCGCTGGACGAATACTATTCTGCTCGGTAGAGAATTCCGCTAAGACCCGGCATCCGTGCCGGGTTCCAGCTATTGGCCCGTTCGCACGGGCGCTAGACAATCGGAGAAAACCTCGTGTCCCACGTAGAAGACCACGAAGGCACCCGCAGAGATTTCCTGTACTACGTCGCGGGCGGCGCAGGGGTCGTAGCGACCGGTGCTGCGGTATGGCCTATGATCAATCAGATGAACCCGTCGGCGGATGTGCAGGCTCTGTCCTCGATCCGTACGGATGTAAGCGGGGTTGAGCCGGGTACACAGCTGACGGTCAAGTGGCTGGGTAAACCGGTCTTCATCCGTCACCGCACCGGCGCTGAAATCGCCGAAGCGCAGCAGCAGGACGAAGAAGCGGTAGGTAACCTGCCAGACCCGCTGGCCCGGAACTTCAACATCAACGCAGATGCACCCGCGACCGACGCCAACCGCGTTATGCCATCGCCCGAAGGCGAGGCAGAGGGCGCGTGGATCGTTCAGATGGGCGTTTGTACCCACCTGGGCTGTGTGCCTCTGGGTGATGCAGGCGACTTTGGCGGCTGGTTCTGCCCCTGCCACGGCTCGCACTACGATCTGGCAGGCCGGATCCGCAAAGGCCCCGCGCCTGAGAACCTGCCGATCCCACCGGTCGAGTGGGTCGACGCTTCAACCATTAAACTCGGCTAAGGGAGACCCAACTTATGTCCGGCATTCCCCACGATCACTACGAGCCGAAGTCAAACGGCGAAAAGTGGCTGCACAGCCGCCTGCCTATCGTCGGCCTGATGTACGACACCCTGATGATTCCCACACCCAAGAACCTGAACTGGATGTGGATCTGGGGCATCGTTCTGGCCTTCTGCCTGGTGCTGCAAATCGTCACCGGCATCATGCTGGTTATGCACTACACGCCGCATGTCGATCTGGCCTTTGCCAGCGTCGAACACATCATGCGTAACGTGAATGGCGGCTATTTCATCCGCTACCTGCACATGAACGGCGCGTCGCTGTTCTTTGTTGCGGTCTACATTCACATGTTCCGTGGTCTTTACTACGGCTCCTACAAAGCCCCGCGTGAGATCACGTGGATCATCGGTATGCTGATCTACCTGATGATGATGGGCACCGCCTTCATGGGCTATGTTCTGCCTTGGGGTCAGATGTCCTTCTGGGGTGCGACCGTGATCACCGGCCTGTTTGGTGCGATCCCGTTTGTGGGTGATGCGCTGCAGACATGGCTGCTGGGCGGACCCGCAGTGGATAACGCCACGCTGAACCGCTTCTTCTCGCTGCACTATCTGCTGCCGTTCATCATTGCGGCGCTGGTTATCGTGCATATCTGGGCCTTCCACACCACCGGTAACAACAACCCGACGGGTGTTGAAGTGCGTCGCGGCTCAAAGGCCGAGGCCGAAAAAGACACGCTGCCCTTCTGGCCGTATTTCGTGATCAAGGATCTGTTCGCTCTGGCGGTCATCCTGGTCGTGTTCTGGGCCATCGTGGGCTTCATGCCGAACTATCTGGGTCACCCCGATAACTACATCGAGGCCAACCCGCTTGTGACGCCTGCACATATCGTGCCCGAATGGTACTTTCTGCCGTTCTACGCGATCCTGCGCGCCTTCACCGGTGAGGTCTGGGTTGTTCAGTTCGCCAGCTTCATCACCGGCGGCATCATTGATGCGAAATTCTTCGGTGTTCTGGCGATGTTCGGTGCGATCCTGGCCATGGCTCTGGCGCCCTGGCTGGACACCTCGACTGTGCGTTCAGGTCGGTATCGCCCGATGTTCAAATGGTGGTTCTACCTGCTGATCATCGACTTCTTTGCGCTGATGTGGCTGGGTGCGATGCCTGCGGAAGAGCCCTACGCGACTTTCTCGCTGATCGCCTCTGCGTACTGGTTTGCGTATTTCCTCGTAATCCTGCCGCTGCTTGGCGTGATCGAGAAACCTCTGGCCCCGCCTGAGACCATCGAAGAAGACTTCAACGCGCATTATGGCAAGGCTGACGCCGACGCCACGCCGGCCGAGTAAGAAGAGGGACCGGAAACATGTTCAAGAAACTTGCAATCGGCGCTGCGTTTGCCCTGGCCCTTACCCCTGCCGCTTCCTTTGCGGCAGGCGACTATGACACTCATATCGAGGATTTCGACTTCTCGTTTGAGGGTCCGTTCGGGACCTGGGATCAGAACCAGCTGCAACGCGGCCTTCAGGTCTATACCGAAGTCTGCGCGGCCTGCCATGGCCTGCAATACGTTCCTCTGCGCGATCTGGAAGCGCTGGGTTACAGTGAAGAGCAGGTGATCACTTACGCGGCGGACAATTTCGAGGTTTTCGACCCCGAATTGGACGATTTCCGCCCGGCGATCCCGACCGACCACTTCCCGGCGAATAACGGTGTTGGCGCGCCGGACCTGAGCCTGATGGCCAAAGCCCGCGCGGGCTTCCACGGCCCCTACGGTCTTGGCATCAACCAGCTGGTCAAAGGCATGGGCGGCGCGGAATACATCGCCTCTCTGCTGGACGGCTACACTGGTGAAGAGAAGGAAGAGGCGGGCACGATCCTTTACGAAAACAAGGCCTTCCCCGGAGGCTGGATTTCGATGGGCCCGCCGCTGTCCGAAGATCAGGTTGAATTCGCCGATGGCCACGCGGCCACTGTCGAAGCCATGTCCGAAGACGTTGCAGCCTTCCTGATGTGGGCCGCTGAGCCCAAGCTAACGGATCGTAAGAACGCCGGTTTTGTCGGCGTGATCTTCCTGACCGTCCTGTCGGTGCTGCTGTATCTGGTCAATAAGCGCCTGTGGGCACCGCATAAGGGCAAGCTGCGCGAGCAGTGAAGCTTTTGAGCTTTGGAAATTGAAAACCCCCGCGCCTATCCGGTTGCGGGGGTTTTTCTTTTTGAGGGGGCAGAGGGGCCAGCCCCTCTTGGCCTGCGGCCAATTCCGGGGCTCCGCCCGTTCGCGGCTGAAATCGTCCACTGGACAATTTCTTTTTCGCCACTCACCCCAACGGGGTATTTTTGGCCAGATGAAGAGCGGATCAGGCTTGCAATTGGGTTTCTGTTTGCCCGGTAATCGTCGCCGTGACGATCTGACCTTCGGGATGGGGGGTGTCGAAACTGACCTCAGTGAATTGTTCGGTGCGGCCCATATGCGGGTTTTCCATCAGGATGCGATGGGTTTGGCCGATCTGGGCCGAGAGGTGTTTGGCGACCTGCGCCTCTCCGGCTGTGCGCAGGCGGGCGGCGCGGTCCTTGATGATCTTGCCGTTGACCTGCTGAGGGATGCGTGCCGCTGGCGTGCCTTCGCGCTTGGAGTAGGGGAAGACGTGCAGCCAAGTCAGGTTGCAGTCCGTGACCAGTTTGAGGGAATTCTCGAAATGCGCCTCGGTTTCCGTGGGGAAGCCAGCGATGATGTCGGCGCCAAAGGTCATATCGGGCCGCAGGCTGCGCGCCTCTTCGGTGAAACGGATGGCGTCATCGCGCAGGTGGCGGCGTTTCATCCGTTTCAGGATCAGGTCGTCGCCATGCTGCAGGGACAGGTGCAGGTGCGGCATCAGGCGAGGCTCGGTCGCGATGGCCTGCATCAGGTTTTCGTCCACCTCGATCGAATCGATCGAGCTGATGCGCAGGCGCGGCAGATCGGGCACGAGCTTCAGAATGCGCATGACCAGATCGCCCAGTTTGGGTTGTGCGGGCAGATCCGCGCCCCATGAGGTCAGATCAACGCCGGTGAGGACAACCTCATTATAGCCTTTGTCGACCAGCCGTTTGATCTGATCCACGACCACTCCAGCCGGCACACTGCGAGAGTTCCCGCGGCCATAGGGGATGATGCAGAAGGTACAACGGTGATCACAGCCATTCTGGACCTGCACATATGCGCGTGAGCGGGTTCCGAACCCGTCGATCAGGTGCCCTGCCGTTTCGGTGACCGACATGATGTCATCGACCTGAACGGTTTCGGTCTCGCCGATGAAGTCAGCCGCCATGCCTTTCCATGTGTCAGGCTGCATCTTCTCGGTATTACCGATCACCGCATCGACCTCGTTCATGGCCGAGAAGGTCTGCGGTTCCGTCTGCGCGGCGCATCCGGTTACGATCAGGCGCGCGTTGGGGTTTTCGCGGCGCAGCCTACGAATCTCTTGCCGGGCCTTGCGAACCGCCTCGGCTGTCACAGCGCAGGTGTTAACGATCACCGCATCTTGCAGACCCGCTTGCTGAGACAGCTCTTTCATCGCCTCAGTCTCATAGGCGTTCAGGCGACAGCCCAGAGTGGTGAATTTCGGGGCGCTCATCCCAGTGATCCCAGGAATTCCGGGGTGAGAGTGCCTGAGAACACATGGCAGGTCGGCCCGGTCATCCAGACGCCATCATCGCGCCAGTCGATCCAGATTGTGCCGCCGTCCAGCTCGATCTGAACCTTGCGCCCCGTCAGGCCGCGCCGGGCCGCAGCAACAGCCGTGGCACAGGACGAAGACCCTGAGGCCAGCGTGATGCCCACTCCACGCTCCCAGACGCGCATACGGATGTGGTCCGGCCCGATCACCTGCGCCACCTGCACATTGGTGCGTTCAGGGTAGAGCGGATGGTGTTCGTAGCGCGCGCCGAACTCGGCCAGGGGAATCGCTTCGGCGTCGTCCACGAAAAACGTACAATGGGGGTTGCCCATGCCTGTCGCCGAGGGCGTGCCCTCAATCGGGAGTTCCAGCGTGTCCATCTCTTCAGCCAAAGGTATGTCCTGCCAGTCCAGCTGGGGCTGCCCCATATTGACCGAGGTCAGGCCGTTGCCTGCATCCTGCGCGCATAACGTGCCGCGTTCGGTCGTCAGTGTCAGGTCTGTTTTGCCGCTCTCTTCCATCAGGAAACGGGCGATACACCGTGTGGCGTTCCCGCAAGCGGCCGAGGTCGACCCGTCCGCGTTGTAGAACACGAGATGCGCGTCGGCTGCTCCGTTCTCGATCACGGCCAGCTGATCGAATCCGACACCAAACCGCCGGTGCCCGATTCCTTTTGCCAACGCAGCGCTTATCGGCGTCGCCTGCGCGCGCGCGTCGACAATGACGAAGTCATTGCCCAGCCCGTGCATCTTCATGAAGGGCAAACCGGTATCGAGTCTCTGTTGCATGGCGGGCATATAACGTTGGTCCTGCGATGAATCCACCCTGCGGTGACGATTCCTGAAAAAAGGGCTTGACCCCCCAGCGCCACCTGCCTAATTAGGCCGCCTATCGGGTCGCCGGAAACACTGATTACTCTGGCGAAACGAGGTGCAAAATAAGGTCTTGAACCCGGTCGGGAAAATGCCTTAAAGAGCGCCACGGATCGTACAGATCCAGACAAAAGAGTGGGCCGTTAGCTCAGTTGGTAGAGCAACTGACTTTTAATCAGTGGGTCGCAGGTTCGAATCCTGCACGGCTCACCACTTTTCATAATTTACCCTTTCTTTTTGGGGGTTTGTGAGTTTGATTGGCGAACCATTAGTCGAGGTTCGCCAGGTTTTGTTCTTCGTTTGAACTCATCGCAAGTTTTTTGACAGCAGAATCTGCCATACTTTTACGCTCCGCTTCTTTGGTGTAGAGCTCAACCAAGGACAAAGTTTTGTGTCCGGTCACGGACATAATTTCATGAGGCGTTGCCCCCGCTTCAGCAAGTCGCCGTGCGCATGCTTTGCGCAGGCCATGCGCTGTGCATTCGGGCAACCCGGCTTCGTCACACCACTGCCTCATCATATTCCCCAACGAATCTGATGATCGGACAGTACCCTTTAGGGTGGCCAAGTAGGGCCTATCTTTTGGCAGTTCGCTCAAGACTTTTGCGAGATCAGGGTGCAATGGCATTGTCACTTCAACGCCACCTTTGCCAGCTGTCTTTTGCCTAAAGTAGGTCAGCCTGCCTTCTTTGACATTAAACGGACCAAGTTGAACTGCATCGGCTCTCGCGGCCCCAGTGTAAAGCATCAAGGTCACCGTTCTGTGAGCGAGAGTCCCAGGTTCGTGGCAATTAAAGAATTTTTCGATCTCGCTCTCTTTCCAGGTGTGGAATCCTTGAGAGAATACTTTCTTCGCCTTTGTTGAGCGGACTGGGTTGTCTTCGCGCCACTCAAGTGCAACGGCGTGATCAAACAGCTGAGCTAAGCGCTTTCGAAGATTGCTGGCAGCGCTGGGCGTTCTAGCCTTTTCAGCCAAAATTTCCTTTACGTGCCTAAGTCTCATTTTGGCAACCGGTTTGGCGCCGTGCTTTGCTCGGAAAGGGTCTACCACGCCTCTATAAACTTTTTGCGTGCTTTCTGCGAGACCGAGAAAGTCGTCGCTTTCGTACCAGGAATCCACCAAACCTGCGACCGTGCCTTTGAGCACTTTTCTACGTGTTTCACCAGATGGAGATTTCAGGCGAAGTAACGCATCTTCGTACCGCCTAACGAACTCCTGGCTCCCGTACTTTGTGCCCAACTCTGCCGAAAAGCCGCTTTCACGGTATCGCCAGCGACGAACCCCATGTCGATCCCTGTAGGCGCTAGCGCCAGGAAACTCTTTTTGGAGCTTTGAGGTTCTCTTTTGGTTCTTTTTCAGTCCCATGGGTTGGCCTCCTCTTCAGGCTCAGCGCCCATTGGTGTCACGGTGAGCTTGTTCGGCTCAATTACAATAACGGGCGTAGGAAGGCCCGCATCGCGAAACGATTTGAGAACCTTTGTCATGTCGTTTTGCTTAAATGTTGAGACTCTTTTCATCTCGTTCTCCTGCCGCAGCAAAAATATTTCGAACGTGCGCACACTGGCGGGCGCCGGTTTCGTCATATTTTTGGGTGTGGCGTGAGATACTGCATCACTCGATCCATTCTTCGTTGACTTCGGAATGACACTATTATAGAACGTGTGCGCGATAATCAAGTTCTTTTTGGGCAAGGTTCTGAAGTTATGTTCTTTTTCTTTTTTCCAGAGTTTCTGGGAGACTTACCCGAGGATGTGACTGCCTTTTTGAATAGAGACACTCTTACTTGGGATGAGTTGGAGACATTTCTATCAGCATGTCGGCGAGAGAGGCCCGATCTGACGGTGGGCACTCTCAGAACGTTTCTCTTTGTTGCTAGGCGTGCTGCAACCAAGGCAGATCAACAGCCAAGAATACGAGATGTCGCAGAGGCGCTTGGGATCGGTCATGGAACTGCAAGGCGACACTGTGAGATATTGGGCGAAGGGCCGCCGGGAAGGTCTGGTTTGGGTTGGGTCATAAAGAAGCCTGGTAGCGACGCACGCGAAAAGCATCTTGGACTAACGTTCGCAGGCGTAGAGTTTCTGGCTTCGGTTATCACAGAAATGTCGAACTCGAAAAATGCAGCGTCAATTGAATAGGCGCTAGGGCAAACGACACTTCATAGGCGTTCAGCAGGTTAGTTTGATACTTAGTTGGGCCTTTATTCTGTACACTGTGGAGACATGGATCTTTGCGAGCTTGGCAATCTGGCTGGGTTTAAGGCCGCTGTTCAAGAGTTGCTGAATCTCTTCTCGATTGTCCGCCGGCGGTCGGCCACGGTAACGGCCAGCCTTCTTGGCTTTCTCGATGCCTTCTTTCTGGCGTTGCAAGATCAACGCTCGCTCAAACTCAGCGATGGCGCCAAGAACTTGAAGCATCAAGCGCCCGGTAATGTCCGTGTCTGCATTGCTAAACTTAAGACCCTCTTTCACAAAACAAATCGAAGCCCCGCGATTTGCGATCTCGTCTACTATGTCGGTTAGGTCACGTAGTGATCTAGCGAGCCTGTCGATGGACCAGACAAATACTTCGTCTCCAGAACGCATACTCTTTAGCATTGCAGCCAGTTCTGGTCGGTCGTTTCGGGACTTGCCGCTAGTCTTTTCTTCGTAGATGTCCTCTTTACCGATGTCTGGCGGGAGTTCCTGACGGTCAGTATTCTGTTCTGCGGTTGAGACTCTTCGGTAGCCTAGCTTCGCCATTGAGTGGGCACTCCTATTCGCGTTTGAGCTAAAGAGATAAACGCGAAAGGTTGTTCTCAGATTAAATTGGACCCAAAAGCGAAATTTTCTCGCAGAATTTTATGGCCGACAACCTTCGTGGATGGCTCTACTCAAATAGGAAAGCTACTAAGAAAGGAGTGGTTCCCATCTTACATGCGAACATGACTTCGACAGACGGAGCTTTGACTCCGTAGGGAGTATGGCAAAAGCAAGGATGTCTTTTGTCTTACAAAAGAAATGTTGTTGTGGTTCGCTATGCGCCCAATCGCACCTCTGGAACGAACCCGTGCCCCCATCACAAAAAGAGGCTTCAGGACTCACCTAAAGCAGATGCGCAAATCGGAGTGACCCTCCTTACTTTGATTAAGCCTCAAGACCATTAATAACCAAGCTTCAAAGGGTGGTTGCTCACCATTCTCAGATGCTTACGCATCCTGTGCGTGGCTCAGCTCTCGCTTCGCGCCCTTTAGCCAGGAACCTTGCTGTTCTTTTTTGGGATCAAGCAATGGACAGCTCCGAAAACCAATCAGCTTCGTCTCGTCGAGATTCTGTCGAAAGGCGATTTGCATGCAATCATACTTTTAACAAGCGCCGCATCGACGCCTTTGAGGTGTAAGGCAAATACAGGGGAGAGAATATTAAGTGAAAAACCGGTAAAGACAGTTTGACCTAATGATGGGAACATGTCATGAACATGAATCAAAATGCTGCAAAATGCTGCATAGTGAAGCAGAGTTCAAAATGAGCAAAAATCATCGCATATCCATCGGTCTTACCGACCAAGAGTTCGACGATCTGCAAAGGATCGCAGAGACACATCGTGTGTCTCTAGCTTGGGTAGGGCGACAAGCTATTTCAGAATTTCTTGCCGCCTACCAGGACAACAAAAAACCGACGCTTCTTCCACTTCGCGAAGCGCAGAAAGGACAATAATGAAAACCGCAAACGCTGCGCAAGAAGACGTTATTGAGGCTCTCGATGCAGAGCTTGAAAAGGAAAATCAGCCTAAAGTCGATCCTCGAAACAAGCTTAACGAATTGACGGCGAAAGAATGGATCGTCGAGACAATTTCAGTTTGGAATCAAAGAGGCTTGGGAGCAGGGCACCCCGATGCCAAGATTGAACGCCAGCACCCCGCACCATTTTCATTTACGGATGTAGGGCGATTAATCCGCTACTTTACGAAAAGCGGCCAGACTGTCCTTGACCCTTTTGTGGGAGTTGGCTCGACGCTGAAGGCGTGTGCAGTTGATCGCCGAAAGGGCATAGGGATTGAGCTGAACCCGCAGTTCGCTGAGCTTTCTCGTGAGCGTTTGGACACTGAAATCGGGGATTTGCTTTCGACGGTAGAGGATCAGCGGATTCTTGAAGGAGATGCCCGGGATGTTCTTCCGACCATCGCAGATGAAAGCGTGGATTTTGTTGTCACATCTCCACCCTATTGGTCGATCCTGAAGAAAGAAGATCACAAGGTTCGCCAAGAGAGAATAGCCAACGGGTTGTCAAAAGACTATGGGGACGATCCCCGAGATTTGGCGATGATCGAAGATTATGAAGAATTTCTTGAAGAGCTCACGCGCCTCTTCGGGGAATGCGCCAGAACTCTAAAATCTGGAAAGTACATGGCAATAATTGTCAGCGACTTCAGAGATAAATCTCGCTACATCATGTTCCATGCTGATCTTGCTCGTTCTCTTGAACATGTCGGGCTGGAGATGCGGGGGCTCAAAGTACTTTATCAGCGACACAAGAAAGTTTTCCCGTACGGCTACCCATATTCTTACGTCCCCAACATCCACAACCAATACATCTTGATTCTCCAAAAACCAAAGAAGGCTGAACCGAAATCTAAAAAGACCAGGAAAGCAGCCGCGAAGAAGGACGTTGGGGCCAAGGCTGAGGCGAAATGATGGAAGAAAAGATCGTAAACGGCGATTGCATAGAAGGCATGAACGCACTGGATGAAGGCTCGTTCAACCTTATCATCGCCGACCCACCTTACAACTTGAGCAAAGATTTCGGAGTATACAAAGAGGACGAAAAGAAGGCTGAGTGGAAGGATTGGTCGCGAGAGTGGTTAGCATCGGCGCACCGTGTGCTTTCTGATCAAGGGAATATTTTTGTCTACGGAATCCATCACCATCAGTGCTGGATTCAATGCATCATGTATGAGCTCGGATATGTTTATCGGAGGCAAATCATTTGGCACTATGAGAATGGATTTGCTGGCTATGGAAAGCGTTCTTTGAATGCGTGCTACGAACCTCTTCTCTGGTTCTCGAAAACCAAGAAGGACTATATTTATCATGAAGTTAGAGAGCCATATAAGAGCCAGGATAGATTGAAGCACAAGATTACTAAGAATGGTAAGGTCTGGACACCACATCCTGACGGTAGGATGGCAGGCGATGTCTGGAATTATCCGGTGCTAGCTGGCCGTAGGTTCAGAGATGAAAAAGTAGATCATCCGACACAAAAACCGCTATCGATTTCTCGACGGCTAGTTAAGCATTTTTCCAATCCTGGCGACACGGTGCTTGTTCCGTTTGTAGGTAGCGGCAGCGAGTGTGTAGCGGCGAAACTCGAAGGCCGAGGCCATGTCGGTTTCGAGCTTAATAGCGGTTATGTTGAAATCGCCAATGGGCGTTTGCGCGAGGTTGACCTAGACCTCGCTACAGCGGCTACTTAAACGGGCGATAGGCTCCAAGATGGGGCTCTACGTCTGGCATTTCTGGTATTAGTTCCTTGAGGGATGGCAGAAGGTCTGTTGATCCAGATGTGGTTGTAAACAGATCTTCCGGCATTGTCTCAAGGGATCGAAAATGCCATCCGAGAACGAACAGCGAAGCGAGAGTTAGGGATCGGCACTGTATACCGAGGACGTTCTCGATGTCGTCAATTACTTGGTAATACTCCGCTCTCACATTTGGAAATGAGCTGATCACCGAAACCGGCACAATTTCGGCCATGGGAACACCAAACCGATTATGAAGAACAGCTATATCTTCTAGCAAAGCTCTTGGTGATTCCAGTACGTTGGGGCTGGTCTCAATTTCAACCACACCAATTTGGTCGGATGGGAACCTCAGCAACCCGTCCATTCTCACATTGGTGTCGCCCTTTCTTCTTATGTTTGCGGCTACTCCACAGGATAAGAAAATGTTCCTAACAAGCCGAGTCGTTTGGGTATCGTTCAGGGCGGCGATAATTTCTGGAAGGTTCTTTAAGAAGTGGCCACCTGAAGCAGAAAGAGAGCCTTGTTTCTTCGCTTGAGTGTGTGTTGTGCCAGCTTCGGCCGGAACTGTGACGTGATTGAGATCGTCGGTTTCGACCTTAGCTGTGCCATCCACTTTGAGTGTGATAGCACCATATGGGCATTGCAATGCACAAAGGCCACAACCGACGCATCGCTCATTGTCGATTTCGACGGTTTCACCACCTTCTTTCCAGTTAATGGCGTTTACTGGGCAAACTTCTTGGGAAGGATCACCCGGAAATGCACTGAGTTCACCGCCAAGATCGAAATTTTGTTCCTTTAGCTCGATGCATGGCGCATCGTGACATCCCAGACATGTGGCGTTTCCGGCTTTTCCACCATCCATGTGCCAAACAGATCGGGTATTGGGTGAAACGTGAATGAATTCCAGTTTGCCACCTGGTGAAAGCAACCGTCCTTGGCGTCCGAGTTCTCTCTTGTGGCGAAGAACATCAGACATTGAGGAATCCTTTCAATTCTGAAAGCTGGTCCTCGGCGACCGACACATCTTCAACAACTGCTTTGAGGGCAAGAAAAGAAAGGGTTTTCAGGTCGAGAACTCCGATTTTGAATCCAAATGCAGCATGAACATCGTCGATAAGCATAGACATATCGCCTCGTTCGTTTGGTATTTGATAGCCAACAACAAGAGTGGAGAGTTCATGACGGGTTTCGAGCCCACCTCTCGATAATAGTATCACTTTGTTTTCAATAGCTTGGCGTATGGCCTTTGTTGACAGGAACTGCTCTTCAGTCGGGGACTTAATCTCAATGGGGAGCGCTAAATCGTGAAGCCAAACGCAGGCGTCCCAGCGTTGATAGTTGACGCCTGCACGGGAGTAATCGCTTGGAAAGCCCATTAATCGAAAAAGCTGTGTAACCAGTGGGTAGAACAGCGTTTGAGTGTTTTGACGGCGAGATTTTGCGAACGCGGTCGCTGCGGCGTCTAGGGTAGGTGTGGACTGCACAAAACCTTCAAGTTCGTCGCGCAACCCCACAAGATCCTCATCTTGGTCGTCGGTTTGGGCTTCGACATATTTCGGGGCAACGAACAAGTGCTCTCTTGAGCCACGGCCAACTTCGATACCGTCCAGTTTTTCTTGAGCGTGCCGTTCCGCAGGCGAAGCATCAGGGGTCGGAAAGATTGAGGATGAGTCCGCGACAGATAGAGACTGGAAAGGCGAGAACAGTATTGGCTTGTCGATGGGAACCTGAAGCGCATTCAATGCGCTATGCACGAGCTCTCGATCCGCATGCAATTCAGCTTCTACAGACGACAGATCAAAGCCAGAGCGTTCCATCATGGAGAAATGTGCCTGGCGAGAAAGCGCCCTTTTTTGATCGAAGTCGAGACTGTCAACTTGGTCTGCTCTGAGATCAACAGCATCCAAAAGACTTAATGCACGGGCTTTCCCATGAGGGGTTAAGCGATGAATTTCGAACGTCTTTTTGCTGCTTCGGTAGGGCTCTTTGTATTTTTCTGTCCAGCCAAGATCGCGGAGAACAGCGAGTGGCCACCTAGTGTAGTTGCGCAAGGTGTTGATCTGAATTCCGCGCTCTTCTTTGAGTTGTTCGAGAGCGGATTTTA
Source organism: Ruegeria sp. CL3 (assembly GCF_056536505.1). NCBI lineage: Bacteria > Pseudomonadati > Pseudomonadota > Alphaproteobacteria > Rhodobacterales > Roseobacteraceae > Ruegeria > Ruegeria sp. CL3. The sequence continues at coordinate 160,917 of NZ_JBQFPT010000009.1, read as the reverse complement.
TGTGATCAGGAGTTTCGCGCAGTGCATTAACCGTTGCTGCAAGAGCGGCAAGGGCGTCTGGAGAGCGATCTGTTGCAGCGCTAAGTGGCGCCACAATCATTTCGTCTCTTGAGAGGCCGTCGTTGCAAGTAAGCATGGTCTTGAGGATCGTAGCGAATGGTCGGATGTGGTGTTCACCACGGAGGTCAAGTACGTGACTCGGGTAAGCAATACCGAGGACAGTCTCTTCGAGTAAGGGTTGCCATTGGCGACCGGCAGCGACGACTTGTTCACCAAGAAGTGTGAATGTGTAGTTCAGCGCAGATGCTTCTGTTGACCTAAGCCACCCCAATGAGCGGAAGAGTTCCGCATACATCTTTAGCTGGTTGTAGAGCGGGTCGCGGCTGCGATCTTGGCGTGTTGACCGAGCGATTGCCTCACCGCCCATGTGTCCGGATGACGTGGCTAGGTTTGCCTCGACGGTAGCTTGTACAATGTTGTCTAAATTAACAACCTGACCTCGGAAACGATTGAAAGCAGCGGCATAGACCGCAACGAAGTTTGAAAGAGTGGAGCCAGGGTTGGGGAAGCGGAGCATTTCACTTGCCCCCGCCGTTTGCCGAAATATTAACCAGCAGTTCAGATGGCTCTACTTCAAGTGTTTCGGAAATTCGCAGAAGGTTCTTAAAGCCCAGATTGCGCTCACCGCGTTCGACGCCGCCCACATAAGTTCGGTCAAGGCCGCAGGCGTCCGCGAAGCTTTCTTGAGAAAAGCCTCTGGCGCTTCGAAGCCTTCTAATCCTAGATCCAAGTTTTTGTAATTGCAGTATAAAATTTTGATCGTCCATCAGGTGAAATTGCCTGAGTTGACGTCAATGAGTCCACGGACTTTGAGTATCTTTTAGGTGACTGAATAAGATTGTGCGGCCATCGTCAGTTTTTCTAGAGCTGAGCCAATGCAGGCGGATTTCCGGTCGGTTTTTCTATTGGCCCGTAGTGGCTCCAGTAGCAGGCGGCTTAGATCGCGCTATTGCAGCTTTTGCTGCCTCATTTGCTCTTCTCATTTGGTTTCGCAGGATTCGAGCAAGTTTTAACAAAAGGTTTGGATCGTCAATATCCGGATTCGGCTCAAGATCGGCTGTGTTGAAGTCACCAACCCGATTGCTGGCGAAATTCTTTGCCTGCGACTGCAAAGTCTCGGCTGCTGCTGCGAGCTCGTCGGCCTCCTTCAGCTCTTGCTGATGGCTTGAATGATCTTCAGCAACGCGTTCATACGCTGAATCATAGCTTGGTTCGACTCGTGAATCCGCTCCTGACCCTGAATAATCTGCGATAGCAGATCTCGCAGAGGAGTCTGGTCTGGTCTCTGGGGTGCCGGATCTGATTTCATGCAATTTCTCCTGTGTTTCTTCAATAAATTGGACCACCTGAGCGGCGCGGATCTTCAAAGTTCTGTTTGCGTTGTGAGCCCTGAGGTCGCTCGGTAGCTCGATATTGATTCGGCTGCGGCCTCTGCCCTCGGTCACGGCGGCTTGCAGCCCTAGGCCGTTGCTGTGGATCATCTCGGCCAGTGCTTGCGGTTGCTGATCGCGAGGCAGTTCGGTCAGCTCCTTTAGGGTTTGCCGCAGAGCAGGCAGGTCGAAGCCTTGGCGCTTGGCCTGTTGATGGTCGTTGTGGCTGTAGGCGGCGCTAGGCTTTTCCTCGTCGCCCAGCTCGGCGGCTAGGCGGTCGGCCAGTTGGTCCTTGCCCATTTCGCGCAGTCTTAGCTCGGAGAAGTCGTTTCGCAGCCCGCTCGTGAGCTGGTGGCCTAGCTCCAACTCCATGCGGCGTGAAATGGCTTCGTCTTTCGCCTTGCTCCTAAATAGCTTGTATGTGCGCCCTGTCTCGCTATCGGCGGCGGGCCTGACCAAGTGGTAATGATCTAACACCCTGCCGTCAGTTCGTCGGCTCTGGTGGCGTGTAAGTGTTTCAGGATCTTTCTTGCTGAAACTGAATTCCTCGCGGATTGCTTCAAGGGTGCGGTCGAGCTCGTCCGGCACCAGCTCCTGATCCGGCGAAATGATGATATGCAAAAGGCCGTTTTTGCGTCCTTTGGTTTCGGCAAATTCGTCACTGATCAAGAGCTGGTAGTTTTCGTCCTGAAGAACGTCAACGCGCTCGTTGTCACCCAGCCTCACGGCATAGGCAGTGACGCGGGGGCCATCCCCCGCGCTTATGCCGCCCGTTTTAATGATCATCCGGTGGACTTCAGCTTTTTCAGTTCGTTGCGTAGCTCGGCTAACGGATCGGCCCACGCCTTGAGGCCCGCAGAAATGGCGGCGTGCATGGCCTCGAACTGAGCGGACGATAGGGTGCCGCTGGCCCGCGCCTCGTTGATCGATTTCTGGCACTGGTTGATGTTGGTAGCGATGCCGCTAAGCTGGCGGCAAATACCTTCGAGCTTCGAACTGTTCGGCGGCGCAAACGTTGTGCGGCCATAGGTCATAAATCGTACGAAGTCAGCTTGGCTCAGCTCGTTTTCGTGCGCCCACGATTTCAGTTTATCGGCTTCGCTGTTGGTCAGTCTCATTTTGAACATGCGTGATCGGCGCGGGTAGTGGCCCGGTAGTCCCTCCGGGGTCTGCGGGGTCGATTTGGTCATCATAAAGTCCTCATTTTTGTGTGGCCCGGTGGGGGTCAAGGGGGATGGCGTAGCCTCCCATTTGCAAGTGTTCGGAAGGTCCCGCAGGGACCGGGCGATCCCACTTGCTGTTTCCTCACTCCCCACTTTCGAGCGGTCTGATTTGTAAATTGTCGAGAAACTTCAGAATGCAAATTTCTTTTGAAGATGTGGGACCGCAGGAGCCATCCGAAATGAACGCGGGCCACTGGGACCAGAGGGGGCAGGGGGCCACAGAATGAAAAAGAAGAACTTGGGACGCTGCGCGAACAGTTCAGAGTTTGGTTATTTCAGCGCTTGATCGGCAAGGAAGGTGTCAACATTAACAGAGCTAAAAAAGCGGCGGCTGATATTGCCACAGCTCGCGCCGCTTACGCGAAAATCACGGCTGCCAAGCAAGAGCTTAAAGCTGCGCAAGCTGGCCTGAAACTGGCTGGCAAAGAGCTTGCGGCGTGTTTGGGTAGCTTCGAGCTGCCGTCATCAGTTCCGCCACGTCCGACGCCTCTTGAGAACGATCACGAGCGGATCGGAGTATGGCCTTAGACATGAAATGAGCCGGGGCGTTCGACAGCTGCCCCGGCCCGGTGGCGAACGGGGTAAGGGTTCGCTCGTTCAAGCTACGCTTTGACCAGGCGAGGCGCGAAATATGGAATCTCTCCCGTGTGGCGATATTAACACAAGGTTAATGCTTGCTTGCGAATGGCCGTGGTCTGCGCACTTCCTGTTTTTTGGAGTGCGACCATGAACGATTCAGATTTTGAGACTAAGCGGGCCTTGGACAGTTATTTTTGCAGCCAGTTTGAGCTGCAAGGTGAGATTGTGAAACACTTGCAAAACATCGAAAGACAGCAACGCGCTTTGTTGGCGATTTTCGGAGCTGCTGCAAAGGAGCTGGACAAATGAGCTTTCTTGCGATGGTGTTCAACTCTGCTTTGTTGGCAAGCTTGGAAATGAAAAAGGCGATCAAGAAAGCTAGCGGTTTCGGCGGTTCTGGCTATCGCAAGAACAAAATGACCGTGGGTGTTGGCAAGGCGCTGCTGCTTGCGTTTGCGACGCAGAACAAAGCAAAGAATGACATTTCGCGGCTGCTGCGCATGTAGCTTTCGTTATTTCGTTTTTTAAATGGACAAGTCAGGATCGTCGCCAAGCTCGGCTGCAATGATAGAGTCAACGTCGATCCCGCTACCGCCTTCGTCCTCGGCGGCTTCGATGAACTGGGGTAGCTCTTTTTTGTAGTAGTGGCGGCTGGCTGAATAGCCCTGCCCATGTAGCCAGCCTACAGCTCTTATCCAGCTGTCAGACTCGCGCTCAAGGTGTTCGCTAACAATGACCTCAGCCTCTTCACGGCCTAGCGGGTGCTTGCCTGTCGCAATGTTGTCTTTCCTGATCAGGCGTATATTGCGCTTGCTGGCGCTGAGCTGGGCCAGTGCGTCTTTCATCACCAAATATCTGAAATGTTCGCCGGCTGAATCTGAATTAGTAGACATATCCCGAAAATAGGCAGGCAGAATGAAAGTGAGGTACAGAAGTCAAAGGGTCTGCTGCTCCGAGCGGCAGGAGCAGCTCAGTATTGCATTTTGCAAGTTGACTGACACTTGATGAGTGCAATCGTAAGCGCATGTCGGAGGCGGGGCTCAAGGATCGGGCAGGGTTGTCCGGCCCTTGAGCCACGATCCGCTGTGCTTGCTTTGCCCGGTTGATTGGCTCTTGTAGTTGGTCATTTGAAAGGTCTGTAACAGCGCCCAGAGCTTCTTTTTTAGTTTGATCGATGTCGCTCATGTTCTACCGCGTTCTCTATTTCGCTATTTTGCGCGCTTTGTTACTGGCTTCGTTGGTTTTTGCCGCGCATGTGGTGCCTTGATCTGCATGAGCTGTTTCACCTCAGCAATCTTCCGCTCAGCTCTTTCGAGCATTTCCCAGGCGTATTCATGCTGCCAGCTCCAATTATCGTCGGTGGTGGGGAACTCGCGCTTGCGGTCGTATAGCCAGGCCTCCCAGTTGTAGATTACTCCAGCAGGCCTGACGTAACTGGCGGCGATGGACTCACCGATGTGTTCGGGGCTGTGATTGTTTATGGCCTCGATCAGTGCGCCGGGGTCATGAGAATTTCCCGGCAGTGCTGGAACGCCGATAGAAAGCTTGTTCATGTTGGGTGTCCTTACGTGGGCAAGAATTGAGTTGATGGGCCAAGAGAGTGCCTTGTGCAGTGGGTCACTGCATAAGGATTCTGGAAATCGAATGGCGCCCCCTTCGGTGTGAGTTGCCTTCGATGGCTCCTTGCGGGGCATCATATTTGTCGGTTTTGATCCGGCCTCCAAACGCTCGTCCGCGTTCCATTTTGAGAGTATTTTCGACCAGATTCCCACGAAACTGCCTCTGAGAAGGCTCAGCCTTCGCAAGATATGCAGCGAGCCAGTAGCCGCTGAATTCAGGTGAGGCGCCCTGCACCTCAACGCCTAAGTGCCATCCACCATCTAAGCTACAAGCAATTTCGCCCTTAGTACGCTCTTTGGGTGGCCTTCGGTGCTTTGCGGCGGGTTCACCCAATGACCCTCCGATAAAGGCAATGAAGGCTCCTCTATGCTCACTTGGAAGGTGTAAAGCTAGGTGGAAATGCTCCCCAGACTTTGCGGTGGATTCCCTAACCCAGATATATGCAACCGGGCACTTACGTTTTGCCCTGGTCAAGAATTTCCTGATTCTTTCGACCAGAGATTTTGCGCGATCAAACGGGTGCAGAGTTGACCAAGAAGTGTCAGAGTTCTCAAGAAGCTTGGACCAGTTGACAGTCAAGATTGCATTTAGGGGATATCCGTTTTTAAACCCGAGATAGGCCGCCGAGATGAACCGAGACTGGGTCCTTGTTGGCAGCTCGGTGGACGTCTTAGCAGCCGCCACTTGATCGACCAAACAATAAGGGAGTTGTTGTTTACCTCCAAATTGTTGGGAACCCAAACGGGAACCATACGAAAAATGATACGCGCGATCCCTATTATAGGGGGGTGTCCGTAAATCGCCCTTTTCGGCTCTCATGCGTCTCCCGCGAAGAACACACTTCAGGCCGTTCTTTACAATTTCCCAGTCTGGCGGTCTGGCGTACCCGCCCAGCATGGCAGCCGAAGATCTGAGCCTGTTTTTTGTGCCCGCTTCGAAGCGGGCAAACGTTCTCATTGTCGTCGAACACCCTGCACTCTGAGCACACGTCGCCGAACCAATTTTAATGCACAAGTGGTTCGTCAGACCTAGAAATTCTGTAAATGGATCAACGAACCTTTTGGGGGGGTTCGCCAAGAATAATCCTTTAAAAACAAAGGCGGTTGCATTCCTGCACGGCTCACCACTTTTTTTCGTTTTAAAACAGTAGATTGAAGCTGGCGTTTAGCAGGTGTACGCGAGCCAATTGGTGCTGCGTTGCCGTGCTAGGGGACATATGGGGGACAAAGCTCTAAATTCTTGCCTTGAACCACATGAGAACAAGGGTAGAACATTAGTTCATGAACAAATGGCCCAGAACAATTCCGTTCGACCTCAAATGCAAGTTGGAGAGTAGGGAAAACCTGGATGACTTTTGGTTGGACTAACAAACGGCGCGATTTCAATCTGGCTCTCCGTGAAGTGCAACAGTACCAAATTTGGCCCTACCGGTTGGCTCGCTTTGCTTCGGAGACGCCAACGGCAAGAGGCCCGTTTTTTTCAGTAGAAATCCAAACAAAAGCTTTTTGAACCGTCCACCAGTCTGCTTCAAATTCCACGAATAGAGCATCCAAAAGATAAATTCGGAATACATTTTCCAAGTTCCGCTTAAGCATGCGAAGGATGGCGTGTTTTAAACGGAGCCTTGCATTGAAGCGTATTGTTTTGGCTAGCTTGCTAGCGTTTTCTCTTTTGCCATCCATTGCGCAACCTCAAAACGCTGACACACACGCGCGCGCTCAAACCTTTTGGGATCGAGCCAAAGCTCTTAGCGAACCTCAGAGACTAAACGCAGCTTGTAGCCAAGTCTCCATGGTCAGCCGTGAAGAATTCAGGTTGAGCGCTATCGTTCGCGCAAACGCGTTGTTCAGTCATTGCTGTTTCCTCCGGTTATGATATTGATAGAAATCATATCATAACGGACAGATCAAATGTCAATAGTAATTCTATCAATTAGGCAAATCAAAGCCGCTAGGGCTCTTTTAGCTTGGTCTCAAGTGGACTTGGCAGAAAGGTCAGGTGTGTCCTACCCCACTATAGCCAGACTTGAGACAAGCGACGGTCCGATAGGCGGTAGAAAGGTAACTGCGCAAGCAATTCGAGCTGCATTCGAAGCCCAAGGCATCCAATTCGTCGACGAGGGCGATACGGCCAACGGGGTCGGTGTGGTGTTGGTGAAGGAATAGTTGGCGGTTTAGCCCTCAGACAGCCTTTCCAAATGAGAATTAAAACTCGAAGCAGGCAGCTTGTCGGTCGAGGAGTTTCCTTCAGGTCTATTTGTTGAGATTTGGTTAACTCGTAGTCACACCAACTTTGAAGCCTTGTACGACAGACGACAAGGAGCCACCTACTCAGACAACCAATTCGATAGTTTGAGAGGCAATCGAGATGAAGAAGACATTGATGGCGTGCGTTCTTGGCGGCTCTCCACTCGTGGCTGCTTGCGGAGCGCCGACAACTCCAACGCAGGCCCAAGCACAGCATGACGCACTCTGCGCGGCGGGTGTCCTTGGCGGCGCGGCCCTTGGCGGGGTAGTTGGAAATCGGTTTGGTGGTGGATCAGGCAAGACGCTAGCAACAGCAGCAGGTGCTGGACTAGGGATGTATGCTGGTCAATCAGCTTGCAACTAGCAACGAGCAGCCAGAGGGGACCTGCGCTACGGAAATTTATGGCTTGCGTGACCAACTTCACTGCACTCCTCGACAGATCCATCCATAACTAACACATTGATGAACTAGCGTTGGTGTATTTGAGAACGCGAGTTTTTCTCCTCCCTGTTGGACTGGGGCGCGCTTGTGGCTGGGCGCGCCTCCTTCCTTTGAAGAAAAGCAAGATCCAGGTGCCCTTATTGTTCGGGTCCCTTCATAATTTATTGAAAAAATTAAAAAAAGAGAGAATTGTGACCATGAAGCTACCCGTGAAAAAATACAAGCTCGGCAAAGGAGAGACGATGCTCTCCGCAGTTACCAAACACAAATTTCCCGGCGCGGACGTCGAAAAGATTTTCAAAGCAGCATTCAACGCCAAAATTCGGAAGACCCGCAAGAAGTACACGGACGTGACAGCAGGAGACGAAATTTTTCTGCCCCTTGTCACAAAGAAAGACCTTCGACCTGTGCATTCGCTTTTTTTGGACATGAACTTTGCGGCTGATGCGTCTCTCAATACTACACAAGAACTGCTAAAAAGTGTTGAGGCCGACATCAAAGAAGCGAAGGCAAGAAAGAAGGAAGCACTAAACGGAACGGCGAAGATAAACCATTTGTACATCACGGATTCCATGAAGCTCGAAAAGGCTCAGGCAAAATGCAAACGGGAGACGTCAAAAGTCTCTCTTGCCAATCTGTTCGGACACTGCGAGAGCGTCTTCAAACAGTCACAGAAAGATGTGGAAGGGCTGAAATCGAAGTTCACAAAAATATATAAGGAAGAAGAACTTAGAGCTGATGCACTGATTTCAGCTTTGGAAGAAACCAAGAAGATTCTCAGTGCTCAGGTGACACTGAAGTATCAACTTCTTAAAGCGCTAAGTCTCGTCGTTGATGAACTGAATGATTTGAGTAGGCAAACCTTTTAACCGAAAATATCAACAATTGCGGGAGGTTCGCGCTACCTTAACCCTGACGCAGATGGCTGAGCATCTAGCCAAAAGGAAAGAACTTTGGGAGGAGCAATCCGTTTCACGACAAGTTGTCGCAAAACCCCAGGGTGGTCGCCCGAGCGAATTTGCCTCGGAAACGGCTGATGTGGCGGGCGTAGACGCACGTACAGTTCAGCGCGCTGTTTCCCGCGCAGAGGGCGTCACACAGGAAGCCAGAGACGCCATCAGAGGCACAGAGCATGACAAGGGTGTGGTTCTGGATGAGTTGAAGAAGCTACCCGCGACAAAGCAGGCAGAGCATGTCGCTGACATCGTTCGCGCTGGCGGGCCTTTTGTCGTGTTTGGTTGGGACTTTACTCGGCTTAGGTTGCGTCAATCGGCAAGTTCGACTGGTCCACTAAGTCGGTGAATATTAACGCTGCATGAACAAGACGTTTCTGCTTGATTAAGGCTCGTTCTGACAATGTTTCCAAACCAATAACAGTACAGCTTTGACAGTGAGAATGGTGGTAACGATGAAGCGTGGCGCGTATGTTGAACTGAATGACGACTACAAGAAGTGAGCAGAGTGGACCCTCCACCCAAAGAAGCGCCAGATTAAGCTGACAGACTATGTATCGGGTTTTGTGGTCGCATTTTCGGCCTTTGTTGCTGGCGACTTCCATCAATATTTGGTGTTTTGAGACTCACGCGGATATCAAAGGGAAAGCTCTTTAACGGGCTTTTCCGCTCCAAAAGTAGCATTAAAACATGGCGAGCAGCCGCCCGTCCCATTCCTCTATCCAAACGATTCCGGGTTCTGGTCCTGGCATGTCTAGAACTCCCTCTATTTGGCATTCATAGGCGGGTTACTGACATTCAGAGAGATCGAAGGAATGGATAAGAGTGCTTTTCGCTAATGGTGGGAGACTTGTATCCAAGCGAAACACTTGTGCGTCAATGCCAGGTTTTTGTGGATCGGTTTTGATTCCGCCAAAACGGGAAGCGCTTGAGGTAGAGGTGCCGGTCAGTGACACCACCTTTGGTTGCTTGTGAAATTTCCATTTATATTCAAGCGTGTTCAATGGCGACTTTCGAGTGGATTTCCGCTTGCGCGATTCGAAAAAATTGGCAGATTCAGCAACATTTGCTATCGTTTGGCTAAAGGGCGTTAGAAACCCGGGGGCAAAAATCGAGCAGAAATCCGGAAATTCCTCACAGGTGGTGTGGGTAAAAATACCTGAACATCTCAACGGCACCCGACGCGGGTTGTTTTTCTTGTGGGCCGAGGTCGAGCGTGCTCAGGTGGAGGCCAAGGCCGCGCCACCGCCCTCTGAGCCGCGTCAGCCCGAGTCGAACAAGATATTCGGTTGGGTTGATGAGTTTATCTTCTATGAACGCGACAGGGCGGAGCAGCCGGATCAGCGCGCCGAGGCCCCGTCGGGCCGTCACAGTTTCTCGAAGAACAGGATGACCTCGCCTATACGGACGCCAAAACGCGAAACATAGGCGCGGTTCAGCAGGCGGTCGTCTTCCAGAAGCCACATCCAATCGTCGAAGTTTACACGCATGGTGCCATCTTTGATCGGCAGGTCGATCTTGTATTTCCAGTTGAAGGTATCGCCACGCTCGATCCCTTCGGCCACACCAAGAACGCCCGGCGCGGTGCCGGTCCAAGTGTCTTCGCCGGTTTTGGTCAGAGTCCAGATGCGCTGTTCGGTTGCGCCGTCATCGTAAACGAAATCCTCGACCAGGGTCAGGGTTTCTCCGTCCCATGTGCCGTCAATCTCAACCGTGAAACGGCGTGGCACGTTGCCCAGAATGTCCTGGAACTGACCATAAGCCACGGTTTTGCCTTCGAAGAACTCTTCGAGGTTCAGCTGCCGGTCGGACAGAAAGCTTTTGGGCACCCGCGGTTTAGCCGAGCAGGCCGCGAGCAGCGTCAGGCTGGTGATTGCGACCAGTGAGATCAGAAAGCGCAACCGGGTCATTGCAGCGGCCTGTTTTCCGCATCCGCATCATACCCGTTTGCTCCGGGTACATGAGCGGTCTGCACCTCGGGCGCGGGTCGCATGGTTGCCACCAGTTCCGCCACCTTGAGGCCGAATTTGCGCATCTCTGAGCGGTTCATGATCGCCCCGTTCTCGGTCAGGTACATCCAGTCGGTCACGTCCAGCGTGTGCCCTCCGGCGTCTTCTGGCAGGATGATCCGGTAGGACAGCTTGACAGTCGAGCCCGAGATCACGCCTTTGCCTTCACCGACAATGTCGTCTGCTGTGGCTGTGAACGTGTTGCCGGTGCCCAGTGTCAGATACCACTTTCGGGTCATCTGTTTGCCGTTGGAATAGGTAAACCACTCGGCCAGAGTGCCAGTGTTTCCATCCCATTCACCGACCATGCGCGCGACAAAGCTGTTCGACATCTTGCCGTTGGGGCCATAGATCAGCCCCTCGGACAGGATATCTCCGTTCAAGTGCTTGGTCAGGGAAAACTCTGGTCCCGTTCCCGAATAGTCAGCCGGGGATTGTGAGCGAAAGCTCAGGAACCGTCTTTTGATCGCCACGACAACGAGGATGGCGAGCAAAATCACAACAAGCGTATTCATTTGGCTGGGACCTCCGTAGGCAGGGTCAAGACCATCCCGAAAGCGCCCAGCTTTAGGATGCAGGGCAGCAGGGCATAGGCGAATGTGAGTGTGTTTAGAGCCTGTGCCGAGTTGGCTTGACCGGGTGAAAAGCCGCTGCGTTCCAGCAGGGGCAGGGTGAAAAAGGCAGCGAGCGCGAGGCCCAGCTTGCCAGCAAAAGACCAGATGCCAAACGCGGCGGAGGCATTCAGCCCCGCGCGTGTCAGCACCACGGAAAACATGGCGGGCAGGATCACGATATCCGCCCCTGCGGCTGCGCCGGAGGCTAGGCAGATCAGGGCAAAGGCGGTCAGCTCTCCGGCTGAGAGGGTGGCCGCGCCTATGAAGGAGGCGATGCCCAGCGGCATTGCGATCATAAGGGTCTGTTTCGGGCCGATCCGATTGCTGAGCCGTGCCCAGAGGGGCACGCTAGCCCCAGCGCTTAGGAAAAACAGGATCAGCAATGGGCCGGCCATTCCGGAAAGTTGCAGTTTGTCCTCGACGAAGAACAGAAACAGCGTGGCGGTCAGGGCGACCGGCAGGCTGTTGATCAGCGCCAGAAACAACAGCCGGAGGGCGCCGGATTGTCCGAGCGCGGTGAACGAGATGCCCTCGCCCGTGATCGGTTTGCGTCGCCACATTGGTATGGTGACGATCAGGGTGAGCAACGCCAGCGCGCCCAGAAACAGGCCAAAAGCGGGGTAGCCTTGCCCCTGCGCGCCGAAGGCAACGAACAGGGCCGGGGCACTGGCAGCCAGAACGACTCCGGTCAGTTGCCCGCCTTCGCGGAAGGCGGCGAGGCGCATCAGCTCTTGCGGGTCGGCCTGTTTGGCCAAAGTTGCACTGCGCCCGTAAAGCAGGATGGTGCCTAGGCTGTAGGCCGAAAACAGAAGCACGAGGATGGCGACCAGCGCGCCAACGCTTGCCCCATCCGGCAGGCCGAACAGCAGCGGAAACCCGACCGCCAGCCCCAGCGCCGCCAGAGCTGCAAACAGCAGCTGCGCGCCCGGCCAGCGGTCGATGGCCCAGCCGATCAGCGGGTCTTGCACCAGATCGACCAGCCGGATCACCAGCAGCACGGTTCCGATCACCCCAAGGCCAATGCCCAAATTCACCGCCGCAAAACGCGGCAGGTGAATATAGAGCGGGATACCCGCCGCAGCGAGCATCAGCGCATAGAGGCTGACCCGGGGATACAGCATCACTGCCCCTTCAATTGCCGTGTAAAACTGGCGGACCGAGTGTTGTCGCCAAGAAAAATCGACATGAACGATTTCTTGATGCCGGTGTTGGTTAGTGTGCAGGTTTGTACACCATTGCGCCAAAACCCAACTTTGTTAGGTCCTTCGGATATGGCGAGATAGCTGTCACCTTTGCTGACTGCTTGAAAACAGGTCTCTAGCTGGGCCTTTGTCGGCGCGGGATTGCCTTGCCTCGCCATCTCATCCAGCGTCGACTCTACAAGAGCCTTTTGTGCGAGGTTTTTTCGATAAGTCAGTTGCAACCCGAAATCCTCGGTCCAATTGAATGCCGCTCCAGCAGGCGTGAAAAGCTTGGCGTCATAGACAGGCAGGCCCAAGAACCTAAATGTCGAGCTGCCCAAAAGCTTGGGATCACTCAGTTCGCTGGACAGAGGCGACGCCACTGCCTCACCTGACGAAAGCAAGGCGAGAGACAGCAGTGCTGCGCGGAAACTAGGTCTATTCGGCGGCCACATGGATGGCCGGATCTTTTTCAAGAATGCCATTGTCAGCTCCGGTTATCTGCGGGGCGCCGCGCAAGCGGTCGACGACATGCATCGCGCTGGCGATCCCGTCTTCGTGGAACCCGTGCCGGTTATAAGCTCCGGCGTACCAGGTGTGATTTTGTCCCTGCATGTCGCGAATTTGCCCCTGAGCTTTCAGCGCGGCTTTGTCGAAAACCGGGTGGGCGAACTCGACTTGGTCATAAATCTTGTCCTCGTCAATTTGCGAAGACGCGTTCAACGATACAAAGAGCGGATCGCTGTCCGGGATGTTCTGCAAGCGGTTCATCCAATAGGTCACGCCGACATCCCCGGCTTGCGAGCGATAGGTCCAGCTGGACCAGCAGGCGCGCCGCTTTGGCATCTGGCTTTCGTCACAATGCAGGATCGCGTGATTGGGCTGATAACGGATCGCGCCAAGGGCCGCGGCTTCACCCGCCGTGGCGTTGTCGCCCAGAATGGCCAGCGATTGGTCCGAGTGGGTCGCAAGGATGATCTCGTCAAACTGATCGGCGTGGCCCTGGCTGGTGACCGTGACGCCGGTCTCATGACGCTGTACGTGATCTACCGGAGCCGCCAGACGGATGTCGCATCCGCGCAACCGCAGCGCGGCATCAATTCGGCGCACATACTCGATACTTCCGCCTTTGACCGTGTACCACTGATGCTGGTTGGCGCGGCCGCTGGCCAGCAGTGCATGGTTGCGGAAGAACTGCACCAGCGAGCGGGCCGGAAACTGATCCACAAACTCAACCGGCGTGGACCAGATCGCGCCGCACATCGGCATTAGGTAGTTGTGGCGGAACCAATGACCCAGACGCATCTGGTCCACCAGTTCTCCGATGGTTGTGTCATCATCCTTCGCCGCATCCGGGGCTTCTTTACTAAAGCGCAGGATGTCCGAGATCATCTTGTAATAAGACGGTCGCAATAGGTTGCGTTTCTGGGCTGTCAGAGTGCGCAGCGTGTTCAACCCGTATTCAATGCGGCCATTGTCGATGGTAGCGCCAAAGCTCATCTCGCTTTTCTCGACGGGCACGTTCAGCTTATCAAACAGCTTGGTCAGGTGGGGGTAGGTGGCGTAGTTGAAGACGATAAAGCCGGTATCGACCGGTTGGTCTCCGTTCTTACCCGCCATCACCGTTCGGGCATGCCCGCCAAGGCGCGGTTCGGCCTCGTAAACGGTAATGTTGTGCTGTTCTGAAAGGTAGTAAGCTGCGGAAAGTCCTGAAATGCCTGCACCTATGACTGCGATTTTCTTGCGCTCGCCTCGCGTTTCGTCGAACATGTGATCCCCTTAAGTGCGACATTTATCTAGGGATACGTAGCAGGTTCTGACGCGGATCAATCAGGTTAGATTATATTTCCCAACGCACTATATTGTGACTTCGTGGCAAAATTCACTCAGCTGGGGATGATCCGACCGGTTGGCTTGGTCGTAAAATATACATGATAGCTGAAGCAGAACCGAAACCGCGCATGGGGCGTTGTTTCATGGTTCCACGATAGGGCAGGCATGACCGGTTTCGAAGGAAAGACGTATTGGATTGTAGGCGCGAGCGAAGGGCTCGGGCGCGCTTTGGCGCAAGGGCTAAGCGAGCGCGGTGCGCGTCTTGTCCTGTCGGCGCGCAATGCGGATCGGCTGGCCGAGATTTGCGCAACCCTTCCCAGTGCGCGCGCGGTGCCTTTTGACGTGACCGACCTTGAGGCCGTGCGCCGTGCCGTGGCTGAAGTCGGAGAGGTCGATGGTCTTGTCTACAACGCCGGAGCCTATGAGCCGATGCGGACCGGTGATTGGGATACCGAGGCGGTCTTGTCGATGACCGACGTGAACTACACCGGTGCCCTTCGGGTGTTGGGTGAAACCGTGCCGGGCTTCGTGAGCGCCGGACGCGGGGATATCACTCTGATCGGCTCTTTGTCCGGCTATCGCGGCTTGCCTGCGGCGGTGGGCTATGCAGCTAGCAAGGCGGCCTTGGTCTCGCTGGCCGAGACCATGCGGTTTGATCTGGCGGGTACTGGCGTGACGGTTCGGATCGTCAATCCTGGCTTTATCAAAACCCGCCTGACCGAGAAGAACAATTTCAAGATGCCCATGCTGATGTCGGCTGAAGACGCGGCAGAGCGTGTGATCAAAGCGATGTCGCGCCGCCGGTTCCGTACTGATTTTCCGGCCCCGTTTTCCTGGGTGATCCGGTTGCTGGACTATCTGCCCGACATCCTGATCTATCGCGGAAAATAGACCCTAATTTGGGCTTCTAGCCAAATTGCCCCTGGCAGAACCAGCCTGCGGACATGGTGCCGCCGTGGCCATAAAACAGCCAGAGCCTCTCCCCCTGTTCGGTCACCACAACCCAGTAATCGCGCACACCGCTGCGCCAGTTGGGGTCATCCAGCCACCATTCCGGCGCGATCCGTTCCGGGCCGGTGGCTTGTGCCAATTGCCAATCACGCCCGCGCCAGCGAAAGGCGGAGGGCACATCCGGGGTTTCCGGGGCCATTACCGGCTCGGGCTGCCACATCTGCAGGGGGCGCGGGCGTGGCGGCGCAGGCCAGTCTCGCGCCGGTTCGGACCACGCCGCCGCTAGCACCTGCGCGGTTTTCTCGGGGATATGCGATGCCGCAGGGTGACGCCGAGTGATGACCTCTAGCCCCACCCGTGCGCCCAGTTTGGCCATAAGGTCTTCGACGGCGGTGTTGCCCTCCAGCCGGTTGCGGGCCACACGGCGGGCCTCAGCATGACCGGCGATGGTGCGGGCGTGGATGGGTTCGGTCTGCACCGCCTCAAGCCGTAGCATGTCAATGCCATAGCCCGCGTCGATCTTGTCGATTTTCATCTCTAACAAAGGGCGAATGCGGTATTTGTCATAGGTCGGGCGGGCCAGCCCAACCTCGATGACCTCGGCCGCCTGATCTACACGATGGGCCTCCAGCCGCAGGGTGCGGACGCCGCGGCCCTTTTCTTCCAGCTTGGTGCAGAGCGTCGGCAGAACCCGGTCGATGGCGGCCATCACATCCTCGACCAGCCCAATCGGATTGGGCAGAGTCATCCGAACCGCGAAGTGATGCGGCGGGCGGGCCGGAGAAACCGGCTCGGGTGCGCTGCCCATCGCCTGATCCAGCCGCAAGACCAGCCCACGTCCGAACCTGCGGGCGAGGGAGGCGCGGGGTTGGCCCAGCAGATCCCCAATCCGGCGCAGGCCGAGACGGTTCAGCTGCGCGACCACCTGATCCTCGAGCCGCAGCGCCGCGATGGGCAGCGGGCTGAGCGCCCCATAAGACTGCCCCGGGGCTGCGATCCGCGCCCCGCCGCCCAAGGCCACCACCTGCGGCGCGGCCCCGCCCTTGGTCCAGTGTCGTCGCTTGCTGGCCCGGGCACGGGTGGCGCGGGCCTCTTGGCTGATGGCGTCGCCGTTGCGGTCGGATATGGCCTCTTGCCCGGCATAGCGCGCCAGCGCCCAGGCCGCGCCCAATGTGTCTGCAATGCCCATCTGCACGCTCAGGCCCATATCGGCGCAGTCGACCTCAAGCACGCGCAGCAAGGCCTCTTCCCCGCCAAACAGATGCGCGCAGCCCGAGAGGTCAACGATCAGCCCGTCCGGAGCCTCTTCGGCGACCCAAGGGCTGAACTTGCCTGCCCAGCGGCGCAACGCGGTCAGGAACGCGGCTTCGGCCGGGGCGTTGCGGTGCCGCGTGATCAGGGACGCACACATGGCATGGGCATCGCGCACCGGCTGACCCACCTGCAGCCCGGCGGCCTGAGCTTCGGCGTTCAGAGAGGTGATCACCTGCATGTTCGACTGCTCGGCCACTACAGCCAAAGGCCCGACATGCAGCCCCCGCGCGGCGCGGATCAGCCGTTCAGCCCCCAGACGGGGAAACCAGAGTGAGAGTATTCGGCGTTTTGGCATCGGCAGACATCAAAATGTTCCCACTTTGTTCTTGCCCGAGAATCAGCGCTCGAGTCCACCCCTACCCGCAAGTCAGGCGCTGAATGATGCCCGCACCGTTCACGAAGACATTCAGCCGGTCGATACGGTAATCCTGTGTCGCAATGTCATTGGGTCCCAACACCCGCGCGCGCTCGGGCAGGCTGGCCTGAATGGTCGAAACCGGCTGGCCGATGGAATCCGCAAACGGATCGCCTTTGCAGAAGGCTAGATCGACAGGCGCAGCCTCGGGCTCAAGGTCTGCACCTTGCGGGGCAGAGGTTTCGGCGCAGGCGGCCAGAAGGATCAGGATCGGGATAAATCGGTGCATTGGCGTTCCCCAGTATGACAATGTCGTTTCTGCAATATCAAATGTTTAGCCAATCTGCCATGAAAGTGCAGTTGAAAACACCCTGCATTTGACGCAGGGTCGGGTCAAACAAGACTGGGAGACAAGCACCATGCGCACCCGTGCAGCCGTCGCCGTTCAGGCTGGCAAACCTTTGGAAGTGATGGAGGTGAACCTCGAAGGCCCCAAGGCGGGCGAGGTTTTGGTCGAAGTAAAGGCCACCGGCATCTGCCATACCGATGAATTCACCCTATCCGGCGCAGATCCCGAAGGCCTGTTTCCGGCCATTCTGGGCCACGAAGGCGCAGGCGTCGTGGTCGAGGTGGGCCCAGGCGTTACCAGCCTGAAGCCGGGCGACCATGTGATCCCGCTCTACACGCCCGAATGTCGTGAGTGTGAATATTGTCTGCATCCGAAGACCAACCTGTGCCAGGCGATCCGTGAGACTCAGGGCAAGGGCCTGATGCCCGATGGCACTTCGCGCTTCTCGACTTTGGATGGCGACCCGATCCTGCACTACATGGGCTGCTCGACCTTCGCCAACCACACAGTCCTGCCTGAGATCGCGTTGGCCAAAGTGCGTGAGGACGCACCCTTTGATAAGATCTGCTACATCGGCTGCGGCGTCACCACCGGCATCGGCGCTGTGATCAACACCGCCAAAGTGGAAATCGGCAGCCGTGCCATCGTGTTCGGTCTGGGTGGTATCGGCCTGAACGTGATCCAGGGCCTACGTCTGGCCGGGGCCGATCAGATCGTCGGTGTCGACCTGAACCCATCAAAGGTCGAAATGGCCACCAAGTTCGGGATGACCGATTTCGTTAACCCGAAAGAGGTCGAAGGCGATCTGGTGCCCTATCTGGTCAACCTGACCAAAGGCGGAGCAGACTATACGTTCGACGCGACTGGCAACGTCGGCGTGATGCGCGACGCACTGGAATCAGCGCATAAGGGCTGGGGTGAGTCGATCATCATCGGCGTTGCACCTGCCGGTGCCGAGATCTCCACCCGTCCGTTCCAGCTGGTGACCGGACGTTCCTGGCGCGGCACCGCCTTTGGCGGCGCGCGGGGCCGGACCGATGTGCCCAAGATCGTCGACTGGTACATGGAAGGGAAGATCGAGATCGACCCGATGATCACCCACACCATGGGTCTGGACGACATCAACCACGGTTTCGACCTGATGCATAAAGGCGAGAGCATCCGCTCGGTGGTGGTCTACTAAGGCTCTAAACCACTTGAATTCGCCTAATCGGCGCGCTGTCTGGCGCGCCGTTTCTCATTCGCCGGGTCGCGATGCGCCCGTATCTGACCTTGGTGATCGCACGCGCAGAACCGGCGTGTTGGTCGAGGTGGTGTTCGACCGGCTTTCGCGCCAGACAACGAAAATGCCCGAGGCGATGATGACGCTTGCGCCGACCACGACCCAACCGTCGGGTCGTTCGCCAAAGAAGATCATGCCGAACAAGGTGGCCCAGATGATCTGGCTGTACTGGCTGGGGGCCACGACACCGGCCGGGGCCGCGCGATAGGCCAGGATGATCAGATGTTGTGCGATCACCGAGAACACGCCGACCAGTGCCATCATCGCCAGATGTAGCAGCGAAGGCGGCTGGTAGACTGCCGGTTGCATCAAGCTCATGACTACGATGGCCAGCAGCATCGGGTAGAGGATCAGCACGGCCGAGCGCTCCTCATTCCCGATCTTGCGCACCAGAACAGAGCCTAACGCGCTGCAAAACGCGGCTGTCAGGGCGGCCATGTGGCCTAGCGTGATATCCGTTGCTCCGGGGCGCAGGACGATCAGAACACCGATCAACCCGACGCCAACCGCGGCCCAACGTTGGAAACGCACGACCTCTCCTAGAATCGGAATCGACAAGACTGTGACGAACAGGGGGAAGGCAAATAGCAGCGAATAGACCTCGGCAAGAGGCAGGACCGAAAAGGCATAGAAAGCGCAGACCATGGATGTGACCATCAGCGCCGACCGGAGCAAGACCAGCCATGGGTGGTGTGGCAGGAAATTCCCGGTCGTGCGGTCTGTCAGGATCGTCACTGCCATGGGCACAAAGGAAAACAACGTGGCGAAGAAGATGATCTGCATCACCGAGTAGGTGCCGCCCAGCACTTTGATCAGCGCGTCATGGCTGGCAAAAACCGCGAATCCCAGAAACGCGAAACCAAGTCCCCGGAGGGTGGTGTTTTGAGTGCTCATGATCTGGCCTCAGGTGATGTCGGTGTGGTGGCTTTAAGCCGGCGCAGCTAAATGGGCTGTCTTTTCCCTGAGTAGACGCATTTTCCCGGACCGCATAGCCCCTATTTTACCGCTAACACAGCAAAGCCGTCATGTTGTGAGATCAACGCAGGATCGGCGGCGCGTCCTTGGGCTGTCGGGAGGATTGCACGCCCGCCTTCATCCCCACACCGATCCGTCGGGCCAGCGCGACCCAGGGGGTGGCCGTTTCCTGAGGTAGGGTTTGGGTGGCGACCTCCTCGAACAGGTCCAGCCAGTGGGCGAACATTTCGGGCTGCACGTCAGGTCTTTCGCTATGTATCCGTTGCGGATTGCCGTTGTAGCTGCGCTCAAAAAGGATGGCGTTGCGCCAGAAGGCGGCGATCTTGTCCTCATGCGTGGGCCAGTCATGGACGTGCTTGTTGAACACCGGTCCCAGAACGGCATCCTCACGCACGCGGGCATAGAAGGCGTGGACCTGCGCGTTGATCTGGGCCGGTGTTGCGGGAAAACGCGGGGGCAAGGTGGGTCTGGTCATGGTGGTCTCGGGTTTCGACTCTAGCCCGGGACATATCCGGGGCGGAGGTCAGGCAACAGGTGTGGTTTTGTCGCGCGGCTCGGGCGTCAGCAGGTGCCGGATCAAGGCCACCGGATGCGCCTTCAGGCTGAGGCGTGTGGCGACGTAATCCTCAACCACCTGTTCGCCCAATGTCATCTGCGGCAGGTAGGCTTCGGGTTCATCCAACGTCTCGCCTTCCAGATCCTGTGAAAACAGCGGTAGAGGTTTCGCGGTCGCAATCGCCTTGGCCTGCCACAGAGCCTCGCGCCGGGTCAGGTCGCAGGCAGCGAAGGCATCGGCCTCGGCCAGACGTTCAATCACCGACGGCCCCAAGCCTGCGCGACGCCAGACGTCATCCACCTGAGTGTAACCATTGCCCCGTGCAGCGGTCAGCCAGCTGGCGTCTTCCTCGCTGAGGCCTTTGATCTGGCGGAACCCCAGCCGCAGGGCCAGCCCACCATGGCCATCAGGTTCCATTACATTGTCCCAGAAACTGGCATTGATGCAGACCGGCCGCACCTGAACGCCGTGTTCGCGGGCATCCCGCACGATCTGGGCAGGGGCATAGAAGCCCATCGGTTGCGAGTTCAGCAGCGCGCAGGCGAAGATGCCCGGATGGTGGCATTTGATCCAAGCCGAGGCATAGACCAGCAGCGCAAAGCTGGCCGCGTGGCTTTCGGGAAAACCATAAGATCCGAACCCTTCGATCTGGGAAAAACAGCGCTCCGCGAAATCCTGTTCGTAACCGTTGCGTTTCATCCCGCGTAAAAAGAGAGCGCGGAACTCGCTGACATTGCCATGTTTTTTGAAGGTCGCCAGAGACCGCCGCAGCCGGTCCGCCTGTTCCGGGGTGAAGCCCGCGCCGACAATGGCGATCTGCATCGCCTGTTCCTGAAATAGCGGCACGCCTAGTGTTTTGCCCAACACATCCCCCAATGCGTCCGAGGGGAAGCTGACCTCCTCCTCTCCGTTCCGGCGGCGGATGTAGGGGTGGACCATGTCGCCCTGAATCGGGCCGGGGCGGATGATAGCGACCTCGATTACCAGATCGTAGAAATTACGCGGCCGCATCCGGGGGAGGAAGTTCATCTGCGCCCGGCTTTCCACCTGAAACACCCCAATAGAGTCTGCTTTGCACAGCATATCGTAGACCTCGGGGTCCTCGGGCGGCAGGGTGGCGAGGGTATAGCCGGTCTGATGATTCTGCCCGATCAGGTCGAATGCCTTGCGGATACAGGTGAGCATCCCGAGGCTGAGGACATCGACCTTCAGGATACCTAAGGAGTCGATATCGTCCTTGTCCCAGCAGATGACCGTGCGCCCCTCCATCGTGGCGTTCTCGATGGGAACAAGCTCGTCCAGCCGCCCCTCAGTTATGATGAAGCCACCCACGTGTTGTGACAGATGGCGGGGGAAGCCATCGATCTCATAGACCAACATTAGAGTCTGTTTTAGCCGTCGATCTTCAGGATCGAGGCCGATTTCACGCATCCGATGCGCCTCAAGCCCTTTGGTCGAGAAAAAGCCCCAGAGCTGTGAGGACAGGGCCGAGATCGTGTCCTCGGTCAGACCCATGGCGCGGCCGACCTCACGAATGGCACGCTTGCCGCGATAGTGAACAACCGTGGCGCAGAGGCCCGCGCGTTCGCGGCCGTAGCGGTCGTAGATATGCTGGATCACCTCCTCGCGGCGCTCGTGTTCGAAATCGACGTCGATATCGGGCGGCTCGTTGCGGGCCTCGGAGACGAAGCGCTCAAAGACCATCGTTCCCATCTCGGGGCTGACCTCGGTGATGCCGAGGCAGAAACAGACCACCGAATTGGCCGCCGAGCCACGCCCCTGACACAGGATGTCGCGCGAGCGGGCGAAATGGACGATATCGCGGACGGTGAGGAAATAGGGTTCATATTTCAGCTTGCCGATCAGCCTCAGCTCATGGGCCAGCATCTTTTTGGCCTTCTCGGACGCGCCTGCCGGATAGCGCCATTTCAACCCCTCATGCGCCAGGCGGTGCAGGCGTTCTGTCGGGGTTTCCTGTTCACTGCCTTCGCTGGGGTATTCATAGCGCAGCTCATCCAACGAGAAGGTGAGCTGTTCGCTGAGGTCATGGGCGCGGGTGACAGCCCCTTCATGACCTTTGAAGATACGCAGCATTTCCCCCTCGGAGCGCAGCCGCTGTTCGCCATTGGCCAGCGCGTCGCGGCCCAGCTCATCCACCTTGCGGCGTAGGCGGATGGCGGTCAGCACATCGGCCAACTTGCGACGCGCGCCGTGGTGGATCATCGGCGCGGCACTGGCGAGGGTGGGGATATCGAGTTGCTTTGATTCAGTCTCTAACAAAGAGAAATGTGTACTATCTGCGCCATCATATCGAGGGTGCATCAGCAGATGCATCCGCCCACCAAAGCGGCGCGTCAACTGTTGCGCCTGTGTCCGCCATGCGCTCGCGCCGCCCTTTGACCGGTCTGCTTGTGGCCAGAGCAGCAGGTGGAGGCCGTCGGAAAACTCCAGCAGGTCAGACAGGTGCAAGATGCAATCGCCTTTTTCCGCACGCAGGCGGCCTTTGGACAGGATGCGGCACAGGTTTCCCCAGCCTTGTCGGTTCAGGGGCAGAGCGGTGACGGTGGGCGCGTCGGTGAAGATCAGCCGCGCTGCCGGGATCAGGCGGGGGACCGCGTGGATCGGATAGGACGGCGGTTTGGGGATGTGATCGGGGCAGGGCGGGCCTAGGCTCGTGTTCTGCGCCTCCCACTCCAGCCGTTCGCGGACCTTGCGGGCGATCTCGCGCGCTTGGGTATGGGCGCGAACGATCCCGGCGACCGAGTTGTCATCGGCAATTGCGATGGCGGGCAGGCCCAGGGTCACGGCACGCTCCATATACTCCTCGGGGTGAGAGGCCCCGGTGAGGAAGGTGAAGTTTGACGTGATCGACAGCTCGGCATACATGGCGAGTCACTATTATATTCACGTTTTGTTCTTTTTCGAGTCCTTTGCGCAGGAACTGGGTCGCTTGCGGCTGATCAGGAGGGCATGGTTTGGGAAAAAAGGAGACCCGAAATGTTCAAGATCACCGCACTTCCCACTGACGAAGTCCGCGCCCTGCAGGCGGGCGGGCCAGATGCCTACGGCGCCACGCCAGAGCGGGCTGTTTCCACCGGCGCAGGTAATCCCTGTCGTCATTGTTTACAAAATATCCCCGAAGGCCAGGACATGCTGATTTTGGCGCACAGACCTTTTTTAGAGCCACATCCCTATACAGAAACCGGCCCGATCTTCCTGTGCGCTAAACCATGCGAGCGTTACGAAGGCGACGAAATGCCCGAGATACTGACCTCTTCCCCCGACTACCTGATCAAGGGCTATGGTGAGGATGATCGGATCGTCTATGGCACGGGTGCCATCACGCCAACCGACCAGATCGGAGCCAAAATCGCCGATATCTTTGCCAAACCGGACATCGCCTACATCCACGTCCGATCAGCGCGGAACAATTGCTATCAGGCGCGGATCGACCGGGCCTAGAGCTTGACCCGGTGCATACCCCGGCGCGGCTGATCCTGATCCTCGGCCGGGGTGTCATCCGCGCGCGATGAGGTCAGCGCAAGGAACACATCCTCGAGGTCTGCTTCTTCGGTCCGGACGTCGCGGATGCGGATATTGGCGGCACGAACCGACTCCAGAACCTGTTCGGCGCTGGTCTGGGCGCTGCGATACTGCAGCACAAGGCTGCCATCGTCGCGCAGAGTGGCCTCGACACCATCCGTCATGGGCAAATCGGTGACGGGGCTGTCAGGTGCGATCACCATCGTCCGGCTGTCCATGCGACCCAGTAGGTTGGCCGTGCTGTCCTGGGTGATCTTTTCACCGTGATTGATGATGGCGATCTCGTCGCACATCTCTTGCGCTTCTTCCAGGTAATGCGTGGTGAGGATGATGGTCATGCCTTGCTCGTTCAGCTTGCGCACATTGGCCCAGAGCATCTGGCGAAGCTCGATATCCACGCCTGCCGTCGGCTCGTCCAGCACAAGGATCTTGGGGTGATGCACCAGCGCCTTGGCCAGCAACAGCCGACGCCGCATCCCGCCGGATAGCGTGCGGGCATAGGCCTCGGCCTTGTCGCTCAGGCCCACCAGTTCCAGAATCTCATCACTGCGGCGTTCGGCCTTGGGGACACCGTAGAGACCGGCTTGAACCTCCAACGCGCCTCGGGGGGTGAAAAAGGGATCAAGGTTCAGCTCTTGCGGCATGACACCGATGGCGGCGCGGGACGAGCGTGGGTTCTTGTCCTGATCATATCCCCAAATCGAAACATGGCCCGAGGATTTCACCACCAATCCGGCAAGAATGTTGATGAGTGTCGATTTCCCCGCCCCGTTCGGACCCAGCAAACCAAAGACCGACCCGCGCGGCACGGTCAGGTCGACGCCCTTCAAAGCGTGTTTCTCAGGCTGACCTTTGCCGCCACGATAGGTCTTGCGCAGCCCCTCGATCCTGATTGCCGCATCGCTCATGTGGCTCTTGCCCCCGGTTTGCTCATCGCTCATAAACGCACCTAATGCATGCCCGCGAGGCCGACAACCAGTGAAGGATCGCCAGCCGTGACAATCGAAGCGCCGGAGACGAAGATCGTGGAAACTTCTCGTGTTGCCTGTGATGGCGGCGAAGGCGCGTTGGGACACCCGAGGGTGTGGCTGCAGATTCCAGAGGACACGGGCTGGGTCGAATGTCCTTATTGTGATTGTAAATATGTGCTGGCGGATGGACATTCACAAAACTGACGCATAACTGTTACATCAACGGCGGCCGTGGTTGATTTGGCTTTTCATGGCCGGTACAGCCATTTGTCTACGGTATGAAACGGAACCCAAATGCTCTTTCCAGCGCAGCCTTTACAGCTGTCAGAACAGGATCTTTTGGCACGTGGTGGTCAAAGAAACGTATATGCGTGCCCAGGTCGGCCAGAGCTGCTGATCAAAATCACCAGACCGCGTAAACGCCCTATTCGGTCGTACACCAAGCGGCTGATCCAGCAGGTGTTTCCCGATGCAAAATATCGTAACGCCCTCAAAGAGATGGAATGCGAGTTGAAGGCGGCCTTGAAAAGCGGCTCTGACATAGCGAAACTACCTGTCGCGCGCGCATTCGGAATTGTTCAGACTGATGTCGGCCCGGGCATTATTGTAGAGCGGATTCAGTCTGAGGATGGGCAACTTGCTCCGCAGCTGTCATCGGTGTGCAAACAGGGCCAGTTGACGGACGACGTTCTGAGCGAACTCAACAGTTTTGTGCATCGGTTGTTTCAGCTTCAGATCGTAGGGCGCGACATCCACCCGGAAAACATTGTCTACGGGCTGCGCAATCAAACCAGAATATTTGTTCTGATTGACGGGTACGGAGAGCGCAATCTGGTTCCTTTGCGCACGCTGAGCCGTCGTTTGAACAACCGTTCGCTTAGCAAGCAGATGCAGTATATCGCTGATCGCACGGGGCTGCTCTGGGACAAGTCGCAGCGGGTCTTCCGCACTACATGACAGCCCCGATAAATAGGGCGCTGTAGCGGGTGCGGGCGTTTCTATGGTTAGCAAGGCACAAAACGATCCCGAAGGGCTCCTTACCCGCCCTCTGCCCAAATCTTGCCGCGATTGTGATGGTACTAAGGTGGTGCAGTCAGCATAGGTGAGTCTGATGACGGACATTTCTGCTACAGATACTGCCCGTCCAGTTTTCGGATGGATCGGGTTTTGTACGGCGTCGGTTGCGTTGTTTGCGGCGCTGCTAGTGTTTTGGGCCGGGCCTTTCGCGCCGCAGCAACCCACCGGCGTGTCACTGGGGGAGTTGGCAGCCGAGCTTGGGAAATCCACCCTGCGCGCCGCTGCAGGTCTCGAGCAGCCCGAACCTGTCGCCCAAACCCGCGATCTGGACGATTTCTTGCAAATCGGTGTCGCCATGCTGGGCGGTTTGGCCATTGTCGTCTCTGTTATTGGCATATTACGCCATGAACGGATGCGGCCTGCCATCGCCGGGGTGGCCATTGGCGTTGGTGCAATCCTGTTTCAGTTCTTCGCGATGGCCTTCTTTGCCTTCCTCGGTGCGCTGGTCATCATGGCGCTGTTGCATAGTTTCTCGGATGTGTTTGGCGGCCTCTTTGGAGGTTAACTGACGTTCCTCACTGGTCAGTTGCGCGCCCCTGTGGCAGAACCATCCCTGACCGACAGGGAGCACGCGTATGAGCAATTTCGGAAAAGGATGTCACCTGCATCTGATCGACGGATCGGCCTTTATTTTTCGGGCCTATCACGCGCTGCCTCCGCTGACGCGCAAGTCGGATGGTTTACCAATTGGCGCTGTGTCGGGCTTCTGCAACATGCTGCAGAAATATGTCGAAGGAAATGCCGGCCCCGATGCGCCGACCCATGTTGCGGTGATTTTCGACAAGGGCTCGCATACGTTCCGCAACGATCTCTATGATCTCTACAAAGCCAACCGCGAGGCGATGCCCGAGGATTTGCGCCCGCAGATGCCGCTGACCCGTGAGGCGACGAAGGCCTTCAACATCGCTTGCAAAGAGCTTGAGGGCTATGAGGCAGACGACATCATTGCCACGCTGGCCGTTCAGGCGCGCGAGGCTGGTGGGCGCGTGACCATCGTCAGCTCGGACAAGGACCTGATGCAGTTGGTCGGCGGCGGCGTTGAAATGCTGGACGCCATGAAGAACAAACGCATCGATACAGATGGCGTTTTCGAGAAGTTCGGCGTCGGCCCAGATCGCGTGGTCGATGTGCAGGCTCTGGCTGGGGATAGCGTTGACAACGTGCCGGGGGCCCCTGGGATCGGCGTCAAGACGGCGGCCCTTTTGATCAACGAATATGGTGATCTGGAAACACTGCTGGACCGCGCGGAAGAGATCAAACAGCCCAAGCGCCGCCAGACGCTGATCGAAAAGCGTGATCAGATCGAGCTATCGAAGAAGTTGGTACAGCTGGATGAGAACACGCCGCTGGATTTCACCCTCGACGACCTAGAAGTACAGGACCCCGATCCCGATACCTTGCTGGGCTTTCTGGCGGAAATGGAGTTCCGCACCCTCACCAAACGGATTGCCGACAAGCTAGGGGCCGAGGCTCCGGTCATCGCCGACGCGCCCGCGCCAGTCGCGGAAGAAGTTGTGGTCGAGGCGATCCCGTTTGACTCGTCGAAATACGAATGCGTGCGGGACGCGGGCGCTTTGCAAAAGTGGATTGATCAGGCTTATGAACGCGGCTGGGTTGCCGTAGATACCGAGACTACCGGGCTGAACGAAATGATCGCCGATCTGGTCGGTATTTCGCTTTGTATCGAAGCAGGGGAGGCCTGCTATATCCCGCTGACCCATCGCGATGGCTCGGCGGACGATCTGTTCGGCTCGGATGCGCTGGCGGAGGGGCAGATGCCGCTGGATGAGGCTCTAACTCTGTTAAAACCGCTGTTCGAAGACCCATCGATCCTCAAAATCGGGCAGAACATGAAATACGACGCCAAGATCTTTGCGCGCTACGGAATCGAGGTGGCTCCGATCGATGACACGATGCTGATGTCCTACGCTATGCATGGCGGTGAGCATGGGCATGGAATGGATACTCTGTCCGAGCGCTACCTGGGCCACACGCCGATCCCGATCAAACCTCTGCTGGGCTCGGGCAAGTCTGCGATCACGTTCGACAAGGTGCCGATTGATGAGGCCACAGCTTATGCCGCCGAGGATGCGGATATCACGCTGCGCCTGTGGCAGTTGTTCAAGCCGCAGCTGCATCAGGTTCAGGTGACGACGGTTTATGAAACGCTCGAACGCCCGCTGGTGCCGGTTCTCAAAGAAATGGAGATGCACGGCATCAAGGTGGATCGCGATGTTCTCAGCCGGATGTCGAACGCCTTCGCGCAGAAAATGGCCGGGTTAGAGGCTGAAATTCACGAATTGGCCGGTGAGAACTTCAATGTCGGTTCGCCCGCGCAGTTGGGTGAGATCCTGTTCGACAAGATGGGCCTGGAAGGCGGCAAGAAGGGGAAAACCGGGAAGTACTCGACCGGGGCGGATATTCTTGAGGATCTGGCGACCGAGTATGAGTTGCCGCGCCGGGTGCTGGACTGGCGACAGCTGTCGAAGTTGAAATCGACCTACACGGATGCGCTGCAGACCCATATCAACCCCGATACGGGCCGCGTGCATACGTCTTATTCGATCACCGGGGCGAACACAGGCCGTTTGGCCTCGACTGATCCGAACCTGCAGAACATCCCGGTGCGCACCGAGGAAGGCCGTCGCATTCGTGAGGCGTTCATCGCTGAGCCGGGCAATGTGATGGTCAGCCTAGACTACAGCCAGATCGAGTTGCGTATTCTGGCGCATATCGCTGAGATACCGGCGTTGAAACAGGCCTTTGCAGACGGGCTGGACATCCACGCTATGACGGCGTCCGAGATGTTCGATGTGCCGTTGGATGAGATGACGCCGGATATCCGCCGTCAGGCCAAGGCGATCAACTTTGGTGTGATCTATGGCATCTCGGGCTTTGGTCTGGCGCGCAATCTACGTATCCCACGGGCCGAGGCACAAGGCTTCATCGATCGCTATTTTGAGCGTTTCCCTGGTATTAGAGCCTATATGGACGACACAGTCGCCTTCGCTAAAGAGAATGGCTATGTGCAGACCTTGTTCGGACGAAAAATCCATACGCCTGAGATCAACGCGAAGGGGCCACATGCCGGTTTCTCGCGTCGGGCGGCGATCAATGCCCCTATTCAAGGGACAGCGGCGGATGTGATCCGGCGCGCGATGGTACGGATGCCAGAGGCGATCAATGGGTTGCCGGCCAAAATGCTGCTGCAGGTCCACGATGAATTGCTGTTCGAAGTCGCCGAAGATGCGGTGGATGAGGTGATCGGCGTTGCGCGGGACGTGATGGAGGGGGCCTCGGACCCTGCCGTGAAGCTGGACGTGAAGCTGGTTGTGGATGCTGGCCAGGGGGCGAACTGGGCCGAAGCGCATTAAGAGGCGCTGCTCATCAGGCCCGGCGGACCCTCTTCGCAGCGGGTCAGTCCTGCGGCCTGACCATACGGTTGACGAACCGTTGTACGCTGGGGCCAAACAGAAGGATTACGGTAAAGGCGATGGGCCAGCAAAAGGCCCATGAGGCCATCCAATCGCTGAGGGTGGACGGGCCAAAGCCGATGGCTTTGACTGTTGCGATCCCGGTGACGATGCAGGACATCAACCCGGACATGATCAGGCTGAACACGGCGCGGGCATAGCGGGCAGGGATCATAAGGCGTTTCCTTGGTATCTACGGTAGGACGAACGGCGCTATTTGCGGATCAGAGATCTGCATTGGCAAGAACTGCCTTATGCATCCAATCCAGGGATGAGCTCGTCAAAGCTGTTGAGGGAGTATATTCCGCACTGACCCATCCTTCATAGCCAGAGACCTCCATCGCCTTAAATAGGGTCTGAAAATCCAGATCTCCGCTACCCGGTTCGGACCTGTGGGGCGCTGCGCCGATCTGGGCGTGGATGACGCGATTGTGAAAACGATCCCAAATCTCCAGCGGATCCGAGTGGATCATCTGTGCGTGAAAGCTGTCATATTGCAGGCCCAGGTTGGGGCGATCCACGCGGTCCAGAACCTCGGCGGCCAAATCGTAGTCGTTAAGGAAATAGTCGGGTTGGGACACTTGGTTCAGCGGCTCGATGGTGAAGGTCTGGCCGGGGGCTGTATCGGCGGCCCATTGCAGGTTGCGAACAAAGCAATCCAGCGCCTCAGGCCCCGATGCATAGCCGGACATGATGTGGATCAGGCCGGGTTTGAGCACATCGGCATAGCGCAAGACGCGGCGGATATCGGATTGGAACCGCGCCTCACCGCCGGGCACGGCGGCATAGCCCGGCTCACCCCCCGTGTAGTTTGGCGGAGGCGCGTTGATCAGCACAAGCTCCAGCCCGTTGGCCAGAAGGGCACGGCGGGTCTCTTTTGCGGCCAGCTCATAGGGGAACAGAATTTCAACGGCTTTGAAGCCCGCCTCGGCCGCAGCCTGGAACCGCTCCAGATATGGGAGTTCGGCAAAGAGCAGCGAGATATTGGCGGCGAATTTGGGCATGAGAGGCCTTTGGGTCGGTGATCCGCCCAAGCTTAGTCTCCACCGATTTTCGAGGAAAGGGATTGAAAACGACAGATTGTCGAAAATCGACAAGAAGGCAGGCTCAAGTCCAGAGATGTTTGGGCTAACACGGCGAATCATTTTTCTGCGCCGTTCCAACAGAAGGTCCGATCCCATGGCGATGAGCCCTGATCCTGTGCGCGGGAACACTCTTCCTATGTCCACTGGCCGCAGCTCGGCCTTGTCTGGAAACGGTTTGGCTGTGGCGTCCATGCTGACCTGGGCAGCGGGGTTTCCTGCGGCCGAAGTGTTGCTGCAGACCTGGCCTCCGGTCGCGCTGTTCGTGGCGCGCCTGGCGCTAGCAGTGGCGGTCATGGTGCCTTTGTGGTTTCTGATCGACGGGCCAAGCCGGGTTTTACGCGCCCGTTGGGGTCATGCGATGCTTGTTGGCGGGACACTCGGGGCCGGTATGTTCCTGATCATCGTGGCGCAAAAACTGACAGATCCTGTGACCGTCGCCATCATTGCCTCCTGCGCGCCATTGTTTGCCACCCTGATCGAACTGGCAACCGGGACACGGCGGTTGCGTTGGAATTTTGCGCTGGGCGTTGTGGTGTCTATCATCGGCGGTCTGATCGCGACTAGTGCAGTGGCGCCCGCGCAATTGGGTTTGGGCGCGATTTGCGCCATCGTGTCCACCGGGTTGTTCTGCTGGGCGACAATGGCAACGGCGAGGGACTTCCCCGAGCTGAGCCAAACCGGGCGCAGCACTATTACGTTCTTCGGCGGCTTGGTCGTCGCTTTGTTTCTGTTCTTTGGGGCACGCCAAGTGGGTATGGACGTCATGCCAACGGCGCAGATTGATGTTCAACAGGTCGGAATGCTTGGGATCTATGCTCTGGTGTCTATGGGCCTCAGTCAGGTTTTGTTTGTCGGATCCGTCGGGAAACTGGGCGTTGCATTAGCCTCATTCCACATCAATATCGCACCGTTCTACGTGATGTTGATCATGCTGGTGCTGGGGGAAGAGTGGAACTGGACCCGCGCTTTGGGCGCAGGTGTCGTTGCGGTGGCCGTCGTGCTGGCGCAGGATCGAAAAGATGTAAAAGCGGCCTAGTCCGGCAGGTGTTCTGACTTGATCAACGGAAAGAAGCGCTGTTCGGACCAAACTCCGAACCAACCCTCATGGTGGGTGCCCATCTCGACCAAACGGTAAAAGCTCTTGCGGTCAATCCGGGCCTCAAGGCCGTCGCGGATCACAATGTATGGAGAGGGTTCCTGGGTCTGCGGGTCCATGACAACGCGGATCGGATGATCTGGCCCGGCCACCGCGACATCGCCAACCTTGGTGGTGAAAGTCAGAGCCTGCGCCTGCCCCTCGCCCGAGGCATCGACGTCCACCGCGATGAACGGCGCATCCTCGACGGTGATTCCCACCTTCTCGACTGGGGTCACCAGGTAGTATTTCCCG
Organism: Ruegeria sp. CL3; assembly: GCF_056536505.1. NCBI lineage: Bacteria > Pseudomonadati > Pseudomonadota > Alphaproteobacteria > Rhodobacterales > Roseobacteraceae > Ruegeria > Ruegeria sp. CL3. Next base: position 129,466 of record NZ_JBQFPT010000009.1, on the reverse strand, counting down.
TCCTCCAGCTTAAGAATTGAGGAAAAAAGCTTCACAAGCTCGAAACGGGTGATGGGCGAGCCTAAATAACTCCAAGTGCCATCTTTGGCGATCCGGATATCCAGATCACCGCAAAAAGGGGGATTCCAGAGGTGAACGGGGGGTAAACCCTTGGTTTTGGTCGCTTTGATTGAAGCCGCAAGACTGTCAGGGGAAGGTTTCACAGGTTTTTGTCCGCTCATTGCTTTTGCCATTTCCTCTCAGCGCGATAGACTTCATCTATAATAGTCCACGGAAGGGAAAGTCATGTCCGAACCTGCCGACCTCGTGTCCGAGATCGAAGCGTTGGAAAACAAGCTGCAAGAGGCGAAATCCTCGATCACCCGCCGCTTCATCGGGCAGGAGAGGGTCGTGGACCTGACCCTGACGGCGCTGCTGTGCGGGGGGCATGCCCTGCTGATTGGCTTGCCAGGTCTGGGCAAAACCCGACTGGTCGAGACGCTTTCGACTGTGATGGGCCTGCATGGCAACCGTATTCAATTCACGCCTGACCTGATGCCGGCCGATATTCTGGGGTCCGAGGTTCTGGATACCGCCGATGATGGCAGCCGTCATTTCCGGTTTATTTCGGGGCCGATCTTTTGTGAGCTGCTGATGGCGGATGAGATCAACCGCGCCAGCCCTCGGACGCAGTCGGCATTGCTGCAGGCGATGCAGGAGCGCACGGTGACCGTGGCGGGCGAAGACCGAGTGCTGGGTACGCCGTTCCACGTGTTGGCAACACAGAACCCGATTGAGCAAGAGGGCACCTATCCGCTGCCCGAAGCTCAGCTAGACCGTTTCCTTGTGCAGATCGACGTGGAATACCCTGATCGCCAGACTGAGCGGGATATCCTTCTGGCCACCACCGGCGTGGCCGAGGACGAGGCGCATCAGATCTTCAGCAAAGAAGAGCTGTTGGCCGCCCAAGTCCTGCTGCGCCGGATGCCTGTGGGGGATTCGGTTGTGGAACTGATCCTCGATCTGGTCCGCGCCTTCCGCCCCGAGGAAGCGGGCGTCTCGGATCGCGTCGCTGAAACCGTTGCTTGGGGTCCCGGTCCGCGTGCGGCGCAGGCGCTGATGATGACCGTGCGGGCGCGGGCGATGTTGCAGGGGCGTCTGGCCCCGAATGCCGAGGACGTTCTGGATATGGCCCGCCCGGTTCTCAGCCACCGGATGGCTCTGAACTTTGCGGCACGTGCGCGGGGCGACAGCCTTGCCGACCTGATCGACAGCACAGCTGCTGGCCTGATCCGCACTGAGGCTGCGGCGTGAATGCTGCGCTGACCCTTCGTCAACGATCCGAGGCCGAGGCGTCCCGGCTGCCGCCGCTTTTGGCGCGTGCCGAGCATCTGGCCGGCACTGTTCTACTAGGTGACCATGGTCGGCGGCGATCCGGCATGGGGGACGACTTCTGGCAATATCGTCCCGCCCAGATAGGAGACAGCCGCCGGATGATCGACCATCGCCGATCAGCGCGCGGGGATCAGCAATTCGTGCGCGAACGCGAGTGGCAGATCGCGCAATCGGTCATGCTGTGGGTCGATCAGGGGGCCTCGATGCGCTTTTCGTCGGATAAGGGGCTGCCCTCCAAGGCGGATCGCGCCCGACTGTTGGGTCTGGCGACTGCGATCCTTCTGGTGCGCGGGGGCGAGCGTGTTGGCCTGACAGGTACAACCCTGCCGCCCCGACGCGGGAATGCGCAGATCATACGTTTGGCCGAGGCATGGTCCGAGGATTCCGAGGTCGACTACGCTCCGCCCGAACACCGCGCTATGATCCCTCATGCCCGCGCGGTGTTCATCTCGGACTTTCTTGGCCCAATGGACGAGGTTGAACTGGCCCTGACCAAAGCAGCAGATCGCGGCGTTCGGGGCGTTTTGTTGCAAGTCCTCGATCCGGGGGAAGAGACGTTTCCCTTCGCGGGCCGCACCATTTTCGAAAGCGTCGGCGGCACCGTTCGGCATGAAACACTGAAGGCCGGAGAGCTGCGCGATCGGTATCTGGACCGCCTCGCTGCACGCAAGGATGCGTTGACGCATCTGTGCCGCGCAACCGGCTGGCAGTTGGGTCTGCACCACACCGGAGATAGTGCGCAATCGGCTCTATTGTGGCTCTATCGTGCGCTGGACGGGGGTGTTCAATGACCGTTTTGGCGGGCATCGGCTTCACCGCGCCGTGGGTGTTATTGGGTCTGCTGACCCTTCCGATCCTGTGGCTGATCCTGCGCGCGGTCCCACCTGCGCCGATCCGTCGGATGTTCCCGGCGGTCACACTTCTACTCGGCCTCAAAGATGATGAGAGCGTATCGGACCGGACACCCTGGTGGTTACTTTTACTGCGGATGCTGGCGGCAGCAGCGATCATCATCGGGCTGGCCGGTCCCGTATTGAACCCGTCGCGCGATCAGACGGGCACTGGCCCCCTGATGCTGGTGCTGGATGCAAGCTGGGCCGGGGCCACGCGCTGGTCGTCAACGCTAGACCAGATCGACGCGCAATTGACCGAAGCCGGACGCGCGGGCCGCCCCGTCTCGATCCTGCGCCTCACCGAGCCGGAACCGCCCGTGTTTCAGGCGGCTGAAGCTTGGCGCAACCGTTTGCCGGGCCTTGTTCCGAACCCGTGGCAGCCGACCGAAGATCAGGTTGATCAGGTCATCGCCGCGCTGGATCAGGTCGAGGGCGGGTTTGATACGCATTGGTTCAGCGACCGCTTGGAATATGAAAAACACCCAGAGTTAGTGTCGGAACTGCAGTCCCGCGGGCAAGTCACCGTCTACCGCTCGAACGCGGCTGCGCTGGCGCTTTTGCCTGCCGTTTATCAGGACGGCGTCATTCAATTGACCGCATTGCGGGCCGAACCGGGCCCGGAGGAGAGTGTGACCGTTCTGGCGCAAGGCCGTGACCCGGCAGGCACGGCACGGGTACTGCAATCGGCCGAGATGACTTTCGCAACCGGAGAAACACAGGCCCAGATCGACCTCGCTCTACCGTCTGAGCTGCGCGCCCGGATCACACGGTTTGAGCTGCAGGGCCAGCGCTCGGCCGGGGCGGTGACGCTAACCGATGACAGTTTGCGGCGGCGCGAGGTTGCGCTGATCGCCGGAACCCTCAACCGCGAGGGGTTGGAGCTGTTGTCGCCGCTCCATTACCTCACGCAGGTTCTGATCCCCACCGCCGATTTTGTTGAGGGCGGCCTGCCCGAGGTTCTACCTGCAAATCCCGATGTAATTGTGCTCTCGGATGTCGCCCAGATCTCGGGTCCGGAAGAGGTTGCCCTGATCGAATGGGTCGAACAGGGCGGCCTGTTGCTACGATTTGCAGGGCCCCGCATGGCGGCGAGCGATCTGGGTCGCGATGAAGAGGATACGCTGCTGCCAGTTCGCTTGCGCAGCGGCGGTCGCACCGTTGGCGGCGCAATGAGCTGGGGGGAATCCAAGACGCTGGCGCCATTCCCCGAGGACTCGCCTTTCTACGGTTTGCAGATACCGAATGACGTGACCGTTTCCACTCAGGTCATGGCGCAACCAGACCCTAACTTGGCGGATCGCGTGATTGCGTCGCTGTCGGACGGCACCCCTCTGGTCACCCGCAAGGCGCTGGGTTTGGGGCAGGTTGTCCTGTTCCACGTGACCGCCGATGCGGAATGGTCCAGCTTGCCGCTGTCTGGCCTGTTCGTGGAAATGCTGGACCGTCTGGCCGTTGCCTCGGCCGCGAAATCGCGTCAGGTCGCGCAATTGGAGGGCACCACGTGGGAGCCGGTCCAGATCATGGATGGATTCGGCGCGTTGTCCGATGCCGGTACGCTGGCGGGTGTGGATGGGGTTGAGCTGGTGTCAGGACAGATTGGGCCCGACCTTCGTCCTGGCCTCTATGAAAGTGGGAAGCAAAAGCTGGCGCGGAACGTTTTGTCCGAGGAGACGACGCTCAGCCCCGTTGTCTGGCCCGCAGATGTTCCGATCCGCGGGCAGGAGGCTTCAACCGAGACACCTCTCGGGGGAATATTGTTGAGTCTCGCGCTGGTCCTGCTGACCGTGGATGTCATCGCGTCCCTGGCCTTGTCGGGCCGTTTGGGGCTGGCCAAGGCGGCGGCGGTTGCTTTAGGGGCCGTGCTGATGGCGCCCGAGGCGCAGGCGCAGTCGCCCGATGAGACCGACTTTGCCCTCGCCGCGACCCATGAACTGGTTTTGGCGCATGTGTTGACTGGCGACAGCCAGGTGGACGACATCGCACAGGCTGGGTTGCGAGGATTGGCTCAGACGTTGAACTACCGCACCTCGGTCGAACCCGCTGCGCCGATTGGCGTTGATCTGGAACGGGACGAGTTGGCCTTTTTCCCGCTGCTCTACTGGCCCATCACGCAGGATCAGCCGCGCCCCTCGGATGAGGCCTATGCCAAGCTGAATGCCTATCTGCGCTCGGGCGGTATGATCCTGTTTGACACGCGCGATGCGGATATCGCGGGTTTCGGTGCCTCCAGCCCCAATGGGCGCAAGCTGCAGCAACTGGCGGCGCCGCTAAATATCCCCGCGTTAGAGCCGATCCCGAACGATCACGTGCTGACGCGAACCTTCTATCTTCTGCAGGATTTCCCCGGTCGCTACGCGGGAACCGATGTCTGGGTTGAGGCCGCTCCGCTGGATGCCGAACAGATCGAAGGGATGCCCTTCCGTAACCTCAACGACAACGTGACGCCCGTGGTGATCGGCGGCAATGACTGGGCCGGGGCCTGGGCGGTGGATCGTAACGGGCAGGCGCTTCTGCCCGTCGGGCGTGGCTATGCGGGGGAACGTCAGCGCGAGCTGGCCAATCGCTTTGGGGTCAATCTGGTGATGCATGTGCTGACCGGGAACTACAAATCCGATCAGGTCCATGTGCCTGCTCTGCTGGACAGGTTGGGACAATGACCGGAACTGTTATCTTTGATCCGCTGATCCCGTGGCCAATACTACTTGTGGTCGCCTCGATCGCCGTTGCAGGCGTGGTCTTGGCGGTCTGGCGGGGATTGTCCGGATGGGCGTTGCGTGGGTTGGCCGTTTTGGTGGTGATCGCGGCGCTTTCCGGTCCGGTCTATCAGGTCGAAGACCGCGCGCCGCTGACAGATATCGTTCTGATGATCGAGGATGAAAGCGCCAGCCAGACACTCTCGGACCGAGCCGATCAAACCGCCCAAGCGGTCGAGGCCTTGGCGGCCGAAATCGAGTCGCGCGACAATACAGAACTGCGCCGCATCCGCGTGGGCGATGGCGATGGCGACGAAGGCACGCAAGTGATGGCCGCGGTGAATGCGGCCCTCGCCGAGGAGCCGCGCGCGCGGGTGGCCGGTATACTTGTTGTCTCGGACGGGATCGTTCATGACGTTGATCAAGCGCCCGACCTGCCCGCGCCGATGCACCTTTTGCAGACCGGGCGTGAGAGCGACTGGGACCGCAGGCTCATCGTCCGCAATGCGCCTGCCTTTGCCATCATCGGTGAACCCGTAACCCTGACCCTGCGCGTTGAAGACAGCGGGGCGGCTCCGGGCGGGGCCACCAGCGCGCCGCTTGAGATCTCGGTCGATGGGGGCGAGCCGGAGGAATTTCGTATTCCAATCGGTGTGGATGTCGAACTGCCGATTTCTCTGCCGCATGGGGGTCGGAACGTCATCCAGTTCACGGTTCCGGAGGCCGAAGGTGAGCTGACCGATCGCAACAATACCGCATTGATCCAGATGAACGGCGTGCGCGACCGCCTGCGCGTTTTGCTGGTGTCGGGCGAGCCGCATCCCGGCGGGCGCACCTGGCGCAATCTGCTGAAATCCGACAGCTCGGTCGATTTGGTGCATTTCACCATTTTGCGCCCGCCTGAGAAACAGGACGGTGTCCCGGTGGATGAGCTTTCGCTGATCGCCTTCCCGACGCGCGAGCTGTTTCTGGAGAAGATCAACGATTTCGACCTGATCATCTTTGATCGCTACAAACGCCGGGGCATCCTGCCTGCGATCTATCTGGATAACGTCGCCGATTATATCGACAGCGGCGGCGCTGTGCTGATTGCCGCTGGCCCCGATTTCGCCACCGCAGACAGCATCTTCCGCTCACCACTTGCGGGTAGCCTGCCAGCGCAACCGACGGCAAGGGTGATCGAAGAGCGCTACGTTCCCATGGTCAGTGATCTGGGGCATCGGCACCCTGTGACCACCAATCTTGGCGATTCCGAGGATTGGGGCGCGTGGCTTCGGCAGATCGATGTGAATGAACGCTCGGGGCAGGTGTTGATGACCGGCCTTGATGACCGGCCGCTGTTGGTATTGGACCGGGTCGGTGAGGGACGGGTGGCCCTGTTGGCGTCAGACCACGCCTGGCTGTGGAGCCGTGGTTTTGAAGGCGGCGGGCCTCAGCTGGAATTGTTGCGACGTCTGGCACATTGGATGATGAAAGAGCCCGAGCTTGAAGAAGAAGCGCTTTGGGCCGAGGCCAATGGCCAGTCGATGCGTATCATTCGCCAGACCCTCGAAGAAGAGGTCGGTCCGGTGACGATCACCCGGCCCAATGGCGAAACGCTTGAGATCATCCTTGAAGAGGTTTCGCCCGGACGGTTCGAGGCGCAGTATTTTGGGCCCGAGATTGGCCTCTATCGCCTGCAGGAGGGCGATTTGATGGCCGTGATCGGCCTCGGTCCTGCGGCTCCGAAAGAGTTTGAGCGTACCATCGCAACAGGTGAAGTGCTGGAGCCTGTGATCGCCGCCATGCGCGGTGGTGTGATCCGGCTGGAAGAGGGTTTACCTTCAATCCGCAACGTCCGCGCTGGGCGTCCGGCGGCGGGGCGTGGCTGGATCGGTCTTACCCCGCGCGAGGCCTATGAGACGCGGGACGTTACTCAAGCCGGGTTGCTGCCGCCGTGGCTGGTACTGCTGCTGGCTGGTGGCTTCCTGCTGGGCGGCTGGCTTCGCGAAGGCCGTCGCTAGATCGCCTAGGGTTTGACTTGCGACACAAATACCCTGCCACGCTATCAGCGTTCTCGGACATTCGAGTCACTTGATGGAACCGCTTTAGTCGATCCGAACTGACACCCGATCTGACGCGCCATGGGCGTCTACCACCACCAGTGCGGAATACCCGCGACCCGGGTTCGGGATGTCGAACTCGCGATGTCGTTGCCCAGTCAATACCGGAACGCCATCCGCCAAAAGCGAGAATGGTTCAACGCCGCCGCGCAGTTTGACGGTCACCGGGCCTCCATCCGTCTCTAACACAGAGTTATTGGGCGGAAAGATCAGGTCCGGGGCGCTTGGGTCATCGTCGAACGCTGCCCCTCGGGGCCGAAAGCGTTGCAAAGGTTGCGGCAGTTCGGCGGCCCCCACGATCAAAGTCGATGGCGGTGGTGGGCGCAGCGGGGTAGCAGCCGGTTTCAGATGACCGAAGGCTTCAAACAACAGGGGGGCCGCCAACTCTCCACCAAAGGCGCCGGGGACCGGAGTTCCATCCGCGCGCCCGAGCCACACACCGATGACATGCTGGCCGTCAAAGCCGATCGCCCAGGCGTCCCGGTGCCCGTAGGACGTGCCGGTCTTATACGCCAAGCCAAATGCAGCGGCCCCTGGTGGAGGGGCAAGACCGACCAGAATATCGCTCACCTGCCATGCCGCGTCATCTGACAGAACCCGAGGCGACTTAGCGCGATCCGCCAAGGCCTCATGGCGCAACCATGGCCCCTGCCCACCTGCGGCCAACGTGGCGTAGAGTTGCACCAGATCGCGCAGGCTCAGCCCGACACCCCCCAGTGAGATGGCAAGGCCTGGGGTGCCTCCTTTCAGTTTCGGGTGGGCTCCGGCCTGCTTAAGGGCGGCCATCACGCGCGCAGGCCCAAGCTCATCCGTCAGGCGTACAACTGGAATATTAAGCGACATTTGCAGCGCGTCCCGAACCCGCACATCGCCGCGAAATATGCCATCGAAGTTGCGTGGCGCGTAGCGACCAAACATCACCGGGCTGTCGCTGATCAGCGTTTCGGGATGGGCAAGCCCCTGATCGAAGGCCAACCCATAGACCAGAGGCTTCAGCGTCGACCCCGGAGACCGTAGCGCTTGGGTCATATCCACGAACCCTTGCCGCGCGTCCTGGTAGCCCGAAGAACCGACCGAGGCCAGAATCTCTCCGCTGCGGTGATCAGCCACGATTAAAGCCCCCGAAATACGCGGCCCCGCTCTTGCCGCTGCCTGCGCTACAAGAGGTTCCAGCCGCTTCTGCAGCCCGGCATCCAGTGTCAGGTCCAAAGCCTCCGCTTCCGGGTTTTCACGCCGCGCTCGGTCCGTCAGGTGAGGGGCCAAACGGGGAAATGGGCGCATCTGATGCGGGATATCTTCGATCAGTGCGCTGTGCGTCTCGGATTCAGTCAGAACCCCATAGGACTGCATCCGCTTCAGTACCCGGTCGCGCGCATCTCGGGCGGTCGACGGCGCGCGGTCAGGGCGTCGAACCTCGGGCGATTGAGGAAGGGCAATCAGCAGAGCGGCCTGCGCGGGGGTCAACCGCGCTGGATCTTTTCCAAACCACGCACTGCTACCTGCGCGAAGTCCTTCCAGATTGCCACCATAGGGCGCGTGGGTCAGATAGAGGTCTAGAATCTGCTGCTTGCTCAGCCGCCGTTCCAGCGCCAATGAGACCCTAACTTGGCGAATCTTGCCACTCCAACGCCCGGTTGAGCCGTCTTCGATCAGTCGCGCGACCTGCATGGTTAGGGTTGAGCCACCCGAAACGGTACGCCCATTCCATAGGGCTTGCCCGGCAGCGCGGAGGAACGCGACGGGGTCGACGCCGGAATGTGTCCAGAACCGTTTATCCTCATACCGAACCAGCATTTCGATGAACGCCGGGTCCACCGGGCCGGGGCGCATCCGCCAGATACCATCTTCGACCGGGAAGGCCCGCAAAAGGGCTCCGTCCCGGTCCCTCATTTCGACCGAGATTTCGGCCAGAACAGGTGGCAGGACGGTCGCGTCTACCCACCCATCCAACCGGTCTCGCGCGAAGGCGGTCAGGTAGAGCGCAGAGGCCAGCGCCAGCAGCGCCGGGGCGAACCCGCTGCGCCGATATGGATGGCGCGGAATCACCGCACCTCAACTCGCCCGGTTTCCGTCCGCGCGCGGTTTTGCGGGCGATACATATCCTCGACCGAGGCGGCCGGGTGGTGGAACGCACCCGGCGTGACCGCGCGGGCCACATAGGCCAGCGTCACCGTCTCGCCCCCGGACAGATCGACCGCCGCCAGAAAGCGGTCTGAGCGGAACTCGGTATGTGTCGCGTCGGACAGGTCCAGCCAATCCAACGCGCGCACATCGCCTGATCGCAACAGGTTGGGGTTGTCGATTTCGATCCCCGCTGCCAGAGGGTCATCGATCATTAGACGCGCTCCACCGTTTTCGAACGGTGTGACGGTCAGGACGGTTACAAAGCGGTCGCCGGCAGTGAAGGTGGACGGGTCCAGAGGGTCGCCGTCCAGAGAGTAGTAGGCTCTGTTTATGGCGTATCCGGTGCCTCCGGCTTCGGGCGGAGTGGTTGGGATGCCCGTCACTGTCAGTGTGATATTGGTTGAGTTGGCCGAGGTGGCCGAGATGTTCAGGTCATCCGTAAACCGTGTCTCACGCACTTGAACGAAAGGGCCAGAGACCGGCGCGCCGTTCACCATCAACCCCGAGTCGGATGGGTCGGATACAAGCGCATGCGCGGCCAGCAGAGACCATGAAGCCTCCTGCGTCGACAAATGCGCGCGGCCTGAGGTGACACGTTGGACAAGCGCGTCGCGATCCACTGCCTGACTGCCCGCATCGACCGCAAGGGTCAGAAGACCGGCGGCATCCCGCAGATCTGTGCCGTAGTCGACTCGCCACAGGTAGCGCTCCTGCGCGGGTCGGCGCTGCAGCAGCTGGGCCGCACGGGCGAACATGGCATCGGCACGGGTTTGATCTCCGTAGGACGCCAGGGCTGCCCCAAGTTGCGCTGCGGCCAGAGGGGTGTCGAAAGCGTCACCCTTGGTATCCGTGTAATAGCGCAGATCGCCCATCGAGGCTGCGCCTTCGCGCGCCAACACCATCAGAGCATAGGCGATATCTTCACCGCCTTCGTCGAAATCCGGGGCATAGTTCACGCGGTTTCGGAGGTTGTCCATGGCCTGCGCAAAGGCGCGGTCCGACACCGGGTGGCCTTGCGCTCGGGCGCGCGAGAGGAAGTCGGTGACATAGGCGTCCAACCAGAAATCTCCGCTCTCCGCCCGCCAGAGGCCAAACGCTCCGTTCGGAGCCTGCCGGGTCAGGATACTGCGGATCGAGTCGCTGATGCGTTGATCCACAATCGGGCCGTCACCCAGCCCCGACGCTTGCGCCACGGACGACAGGTACAGCAGCGGCAGCGCCTTGCTGGTGATCTGCTCAGTGCAGCCATAGGGGTAGCGGTTCAACTGATCCAGAAGGGCGGGCGTGTCGAACTTTGCCAAAACGCCCGCAGACAGGATCGCCTTTGCGGTGCCGGGCTGGAAGCCATCGAACACGTCCTGGGTGAACAGGAAATTGTCGCCTGTACCCAGCGAAAACCGCCGTGTTTGAGCCACAATAGGGTCGTTTGCGCGTACCGGCATCCGGAGGGTTTGCGACAAGTCACGGCCATCCGGCGTCGTGATCGCCACGCTGATTTCCGGGTCTCCGACGGAAAGCGCGCGCAGCGGGATGTCGAACACCGCCTTACCGCCATCCTCCAGAACAAAGCTGGCGGGTGCTGTTCCCAACTCCAACCCGGTTGAGGTGGTCAGTCCCAGTCCCATCTCACCTGACGGGCCATCGGCGTGGACGACTTCAAGCAACATCCTGCTTTGGTCGCCTGGGGCCAGAAAACGGGGCAGGCTGGCTGTGACGACCACGGGGTCGCGCACGATCATCTCGGCCTCGGCCTGTCCTACGGCTGCCGCCGACCAGGCGACCGCCATCAGCCGTACGGTTCCGTTGAAGGCGGGCAGAGGGATGTCGACCTTGACCTCTCCGTTTGCATCCACCTGAACCGGGCCGCTGAAAACGGCCATCAGGTCTTGCGTAGGCGGAGGGGATTGCCTCTGCATCCCCGAATTGTCTCCACCAGATCGGATCGTGCTCATTGCACCGTTCATGCCGTCGATCAGGCGGCCATAGACGTCACGCAGGTCCACACCCAGACGGCGCTGGCCGAAATAGTAACTCTGCGGATCGGGGCTGTCGAAACCGGTCAGGTTCAGAATACCCACATCCACGGCGGCCAGCGTCAGCCAAACAGGCTCACCTTCGGGCGCATTCTCGACCCTAACAAGGGCTTTCTGTGTCGTTCTGGGAGAGGTCACCTGCGGCACGTCAATGCTCACATCCAACAGACGCCCGACAGGCTCAACCGTTGCATGGGCCACGCCCATCGCCCGTGCCGGGTTCTGACCGGCTGCGACATCCATGGGGCGGATCACGGTGGCGGTGACATAGGCTCCGGCGCCCCAATCCTCGGTCACGTCGATCGGGATCACGGTTTCGCCCTCTGGCACGTCGACCATCTGGCGGTGGATCAGACGGTTCGAGAGGACCTCGATCTGCGCCACGCCTGCCATGCGCGGCACGATCCGCAGTTGCGCCGTCTCACCCGGGCGATAGCTGTCGCGGTCCAGCGACATCTCCAGCCGGTCGGGCGAGGTTGAGGCGTCTGCCGCCTGATACCAGCCCGCGCTGAATTCCACGGCGGTTTCCGCGTATGTGCCATCGAGGCGTTCGACGACCAGTTCATACTGTCCCCAGTCGACCGGTTGCGACAGGTTCAGCGGCTCTGCGCCTGTCTCAACCTCACCGGCGGCAATTCGGGTACGGCGCGTGGTCGGCTCCCAATTCCAATCGCCGTAGAGCTGATACCATTGATAGCGGGTTTCCAGCCTGTTCAACGTCCAGCGCAGGCGCATGGGTTCAATGATCAAGTCCGAAGACAGGCCGATGATTTGGAACGCGGCCTCGGTGCCTTCGGGGATCACATCCTCGACCAAGGGCCGGATACCGATCATCGCCTTTGCGGATCGGACAGGAGCCGTCAGGCGGCGTTCGACAGGGCGGCCTGATCCGTCCGTCAGTCGGGCGACAACTTCGGCTTCAAGAGGTTTGCCATTCGTCTCTAACTCGGGGATTTCGATGGCAATCGAGGCCTGTCCAGAAGCATCCGTCAGCGCATCGCCAAAATATGTGCTTTTCGTTGAAGTCTCGGCGTCGTAGCGCCCAAAGCGATAGGTTTCAAAGCCTGGAACGGCGTCACTTGGGCGGGCGATGACCTGACCATCAATGCTCAGGTCTGACCCCGGCGCGCCGAAAAGGTAGCGCGCGTCGATCTGCAAGGGCGGCGTATCGCCGGGGCGCAGAGGGGCGTCTGGCAGGCTGAGGTCAAAGTCGATGCGCTCGGGCAGGAAATCCTCCACCAGCACGGTTTGACGGGCCAGAGCGTCGGCCTTGGGGTCGGACTTGATCTCGATCTTCCACGTTCCGCGCGGCACATCCGGGGCGACGGGCAGGCTGAAGACATGGCCGCCCGCAACACCGCCATCCGAGACCGCGCGGCGATATTCCACCCCATCGGGGCGATAGAGAACGGCGGTCAGGGGTAGACCTTCGATGGCCTGAGCTGTGTTGTCGCGGGATAGAGCTGTGATGTGAATGACCTCTCCGGCGCGATAGGCGCCTCGGTCGGTGGTCAGGAATACATCCACAGGACCCGCTGGCGCACGCCCTTCGACCCCGCGATCCGAGAGGTCAAAGGCGGGGTCGGTCAGAGAGAGGAAGCTGAAATCGGAATCCCCGTCCGCCACCATCACCAAAGCAGGTGCGCTTGCCCCCTTGCCGCGGGTCAGGCCCGCTTCGAACTGCGCATAGCCGCTGGCATCTGTCTGCGCCTTGGCAATCACCGCGTTGGCGTTTGAAACCAGCGAGACCTCGATCCCCTCGCGAGGGGTTGCGTCGTGCAGACCGCGTACGGTGACATGCAGCCCGTCGGTGCCAAGGGCCGTGCTGATCCCCAGATCGGTCAGCACAAACCACTGAGTTGCGCCTGGATCATCATAGGGATCTGCACCGGGGACGCGCGCAGTCAGGGCGTAGATCCCAGCGGGTTGATCGGCAATCGCCTCCGCCATGGGCAGGCGGGCGGTCATGCTCTGGTTCAATTCGTTTGCGATCTCGGCGGTACCGATCCAGACATCCTCGGCAATCTCGTCCGAGAATTCACGTTCCTGCCACTCGCTGAGGGGGCGGCCAAAGAAATCCTGCTGGACGGCCCTGATCAGGTTGCGGTCGCTGACGCGTCGCAAGGTCAGCTCCAGAGAGCCGGTATTGACCGTCTCAACCGGCAAGGCCGCATCTGCCGATTTCGGTAGCACATAGCTGCGCCCCGGAAACCGGACCGACGGAGCACGATCACGCACGTAGTGCGTCAGCTCGACAGTACGATTCAGGGCCTCACCCGAGGCCGCCGGAAGCCCTTCGCGCAGGGAAAAGCGATAGCGTTGACCATGCGCAACGCCGTCCAGGCAAATGCTTTTGCCATCGACCTGTACCACCAGCCCATCGTCACTGCGTTGCACAAACGGGTCGTAATCGACCCCCGCCTTGACCAAGGGTTCCGAGAACTCAACGCAGATACGCGGCGCAGCGGCGTTGCTTTCCACCGTGCTGTCGATGATGCGGAAGCCGTATTTTCCGATGGCATCATCCAAAGCCGCCAGGACATCCTCACGCGGTTGGACCTGTTCGGCCAGCCGCAGTGCCGACACCATGTCTCGCCCGCGTTCGACCGCTTCCAGCGCGTCCGACATCACTATCAGCGCCGCGATTTGCGCCCCCGGTGTGTCCGCGCGTAGATATCCGTTGATGGCGGCGTTCAACGCGCGAGTGCGGAATTCCTGCTGCTCCTGATATCCATTCGGGTTCAGGCGCAGCAGCAGCCGGGCATATTCAACCCATAGGTCGGACGCATCGCTGAGGGTCACGGCCGCCCCAGTCCACAACATTGCAAGCCGGTCTGTATCTGCGTTCCGTGCTGACTCCAGCAAAGTCTGCAGGTCACGCCCTCCGGCAGAGTGACGAAACCCAAGATCGCGCGCTTGTTGAAACGCTTCGTTCAGGTCTTTCTGGCGAAGGAATATGAGGGACTTAGCGCGCGTTTTCCCCAGTAATAGGGTCTGTTCCGGCGTGAACACTTTTTGTGCCGACACCGCGCCTTGATATGGCTCCTGCCGGTTCACACCGCTTTTGGGAAAACAGGCATCTGAGCGGGTGTTGTAGGTAAAGGCCGTGCAGCTTTGATTGGCCGAACACGCGCGGATACAGGACTTCAGATCCGTATCGAACAGCGCATCCAGATCCGAGCCATAAAAATCCGCATCTCGGGTCGTGATATAGCGGAACTCGGGCACGGCAGTCTGGGCCAGAGCGCCCAAGGTCAGGGCGAAAGTGGAAATGATGTAAGTTATTGAAAAAAATACAAAGCGGTGCATTGTGACCTCCTGTTTGGGGTCAATTTGACACGTGCGGTGCCCGTCAGGCAACGGCTTAAACACTTTTTCACCGATTGCCCGGATGCTGACGGCAGAGCAGACCGGAATTACTCATCATGAGCCTTGCACAAAAATTGGCACAGGAACGGCGCGCGCGCCTGGCGGCGGAACGGATGTTGGCGCTGAAACAGGCTGAACTGTCCTCGGCCAACCGCAAATTGGGCCGCCATGCGATGGCGTTGACCAAGCGCATTGGCGAAACCCAAGCTGAAGTTGAGACCGTCCGGGACGAGAATGAAAAGGTCAAATCCGATCTGACCGAGGCCCATGCCAAGGTCGAAGTGGCCGAGCGTCGGCTGTGGCATTCGATCCAGACCATTCAGGACGGCTTTGCCTTTTTCGACGGTGACAGCCGACTGATCGGGGCCAATACCGCCTATCTGAGCGTGTTTAAGGGTCTCGATGAGGTCGCGCCGGGTATCTCGTATACGCGCATTCTTGAATTGCTGACCAACGAAGGCATCGTCGACACCGGCGTGGAAAAGGCTGGGGACTGGCAGGCCCGCATGCAAAGACGCTGGGCACGGGCCAATCCGCCACCCGAAGTGATCCAATTGTGGAATGGTCAATACGTCCGCCTGATCGACCAGCGTGGCAGCGGCGGCGATATGGTCAGCCTCGCCCTGAACATCACCGCATCCGTCCGGCATGAGGCGGAATTGCAGGCGGCACGCGACCGGGCCGAGGCCGCAAACCGCGCCAAATCGGCCTTTCTCGCGAATATGAGCCATGAAATCCGGACGCCCATGAATGGCATCGTCGGCATGACCGAACTGCTGTCCGAAACGCCGATGGACGAAGAACAGCGCCTCTATGTCAATACGATCCGCAACTCGGGTGAGGCGCTTCTGGTCATCATCAACGACGTGCTGGACTATTCCAAAATCGAAGCGGACAAGCTGATCCTGCACCCCGAGCAATTTGACCTCGAACGCTGCATCCTTGAGGTTGCGATGTCGCTGCAGCCCAGCGTGCGCGACAAGGGCCTGACCCTGCTAGTGGATTATGACCTCTTCCTGCCGACGCTGTTCGTGGGGGATCCGGGCCGTGTGCGGCAGGTTTTGACCAATCTTGTGGGCAACGCCGTCAAGTTCACCAGCGAGGGACATGTATTGATTCGGGTGACCGGTGTACCCCACCCGGACCGACAGAATTGCGATGTCCACATCGCCATCGAAGACACCGGCATCGGGATTGAGGACGACAAGATCAACCACATCTTTGGTGAGTTCAATCAGGTCGAAGATGAACGCAATCGCCAATTCGAAGGGACGGGGTTGGGCCTCGCGATCACCAAACGCCTGATCACCATGATGGGGGGCAATGTTTGGGTCGAAAGCGAAGTTGGGCAAGGGTCGTGCTTTGGCTTCCGGGTGTCTCTGCCCACCGCCGAGGGGCCGCAACCCTCTCCGCCTGACCCGCAAGGGTGCCTGAAACACGTGATGCTGGTCGAGGATATGGCCGCCAACCGGGCCATCCTCGCCAAGCAACTGGGGCGCCTTGGGGCAAAGGTCACGGTCTGCGCTTCCGGAGGCGAAGCGCTGTCGAAACTAGACCCCTCGATTGATCTGTTGCTATGCGATCATGACCTGCCCGACATGGACGGGATGGAGCTTGCGACCATCCTGCACGACCGCGGCTGGACTGAATTGCCAGTGGTCATCATGTCCACCAATCCGGGCGTCATTCACGCCAGCCCCGCGCGGCATTTGATCGAAGGCGTCTTGCAAAAGCCTATCCCCCGGTCCGAGCTTTACAGTCGACTGATCGCTTTGGGGGATCCCGTATCTCAGCCAGATACCTCGCCTCAACCTACGCCTGAGACCCACCCAATCGGGAACCGCGTGATGCGCGTTCTGGCGGCTGAGGACAACCGGACCAACCAGTTGATCCTGAATAAAATGGTCAAGGATCTGAACATCGACATGCGTTTCGCCGGCAACGGGCAAGAGGCAGTCGACCTCTATCAGGAGTTTTCACCCGATTTGATCTTCATGGACATTTCGATGCCCCGGATGGATGGCAAACAAGCCACCGCCGAAATCCGCCGCCGCGAGGTTGAAACCGGTCGTCACGTACCAATCGTCGCTTTGACGGCGCATGCCATGGCGGGGGATGATCAAGGCATTCTGGAGGCCGGTCTGGATCACTACCTGACCAAACCGTTGCACAAGACCCTCATCCAGCAAATGATCTTGGACCATTGCCCCGAGGACGCCAAACCTATCACGCCTGGAGGCAGTGATCAGGTACAAGAACCTTGAAAAGGGATCCCACCTTCATCTGGCCAAAAATATCTCGGGGAGCGCGAGGGGCTGGCCCCTCGCTTCCTGCCCTCTATGCTGCGTAAGGGCGTACGAAAACGGGCTTGTCGTCCTCGGACAGATCGGGGCGGTATTCATAGCCGCCGCTGTCAAAATCCAGCAACCCGGCCGAACCTGTCAGGCGATGCTGAATAATGTACCGTGCCATCGCGCCACGCGCTTTCTTGGCGAAAAAGCTGACGATTTTGGGCGTGCCTGCTTTGTCTTCCATGAAGACCGGAGTGATGACCTTCAGGTTCAGTGCTTTCAGGTCGACCGCCCCGAAGTACTCCTGACTGGCGCAGTTCACCAGGACCTCGCTACCAACCTCAGCCCCTTGCGCGTTCAGTGCTTTGCTAAGCTGATCGCGCCAATATTCATACAGGTTCTTGCCGCGCCGGGTTTTTAGCTTGCTGCCCATTTCCAACCGATAGGGCTGAATCGCGTCCAGAGGGCGCAGCACACCGTAAAGACCGGACAGAATGCGCAGATGGTCCTGCGCCCATGCCATCTCATCAGCGTCCAGTGAGGTTGCCTCCAGCCCCTGATAGGTGTCACCGGCAAAGGCCAGTGCGGCGGGGCGTGTCGCCTCAAGCTTGGGCGCGTCGGCGAAAGCGCGATAGCGGTCGCGGTTCAGCCGGGCCAGATCATCGCTGAGGTCCATCAGTTTCTTGAGGTCGCCCAGCGTCAGGTTGCGCGCGGTCTTAGACAGGCGGATCGCATCGTCCTGAAAGTCGGGTTGCGTGGCCTCAACATCCCGCTCTGCCCAGTCCAGCCGCTTGGCCGGGGAAATCACTACCAGCATATCCGCCCTCGTTCCTTGCCTGATAGGGCGTATTTAGCCCTCTTGCCGCAGCACGTCCAGAAAGGCTGCACCAAACCTCTCGTGACGACGATCGCCCAACACCTGTTCGACCCCGCGCGAGTCATCGGGTCGCAACTGCGCCACCTTCGCTAGTTGCGAGGCCGTGCAGCTAAGCGGTTTGTCGATCCCCTCTGGCCCGCGGGACAATTGTGACTGCACCTCAAGCAGGCGATCATAGATCTCGCCCTGCCCGCGCCCGGCCAGCTTGCGCCGCGCAGGGTGGACCGCTTCTACGGCCCCAGCAATGACCTCAAGGAAGGTGTCGCCATAGCGTTCAAGCTTCTTGGCCCCGACCCCTCCGATGCGGGCCATGTCGTCCAGCGTATGTGGACGTTTCTCGGCCATTTCGATCAGGGTGCGGTCCGGGAAGATGACATAGGCAGGCACACGCGCGGCTTCGGCCAAAGCGCGGCGCTTGGCCTTGAGGGCAGAGAGCAGCGGCGCGTCTTCTTCGGCTACCATCGCCTTGACTGCGGGGCGGCGCGTGGCTTTGCGGATCGTATCCTTGCGCAGGTTGATCTGCGCCTCACCCTTGAGGATAGGCTTAGCAGCCTCAGTCATGCGCAGGGCACCATGGCGTTCGGGGTCGGGGCGGACCAGATCATGGCCCATCATCTGCCGAAAGATCGCCTGCCATTGCGGGCGCGACCAGTCTTTGCCGATACCCCAGGTCGACAGCGTATCATGGCGGCGCGCGCGGATCTTGTCGGTTTCATTGGCGAGCAGGATGTCGATCAGATGGCCACTGCCAAACCATTCCTCGGTCCGCAGGATCGCCGACAGCGCCATGCGGACGGGGGTTGTGCCATCAAAAACCTCGGGCGGGGTGTCGCAGAGATCGCACTTGCCACAGGGCTCGGCCGTTTCTCCGAAATAGCCCAGCAGAGTCTGGCGACGGCACACCAGCGCCTCGGCCAGACCCAGCAGAGCGTTCAGACGCGCATGATCCGCCATGCGCCGTTCGGGCGGGGCGAGCCCTTCATCCACCTGCGATCGACGCAATCGAATGTCATCGGGGCCGAATAGAGTCAGGGTTTCAGCCGGGCCGCCGTCGCGCCCGGCGCGGCCGATCTCTTGATAATAGGCTTCGATGGATTTCGGCAGGTCCGCATGGGCGACCCAGCGGATATCGGGTTTGTCTATGCCCATCCCGAAGGCCACGGTGGCGACGACGATCAGCCCGTCCTCGCGGGCAAACCGCGTTTCGACGATGCGCCGGTCCTCGGGGTCCATGCCGCCGTGATAGTGACAGGCTGAATGTCCTTCGTCGCGCAGAGCCTTGGCCAGAACTTCGGTCTTGTTGCGGGTGCCACAATAGACGATGCCGGATTGGGTTTTACGCGCGGCGGCGAAATCGAGGATCTGCTTGCGCGGACCATCTTTGGCGGCAAAGGCCAGATGGATGTTGGGCCGATCAAAGCCGCGCAGGAATTTGCGCGGGGTTGTGCCGTCGAACAGTTTCTCGACGATCTCATCTTGCGTTTCGGCATCCGCCGTGGCGGTGAACGCTGCCAGAGGCACGTTCAGAGCGCGCCGCAGCTCTCCGATCCGCAGATAGTCGGGTCGGAAATCATGGCCCCATTGGCTGACGCAATGCGCCTCGTCCACAGCGATCAGGCTGACATTGATCCGGCGCAACATGCCCAGCGCGGATCCGGCCGCCAGACGCTCGGGCGCCATGTAGAGGAGTTTGAGCCGTCCGGACTCCAACGCCTCCCACACCGCGTCGGTTTCTTCGGGTGTATTGCCCGAGGTCAACGCGCCGGCTTCAACCCCGGCCTCTTGCAGGCCTCGGACCTGATCGCGCATCAAAGCGATCAAAGGGGAGATCACTACCGTCACACCATCGCGCAGCAACGCAGGCAATTGAAAACACAGAGATTTACCGCCGCCCGTTGGCATGATTGCCAATACGTTTTCACCTGCAGTTACAGCATCGACGATCTCTTCCTGACCGGGACGGAAGTCGTCGAATCCAAAGACATCTCGCAGCAGGGGTGCGGCGTCGAACATGTGCGGGGTTGCCCTGTTTTAAGGTTTATCTGCTCTTAAGACAGGACAATCACATACTAAGATTCGGTGAACAAGAGGTCAGACAAAATAGCCTGCATTGTTGATCAGGATGATCCGCGCCGCATAGACCCCGATCAGCACGACCAGAGGGGTCAGATCCAGCCCGCCCATATTCGGCAGGATACGGCGGATCGGGCCGTAGATCGGTTCGAGTATGCGGTTCAGGCCGTACCAGATTTGCGCGACCAGCTGTTGGTGCAGATTCAGCACCTGGAAATTGATCAGCCAGCTCATGATCACGTGGGCGAGGATGATGAACCAGACAATGTCCAGGATCAGCAGCAGGATTTGGATCAGCGACAGCATGGGTACTCCGTTCTTTCACCGAAAAAGACCTAAGCACACACGCCGCAAAGAGCAAGCCTGCGCCAACTGAAAGCTTGCGAATTGGACCAAACACCCGTCTTATTGGACAAAAGAAAAACTGGGGCAGTCATGGCAGAGATTTCCAATCGCAAGCGCATCTGGGGCTGGTGGTTTTTTGATTGGGCGTCTCAGCCATATCATACACTGCTGGTTACCTTTGTTTTCGGCCCCTATTTCGCCGGGGTCGCCGCAGGGTATTTCACCGATGCCGGGCTGGACCCGCAAGCCGCCGCCGCGCGGGCGCAGACGGTCTGGGCCAATTGCCTGACCATCACCGGGCTGATCATCGCCTTTGGCGCGCCCTTGCTGGGGGCGATGGCAGATGTTTCGGGTCGCCGCATACCGTGGATTTTTGCGTTCTCGGCTATGTATGCGATGGGGTCCGCTGCGCTTTGGTACACCATGCCCGACGGCTCGAACATGTGGCTGATGCTGTCGGCCTTCGGGCTGGGCTTTGTCGGGGCGGAATATGCGCTGATCTTCATCAACTCGCAGCTGCCTGAACTGGGCGATGATAATCAGGTGGGTGAGATCTCGGGTTCGGGTTTTGCCTTCGGGTATTTTGGTGGGCTGATTTCTCTGGCGATCATTCTGGCGCTGTTTGTCGAACAACCCAGCGGTAAGACATTGATCGGGATGGAGCCTGCGCTTGGCCTTGATGCCGCCACGCGTGAGGGCACGCGTTTTGTTGGGCCTTTCACCGCCGCGTGGTTCGTTTTGTTCATGGTGCCATATTTCCTGTGGGTACGTGATGACCCAAAAGCCGAGAAAACCGGCAGTTTCGCCGAGGCGCTACGCCTGCTGGGGCACTCCATCTCGAACCTGCGGCATCGGGTAAGTCTGGCGACTTATCTCGGGTCGTCGATGTTTTATCGCGACGCGTTGAACGGGCTTTACAGCTTTGGTGGAGTCTATGCGCGGCTGGTTCTTGAGTGGGATCTGATCAAGATCGGTGTCTTCGGGATTGTCAGCGTTCTGGCCTCCGCCATTTTTGCGTGGATCGGGGGCAAGTTGGATCGGAAATACGGCCCTAAACCGGTCATTTTGGTTGCAATCTGGGTGCTGATCTTTGTTTGTATCACCGTCGTTTCGATGGACCGGACGCAGATCTATGGCATAGCGCTACCTGAAGGGTCCGGACTGCCCGACATGGTGTTTTTCGGCTGTGGTATCCTGATCGGCGGGATGGGAGGGGTTTTGCAATCCGCCAGCCGCTCAATGATGGTGCGCCATACCGATCCCGCGGCTCCGGTAGAAAGCTTTGGGCTTTATGGCTTGTCCGGCCGTGCGACCGCCTTTGCCGCGCCATTGCTGATCGGAGTGGCAACAACTGTGACCGGTAGTGCAAGACTAGGGGTGTCACCGATCATTCTGTTGTTTATTCTGGGTCTATTCCTGATGCGCTGGGTAAAGCCGGAAGGGGATCAGAGCAGATGATTTTACTACGTTTTTTGGCACTATTAGCCACGATCACATGGGCAGGCACGGCGGGGGCGCAGCCCCTGGCCAAGCAGTTGTTCGGGGCGCAAAAGCATAGCTCACAACAAAAACCAGCCGCTTTCGGCAGTTATTCGCGCGGATGCGCCGCCGGATCGGTGCAACTGCCTGAAACCGGGCCGACATGGCAGGCGATGCGCCTGTCCCGCAATCGCAACTGGGGCCACCCCGAGGCAATAGATTACGTGCAGGACCTCAGCCGGTTTGCGGCCAAGCAGCCGGGGTGGAATGGTCTCTATGTCGGGGATATCAGCCAGCCGCGGGGCGGGCCGATGACCTCAGGCCATCGCTCGCACCAGTTGGGGCTGGATATCGATATCTGGATGCTGCCCGGAGACAACATGCGGCTGTCGCGCAACGCGCGTGAGAATATCTCGTCCATTTCCCTGCGTCGCGCGAACGGAGCCTTCGTCAACGGAAACTGGACCAAACAGCACCACGCCGTTCTGCGAGCAGCCGCAAAGGACAAGCGCGTCGCGCGGATTTTTGTGTTCCCAGGTGCCAAGGTTCAGATGTGCAAGGAAGAAAAGGGCAACCGGGCTTATCTGCGCAAGATCCGGCCTTGGTGGGGCCATCACTACCACTTCCATGTGCGCCTGAAATGCCCGCGCGGGTCTAAAGGCTGCGTCAATCAGGACCCGCCGCCAAAGGGTGATGGCTGCGCACAGGCGCAGGAATGGGTCAACAATATCCTCAACCCTCCGCCACCAGATCCGAACGCGCCTGCGCCAAAGAAACGTCGCGAATATGTTTTGGCCGATCTGCCCCAGCAATGCGCTGCCGTTTTGTCGTCCAACTGATTGCCGCTGCTTTGTGGGCCGGTCAGGTCGCAGCGGTTGAGGTCAAAAGCGCCACATTTCTGGGCAGCTACACATGGGTCGAGGCTACCGATTGGTTCGGTGGCTTCTCGGCCATACACCTGAGCAACGACGGCTCCCAAGCCACCCTCCTGAGTGACCGAGCTACCCTGGTCACGGCACGGATCACGCGCGATGGAGATGCGATATCGGGTGTCGAAGTGCAAAACCGCGGGCCGCTTCTGTCCAGCATGGGGCGTAAGCTGAGCGGCCGGGCGGGGGACTCTGAAGGAATCGCCCTTGCGCCAGGTGGCGGCTTTTTCGTGTCCTTCGAAGGTGTTCATCGCGTGGCCTATTATAGCTCTCCGGCAGCCAACGCGTTGGTTCTGCCGCGCCCTCACGCCTTCAGCGTGCTGAATCGCAATGGCTCGTTCGAAGGGCTGGCGATTGACGGGCAAGGGCACCTCTATACCCTACCGGAGAAAACCCGCACGGCGAGCGGCGATATTCCGGTTTTTCGCTGGGACGCGACCACCTGGTCCACCCCTTTTACCCTACCGCAGCGGGATCGCTTCCTGCCGGTTGCCGCTGATTTCGGCCCAGATGGGCGCTTCTATGTGCTTGAGCGTTCGGTTGCATTCATCGGATTTCGCACCCGCCTGCGTCGATGGGACGTCTCAAACGACACACCACGCGCCGAGGAGGTTCTGCTGGAAACCGAAACCGGCACACATGACAACCTCGAAGGTCTGTCGGTCTGGCGCGACGATCACAACCGCCTGCGCGCAACCATGATCTCGGACGACAACTTTCTGGCACTGCAACGGACAGAGCTTGTAGAATACCTACTGCCCGATTGACACGTCGCGACCAAGGGTCTAAACGCACGGCTTGCCTTGGGATGAGCCCTTGGCCAAGTCGCCGCTACCTTGTCAAAACGGGCATCAAAACATGCAACGCGCTTACATTCCCGGCATTCTTGCCATGGCCACCATCGTTGTGGCCTCGAACATTCTGGTCCAGTTCCTGATCCTCGACGGATTGCTGACCTGGGGTGCTTTCACCTATCCGCTGGCCTTTCTGGTCACTGACATCATGAACCGCGTCTACGGCGTGGGTCCGGCCCGCAAGGTCGTGTTCGCCGGGTTTGTCACCGGTATCATCTGCTCGCTGATCGGTAGCCAGATCATGCTGCAGGGCGATGGTTTCACCTATGCCGCCGTACCGCTGCGGATCGCTGTTGCCTCGGGCACCGCCTTTCTGATCGCGCAGCTGACCGACGTCACTGTGTTCAACGCGATGCGCGGCGGCCGTTGGTGGCGCGCGCCGCTGGTTTCGACTCTGGTCGGATCCGCACTGGACACCGCGATCTTCTTTACGCTGGCCTTCTCGGCCTCGGTCACCTTCTTCGGCGCAAACGCCGACGCCGCGATCAACTGGGCTTGGGAGCCTGTGCCGTTCATGCTGTCCGGCCCGATGGCTCCGCTGTGGGTTACACTGGCCTTTGCCGACTGGCTCGTGAAGCTGTCATTGGCTTTGATCGCCCTGATCCCGTTCAAGGTGATCGTCGCCCGTCTGACTGCCGCACAGCCTGCGTAAAAAAGTGCTTTGAGAATGGCGCATCTTGTGTCAGGCTCAAAACTAACCGCAACAGATAGAAAAGGAGGTGATCCAGTGTCAAGAAAGAGATTGGAGAGAGGTGTCGGAACAACCGGGGGGAAAGCCTGCTAGGGCAGCCCTTGGCGGAGCGCTCGCTCCGGCTGGTCGATTGATCTAACCGACCCGACTTCCTGAACTTTCGACGGGCCGTCCCACCGGGGCGGCCCTTTCTGTTTCCAACCACGCCTTGTAAGGTCCGCCCCATGTTGCGCATCACTGACGATATCATTCTGCATGATTGGGAAATGACCGAGAGCTTCGTCCGCTCCTCCGGTCCTGGTGGGCAGAACGTCAACAAGGTCTCAACCGCTGTCGAGCTTCGGTTTGAGGCCGCGCGCTCGCCATCCCTGCCGGAGCCGGTGAAGAACCGCCTGAAACGTCTGGCCGGGCGACGCTGGACCAAGGATGGCGCAATTATTATTCAATGTGAAGAAACCCGCTCTCAGGCCCGCAACCGCGAGATTGCGCGCGCGCGTTTGGCAGAACTGGTCACTCGGGCGCTGGTCAAACCTAAGCGGCGGATTGCGACCAAGCCCACCTACGGCTCGGTCAAACGTCGTCTGGCCGCGAAAAAGGCCCGTGGCGACGTCAAGGCGCTGCGCGGCAAAGTATCTGAAGATTGATCTGGTATCTTGCCGACCCGTTGATACTCTGACCCGCAAAAGCGGCAGGAGGGTAACGCCATGAGGCTAGGGGGGAAAACGGCAATCGTAACCGGCGGCGCATCTGGATTCGGGGCCGGGATCGTACACACGTTTCTGGCCGAAGGCGCGCGCGTGATGATCGCTGACATCAACGGCGACGCGGCGCAGGACTTGGCGGTCCAACTGGGTTCCGCCGCCATGGCGCAGCAGGTGGATGTCAGTGATGGCGTGTCGGTTCAGGCGATGGCTGATGTGGCTCAGGCTGCCTTTGGACATCTCGACATTCTGGTCAACAATGCGGGCGTCACCCATTTGCCCACCCCGCTGGAAGACGTGAGCGAAGAGGATTTTGATCGCGTCTTTAACGTGAACATGAAGTCCTTATACCTGACTGCCCGCGCTTTTGTCCCGGCGATGAAAGCGCGCGGCGCCGGGGCGATCCTCAACGTCGCCTCAACCGCCGGGTTGTCGCCGCGCCCCAATCTGAACTGGTACAACGCCTCCAAGGGCTGGATGATCACCGCGACGAAAACCATGGCAGTCGAATTGGCCCCCTCTGGCGTTCGGGTCAACGCCATCTGCCCGGTTGCGGGGGAAACGCCGCTGCTGAAATCCTTCATGGGCGAAGATACGCCCGAGATTCGCGCCAAGTTCCTCTCAACCATCCCGCTTGGTCGCTTTTCAACCCCACAGGACATGGCCAACGCGGCCCTGTTTCTCTGCTCGGACGAGGCCAGCATGATCACCGGCACAGCGCTTGAGGTCGACGGTGGCCGCTGTATCTGATCCGCTCTTCATCTGGCCCAAAATACCTCCGCCGGAGGCAGCGCGCGCTAGCGCGCTTTCGGCCCAACACAAAAGGCGAAAATGACCCCCGGAGCCCGAAACCTTATCACCGATGTCCCCGGCCTGAAGGTCGGCAATGCGCAGGACACTGCGCTGAAGTCTGGCACAACGGTCCTGACCGCCGACACGCCATTCACAGCCTCGGTCCACGTGATGGGCGGGGCCCCCGGCACGCGCGAAACCGACCTGCTGGCCCCCGACAAATCCGTCACCCATGTCGACGCCATCACTTTGTCCGGTGGATCGGCCTTTGGTCTGGATGCCTGCTCGGGCGTCTCGGACGCGCTACGGGCACAAGACCGGGGATTTCCTGTCGGCGATATCAAGGTCCCAATCGTTCCCGGCGCAATCCTGTTCGACCTGTTGAACGGCGGTGACAAGTCATGGGACGAAAACCCTTACCGCGCTTTGGGACGCAAGGCTTTCGAAACCGCCAGCGAGGATTTCACCCTGGGCACAACTGGGGCAGGGACCGGAGCCTTGGCGGCGATGCACAAGGGCGGGTTGGGTTCGGCCTCATTTGTTTTGGCCAGCGGAGTGACTGTTGGCGCCATGGTGGCGGCGAACCCGCTGGGAAGTGTCGCAACGCCGGGTGATCGCCATTTCTGGGCCGCCCCGTTCGAGATTGGCGATGAATTCGGCGGTTTAGGGCCTGATCCCAGCACCGGACTGGGTCAACCGCAAATCAGCCGTAAGTCGCAGGCCATGCGTGCCGATCCGCAAAAAGCCAACACGACGATTGCCATCGTCGCCACCGACGCGGCCTTGTCCAAACCTCAATGTCAGAGACTGGCGGTCGCCGCCCATGATGGGATCGCGCGCGCAATCGTTCCTGCGCATACGCCGGGCGATGGGGATCTGGTGTTTGGCGTCAGCACCGGGGCAAGGCCGATGACCTCAGAGGCCGAGCTTGGGCAGATCGGCCACGCGGCCTCTCTCTGCCTGGCGCGGGCGATCGCGCGGGCGGTTTATCTTGCGACACCCGTCTACGACGATTTGCTACCTTGCTGGTCCACGCTGAACGCAACAGACTAGAAACGCCCGCACAAACGCCGAGAGGAGCGTATGCGCGGCAATCTGCCCGTTGACTCTGGGCCGCTCAAAAGCACCATCTGCGCAAGCCACCAAGTATCGGAGCCAAAATATGAATCGCATCCTAGCTACAGCAATCATCGGCCTGCTGGCCCTGCCAGCCTATGCAGAAGGCGACGCCGAAGCTGGCAAGAAAGCCTTTAACAAGTGCAAATCCTGCCACATGATCGCGGATCCCGAGGGTGAAGTGATCGTCAAGGGCGGCAAGACCGGGCCGAACCTCTATGGCATCGCAGGTCGGACTGCGGGCACCTATGAAGGGTTCAAATACGGCGACAGCATCGTTGCTGCCGGTGAAAACGGGCTGGTCTGGGACGAAGAGAGTTTCGTCGCTTATTCGCAGGACCCTAAAGCGTTCCTGAAGGATTACCTGGGCGAGACCTCGGCCAAATCCAAGATGTCTTTCCGTCTGAAAAACGGCGGCGAGGATGTCTATGCCTACATCGTGAGCGTCTCTGGCGAGTAAAATTGGCCTAAAATCCTGTTAGACATGACGAAAGGCCGCATACCTGCGGCCTTTCGTGCGATTGATAACATGACCAATCATTGCCACTTTCGTTCCATGCGGTGCCTGTGCTCAGCCTTATGACACCGAACCGCCACGCCGATCTGGCCATTGCATAACCCCAAATTCCCGCTGTTCCGGCGGATCGGCATCAGGAGATGACAGATGGGATTGATGATTCCGGCCTGGGTTGATGGCCAATTGACCCCCGTCGACAAGCTGGAGGCACATGAAAAGGGCCTCAAGCACAAGGCCGTGTCTGTCTTTGTCGTGCGGGGCACCGAAATTCTGCTGCAGCGCCGCGCCATGGGCAAATATCACACGCCGGGTCTTTGGGCGAATACTTGCTGCACGCATCCTGACTGGAACGAAAGCGCCTCGGCCTGTGCCGTGCGCCGCCTGCGTGAGGAAATGGGCATCACCGGCCTCTACCCGGAATACCGCCACCGGCTGGAGTATCACGCTGATGTCGGCAACAACATGGTGGAACATGAGGTCGTTGATGTCTTCCTCGCCCATGTCCGGGGACAGTTGAAAATCGCGCCTAACCCGGACGAAGTGATGGATATCCGCTGGATCGACTATCACGATCTGCTGGCCGAAGTGCGCCGTCATCCCACCCGTTTCACGCCGTGGCTCAAGATCTACCTCGCCAACCATGCCGACACGATTTTTGGCCCAGATCTGATCATCTCGGCCAAGAGGTAGGCGCTGCGCCTTGCAAGGACCGCTCAAGCCGCCTACATCATCGCGTCATGGCCAAGCAGAAGACAGACCCGAATTACAAAGTCATCGCCGAGAACCGGCGCGCCCGCTTCGATTACGCAATCGAAGAGGATATCGAGTGCGGCATCGTGCTGGAGGGCTCTGAGGTCAAATCCCTACGGGCGGGTGGGTCGAACATCGCCGAAAGCTACGCCTCGGTCGATGACGGAGAGCTATGGCTAATCAACAGCTACATTGCACCCTATGAGCAAGCCAAGGTGTTCAAGCATGAAGAGCGCCGCCGCCGCAAGCTGCTGGTGTCGCGCAAAGAGCTGTCGAACCTGTGGAATGCAACCCAGCGCAAGGGCATGACGCTGGTGCCGCTGGTGCTGTATTTCAACCACAAGGGCCGGGCGAAGCTGAAGATCGGGATCGCCAAGGGTAAAAAGCTGCATGACAAGCGCGAAACGCAGGCCAAGCGGGATTGGTCGCGGCAGAAGCAGCGGCTGATGAAAGATCACAGCTAACTCGAAACGCTGTTGAGGTCGGTGCCGGGCTGAAGCCCGGCCTTCTTGGTGTCTGGAGACCCGTCAGAATGCCATGGCTGCCTGAACGGCGCGTTGCCAACGGGCATAGGCGGCGTCGCGGTCCTCTTGCGGCATGTCAGGCTCGAATCGCTGATCCAACTGCCACGTCTCGGCGAAACCGTCCTGATCGGGATAGATCCCGGCCTTCATGCCCGCCAACCAAGCTGCCCCCAAGGCGGTTGTTTCCTGCATCACGGGGCGATCGACTGGTGCACCCAGAATGTTGGAGAGGCCCTGCATGGCCCAGTCAGATGCGCTCATCCCGCCATCGACGCGCAGGATTACCTCTGCCTCAGCCCCCCAGTCGCCCTGCATGGCGTGCCACAGGTCTCGGGTCTGGAAGGCGATGCTTTCCAGTGTGGCGCGGGTGATTTCGGCCCGGCCCGAGTTGCGGGTCAGTCCGAACATTGCGCCACGGCAATCCGGTTTCCAGTAGGGCGCGCCCAGACCGGTGAAGGCGGGCACCAGCACCACATGCTGGTTCGGATCGGCCTGCTTGGCCAGATCGCCGCTCTGCGGGGCCGAGTCTATGATTTGCAGCGCGTCGCGCAGCCACTGAACGGCGGCCCCGGCGATAAAGATCGAGCCTTCTAACGCATAAGTCCGCTGCCCATCCAACTGATACCCAATGGTGGTGAGCAGACGGTTCTTTGACGCAACTGGCTGCGTACCGGTGTTCAACAGGGCAAAGCACCCGGTGCCATAGGTCGATTTCATCATGCCGGGCTGGAAACAAGCCTGTCCGATAGTGGCGGCCTGCTGGTCTCCAGCCACTCCCAGAATAGGGATATTGCCGCCGAGCAGCGTGGTCATGCCGAAATCAGCGGCGCAATCCAGCACCTCTGGCAGCATCGCCATCGGGACGTCCAGCAGATCACAAATCTCGGCGCTCCATGCGCCTTTGTGGATGTCGAACAACAGGGTCCGGGCGGCGTTGGTTGCATCGGTGACGTGATTGCGCCCTTCGGTCAGCCGCCAGATCAGGAAACTATCGATGGTGCCGAACAGCAGCTCTCCGGCTTCGGCCTTTTCGCGCGCGCCGGGAACGGTATCCAGCAGCCATTTCACCTTGGTGCCCGAGAAATACGGGTCCAACAGCAGCCCGGTTTGCAGGGTCACATCATCCTCGCACCCGGCCTGTTTGTAGCGGGCGCAGATATCGGCGGTGCGGCGGTCCTGCCAGACGATGGCATTGTAAATCGCTTTGCCGGTGGTCTTGTCCCAGACCACGGTGGTTTCTCGCTGGTTGGTGATACCAATCCCGGCGATTTGCGCAGGCGTTGTGCCCGTGCTCTCCATCACCTCCTGACAAACGCTCAGAACGCTGTTCCAGATATCCTCGACATTATGTTCAACCCAGCCTTCCTGCGGGAAATGCTGGGGAAATTCCTGCTGGGCCGTGCCCACACGCTGCATCTGAGCGTCAAACAAAATGGCTCGCGATGATGTCGTGCCCTGATCAATAGCCAGAATATATGTCATGCCCGCGTTCCTCCCCCGGTGGTGTTTTGCGGGACTTTAGCGCAAACACTCGCACAGGGGCCAGAGCAGAAATCAGGCTGCAGCGACCGGGATATTGTCTATCAGCCGCACGCCATCCGCCCAGGCGGTGACGAACAGGCGGGCCGGGCGGTCGGCACAAGGCAGGGCCTGCAGCGTTTCGGCACAGCGCAGGTCGATATATTCGACCTCGGTGAAGCCCGCCTTAATCAGGGTGTCGCGCGCAGCTTGCGCAATCGGCGCGAAATCCGCGCCCTGTGACAGCTTTTCCGCCATCCCGCGCATGATCTGGTTCTTCTGCGCCGCGATCTGCAGCCCTTCGGCTGAGAGGCGCAGATTGCGCGAGGACATCGCCAAGCCCGACGGCTCACGCACGGTGGGGCAGCCGACGACCTCGATCGGGATATCCAAATCGCGGGCCATGCGCCGCACGACCAACAGCTGTTGATAGTCTTTTTCCCCGAAATAGGCTCGATCCGCCTGCGTTTGCAGGAACAGTTTGGCGACCACCGTGGCGACGCCTTCGAAGTGACCGGGGCGGAAGGGCCCCTCCATCACATCGGTCAGGCCCGCGACCGAAACCGTTGTCGAGAACCCCTCGGGGTAGATCTGATCCGGGTCCGGCACATAGATGGCGTCAACACCATAGGGGGCGAGCTTTTCGGCATCCTCATGCTCGGTGCGCGGGTAGTTGGCCAGGTCCTCGGGGTTGTTGAACTGTTTGGGGTTCACAAAGATCGTGACAATAACGCGGTCGCATCCGGCCTTGGCCGCCTCGACCAGTGACAAATGCCCCTGATGCAGCGCGCCCATTGTGGGGACGACGCCGACTATCTCTCCGTCACGGTGCCATTGCGTGGTCAAGGCCCGCAGGTCCGCCAATCGGCGCAGAATAGGCGCGGTCATGTGCCGGTGCCCTTGGGGGTCTGATCCGCAAAAACATGCTCATCCGCCGGGAAGGTGCGGGCGCGTACTTCGGCTGCGTATTCAGCAATGGCGGCTTCGGCCAAGGGGCCAAGTTCCGCATAGCGTTTGACGAATTTCGGTTTGAACGCAGTGAAAAAGCCAACCATGTCGTCGACCACAAGGATCTGCCCATCACAGCCGGCCGAGGCCCCGATGCCGACAGTAGGGATTGCCACCTCAGCCGTGATCCGATCGGCCAGACCTTGCGGAACTTTCTCTAACACGACCGAAAACGCACCTGCCTGTGCCACGGCGGCGGCATCAGCCAGCACCGCCTCGGCCTGTTCGTCGCGGCCTTGCACCTTGTAGCCGCCCAGCGTGTTGATGGATTGAGGCGTCAGGCCGATATGAGCCATGACCGGGATGCCGCGCTTGACCAGAAAGCGGATGGTCTCGGCCATCTCGACCCCGCCTTCCAGTTTAACCGCGCCAGCCGCGGTTTCCGCCATCAGGCGAGCGGCGTTGCGGAAGGCTTGCGCGGGGCTTTCCTCGTAGCTGCCGAAGGGCATGTCGATCACCATCATCGCGCCTTCCAGCCCACGCGCGACGGCCTGACCGTGCAGGATCATCATCTCCATCGTCACGCCAAGGGTCGATTCCAAACCGTGCAGCACCATTCCGACGCTGTCGCCTACAAGGACAAAGTCGCAATGGGCGTCCATCAGTCGGGCCATCGGTGTGGTGTAGGCCGTCAGACTGACCAAAGGATCGCCGCCTTTTCGCGCGCGGATATCCTCGGCGTTCGGGGCTTTTTTGCGGGCTGTGGCGCTCATGCTCGGCTCCGGCACGGTTCATGTTGCAGCGCGGCATATCAGATCGGACCGGGCCCGCGAAACCCCGGTTGCGCGAACATTTCCTTGAATGACCCTAGGTTTAAGGGAACACTGGCCTCCGATAGGCCCAAAATACGCGGCTACGTTGACATCAACGGGGAGAGATTTTCATGACAAAGCAGATGTTTCGAACCTTCGGATCGGTCTTGGCGCTCAGCGCCAGTGTGCTGGCGACGCAGGCATTGGCGAAATCCGACATCACCATCGCCATGCAGCTGGAGCCACCGCATCTGGACCCGACCAGTGCCGCCGCACAGGCCATTGATTCGGTTGTTTACACCAATATTTTCGAAGGTCTGACCCGTTTCATGGGCGACGGCTCGGTCGTGCCGGGGCTGGCGGAAAGCTGGGAGATCTCAGACGACGGCACCGTCTATACCTTCAAGCTGCGCGATGGCGTGACCTTCCACGATGGCACCACGATGGATGCCGAGGACGTCAAGTTCAGCCTAGATCGCGCTATGGCCGAGGACAGTGCGAATGCGCAAAAGGCGCTGTTCGCTGGCATCGAAAGCGTCGAGGCCGTGGAGCCCCTGACCGTCAAGGTGACCTTGTCCGAGCCAAATGGGAATTTCCTGTTCAACATGGCCTGGGGCGACGCCGTGATCGTGGCCTCAGACAGTATCGACGACATCAAGACCAATCCGGTCGGAACTGGGGCGTTCACCTTTGGCGAATGGGTGCAGGGCGACAGCATCACGCTGAACCGCAATCCCGATTATTGGGGCGATCAGCCAGCGTTAGAGACGGCTACGTTCAAGTTCATCTCGGATCCGACCGCCGCTTTTGCAGCCATGATGGCCGAGGATGTGGATGTGTTCGACAATTTCCCCGCGCCGGAAAACCTGCCTCAGTTCGAGGCCGATCCACGCTTTCAGGTGCTTGTCGGCTCGACCGAGGGTGAGACGATCCTGTCTACGAACAACAAGCAGGAGCCCTTTGACGATATCCTCGTTCGGCAGGCGTTGGCCCACGCGATCGACCGTCAGGCGATCATTGACGGTGCCATGTTCGGCTATGGCACCCCCATCGGCACCCATTTCGCGCCGCATCACCCGGCCTATGTCGATCTGACCGGGCAATCCGCCTATGATCCGGAAAAAGCCAAATCTCTGCTGGCTGAGGCCGGCTTGGCAGACGGGTTCGAAACCACGCTGCATCTGCCGCCCCCGTCCTATGCACGCCGTGGCGGCGAGATCGTTGCCGCTCAATTGGCCGAGATCGGGATCAAGGCCGAGATCATCAATGTCGAATGGGCGCAGTGGTTGGAGTCGGTCTTCAAGGGCAAGGATTTCGGCCTGACCATCGTCAGCCATACCGAGCCGATGGATATCGGCATCTACGCCCGGCCCGACTACTATTTCCAGTATGAAAGCACAGATTTTCAGGCGCTTATGGAGCTGCTGAACACCACAACCGACCCGGATGAGCGCACCCGCCTGATGGGTGAAGCACAGCGGTTGATTTCCAGCGACTACGTCAACGGCTACCTGTTCCAATTGGCCAAGCTCGGCGTGGCGAAAGCGGGCGTTCAGGGGCTGTGGCAGAATGCGCCAACAGCCGCCATTGATCTGACCGCGATCAGCTGGGCTGAGTAACTGTCGGGGCTAACCCGCCCCGTCAATCAACCAATTGCTATGAACCCAGCCCTTGCGTCGGGGCTGGCCATAGTAGACACCGATCCACTCCCCCTGCTGCGCGCAGGTGCGGACTGTGTCGCCGTTGCGCAGTTGGTCGACCTGGAAATAGTTCGAACCGGGCCCGGTGCGCACAGCCAGAAAGCCATCACCGTTCGGATCCAGACCCGAGACGATACTGGCCGCGCATCCTGCGGCTTGCCCGTCTTCGGTGATCAGGAAATCCACATCTAGTTGCTGAGCGGGCACCGCGCCCGCTGCGGCTAAAAACAAAGCCGCATGTAAAGGTATTCTCATCATCAATTTCCTTTCAAACAATGGTCTCAGGATAGGACCCGCACTGATTCTCGACAATGGAACTGGTGCTGGACCCAAAGCGCGGCCCGGCCTAACGTGGCGCTGATGCTTCGCTATGCCCTCAAACGTCTGATTTCGCTGGTGATCAGCCTGGCGGTTGCCTCGGTGGTGATCTTCGCCGTGATCGAGATCGCACCGGGCGATCCAGCCTCATTCATGCTGGGCGTCAACGCGCAGCCCGATACGCTGGCCGCTCTGAGGGCCGAGTTGGGCTTGGATATGTCCAAACTTGATCGGTACGTTAATTGGATTGGTGGCATGCTGGTCGGCGATTTTGGTACCTCCTACACTTATCGCACGCCGGTCTCGCAGATGATCGCGGATCGGCTCTGGGTGTCTTTGCCACTGGCGCTTTATGCGCTGACCCTGTCCACTCTGATTGCCTTCCCAGCGGGCATCTACGCCGCCGCCCGTCGCGGTAAACCGGGCGATCTGACGGTCATGGGGGCCACGCAGTTGGGCATAGCTGTCCCGAACTTCTGGTTCGCGATGATGCTGGTTCTGATCTTCGCCATCAACCTGCGCTGGTTCAACGCCGGAGGGTTCGCCGGTTGGGACAAAGGGTTCTGGACCGGGCTGCATTCTCTGACCCTGCCTGCTGTCGCCCTGGCGCTGCCACAAGCGGCCATTCTGGCGCGGGTGATGCGGTCGTCGCTGCTCGACATACTTGGTGAGGATTTCATGCGCACCGCCCGAGCCAAGGGGCTTTCCCGCCGTCAGGCGCTGTGGAGACACGGGGTGCGCAACGCGCTGATCCCGGTGCTGACGATCATTGGGCTGCAGTTTTCGTTCCTTCTGGCCGGGTCGATCATTATCGAGCAGGTCTTCTACTTGCCCGGCCTTGGACGGTTGGTGTTTCAGGCAATCTCGGCCCGTGATCTGATCGTGGTGGAATCTGTGGTCATGCTGCTGGTTTTCGCCGTCATAACCGTGAACTTTCTGATCGATCTGGCCTATGCCGCCGTGGACCCACGGCTGAGGAGCCGGACATGAGCCGCAACCTGATCCTTGGCGCGGTGCTGTCGTCATTGGTTCTGCTGGCGGCGCTGGTGTCGTTTGTCTGGACGCCCTATGACCACGCCGCTTTGGACATTCCCGCGAAACTGCAGCCACCCAACGCGCAGCATTGGTTCGGCACCGATCATTTCGGGCGTGATATGTTCTCGATGATCATGGTCGGCGCGCGGACGTCCATTGCCGTGGCGCTGGTGGCGGTGGGGATCGGTATGGTGTTGGGCGTGCCCTTGGGCCTGACGGCGGCAGCGCGCAAGGGGTCTTGGCTGGATGAGGTCATTATGCGCGGCAACGATCTGGTCTTTGCCTTCCCCTCGCTGGTCATCGCGATTTTGATCACTGCCGTTTTCGGCGCCGGTGCGATTAACGCGATCATCGCTATCGGCATTTTCAACATCCCCGTCTTCGCCCGTATCACCCGCGGCGCGGCCCTGTCCCTGTGGGAGCGGGAGTTCATCCTCGCCGCCCGTGTCTCGGGCAAAGGGGCCGCGCGGATTTCCGCAGAACATATCCTGCCCAATGTCGCCAACCTGCTGATCGTTCAGGGGACCATCCAGTTCAGCCTTGGAATTCTGGCCGAGGCGGGGCTGAGTTACGTCGGTCTCGGCGCGCAACCACCCACGCCAAGCTGGGGTCGGATGCTGGCCGATGCGCAGACAATGGTCAGTTTTGCCCCGCATTTGGCTCTAATCCCGGGTCTGGCAATCATTGTGACGGTGTTGGGTTTGAACTTGCTGGGTGACGGTCTGCGCGACTGGCTCGATCCACGTATCAGGGTGGCGCGGGCATGAACCTGTTGCGGATCGAAAACCTGTCTCTGGCCATTCATGACGCTGAGATTCTGAAACAAGTCAGCCTGTCCATCGCGCCGGGTCAGATCGTGGCGGTTACGGGTGAGAGCGGCTCCGGCAAGTCCATGACTGCGTTGGCCGTCATGCAACTGATGCCAAACGGAGCGCGCACCGACGGGTCGATACATCTGGACGGGCAAGAGATTCTAAACCTGCCTGAGACTGACATGTGCGCCCTTCGTGGCGCGTCGATCGGAATGGTGTTTCAGGAACCGATGACCGCTCTGAACCCGGTCAAAACCATCGGCGATCAGGTGATGGAGACCATCCTGATCCACAAAGCGATGCCCCGCGCGCAAGCTGAGGCCCGCGCGCAAGAGGTTCTCAGCCGTGTTGGCCTGCCTCCTGACCGCTTCCCTCTGTCCCGCTACCCGCATGAGCTGTCGGGTGGCCAGCGTCAGCGTGTGGTCATCGCGATGGCGATTGCGCTCAGGCCCAGGTTGCTGATCGCGGATGAGCCCACGACAGCCCTGGACGTGACCACGCAGGCACAAATACTGGACCTGCTGAAGGGGCTTGTACGCGAATATGACATGGGGCTTCTGATGATCACTCATGATCTGGCCGTGGTGGCCGATATGGCGGATCAGATCGTGGTCATGCGCCGGGGCGAAGTTGTCGAAAGCGGCGCAACCGACCATCTCCTCCAAAACATGCAGCACCCCTATACACGGATGCTGTTTGACGCCTCGAACCATCAAGTTGCTCTGCCTGAGACGCAGGAACAAAAGCCCTTGCTTGAGGTCACCGACGTGGTCCGTGACTATCGCCTACCGCGCAAGGGACTGTTCACAAAGCCCGCCCACATGCGGGCGGTAGACACGGTCAGCTTCACCCTCAACCGCGGAGAGCGTCTGGGTCTGGTCGGAGAGTCGGGATGTGGAAAATCGACCCTAACACGGACTATTTTGGGCCTGGAGGAGGTCCAATCCGGCGAAATCCGGCTGGATGGCGTGCCCGTTTTCTCGGGCCACAAGCCAAATCTCGACGTCCGTCGGAAGATGCAGGTCGTGTTCCAAGACCCCTATGGCAGCTTCAACCCACGCCACCGCGTTGCGCGGTTGATCACGGAACCATTTCACCTGCTGGAAGCTGCTCCGACCGGGCCCGAGCGTCAGGACAGGATCGCCGAGATGCTACGCGCCGTCGGCCTCAGCCCGGATGATGCCGGGAAATACATACATGAATTCTCGGGTGGCCAGCGGCAACGTATCGCCATCGCCCGCGCATTGATCATCCGCCCAGAACTGATCCTGTTTGATGAGGCGGTCTCGGCCCTCGACGTGTCGGTCCGGGCGCAGATCCTAGATCTTCTGGCCGAGCTGTGCACGGCCTACGATTTGACCTATCTATTCATCAGCCACGATCTAAGCGTCGTGCGCACGATCACGGATCGGGTGATGGTGATGCAGGCTGGGAAAATCGTCGAACAGGGCGAGACCGAGGATGTCTTTGCCAATCCCGGTCACCCCTATACCCGCAAGCTCATCTCTGCCGCGCCGCAGTTACCCGACATCGGGCGCAAAATCACATGATATTCTCTATGTTAGAGCCTAAATACAGGAGTTCCCGATGATCAATCCGATATGGTTCGACCCCAGCAAATGTCTGATCGGCGGGGAATGGAAAACGCCGGAAGCGGGGGAATACTTGCCGCTTGTGAATCCTTCGGACGGGTCCGAACTCTGCCAGATTGCCCGAGGTCAGCAGGGCGATATCGACGCGGGTATTGCTGCCGCGCGATCTGCCTTGGACGGAGATTGGGGCCGGATGCCTGCGTTTGAGAGGGGGCGCATCCTGAGCAGACTGGGGCAATTGGTTCTGGACCGGGTGGACGACCTCGCCAGGCTTGAGGCCATGGATGTGGGCAAACCGCTGACCCAGGCCCGCGCCGATGCCATCGCTTTGGCGCGGTATTGCGAATTCTACGGGGGTGCGGCGGATAAAGTGATGGGTGAGACCATCCCCTATCTTGACGGATATACCGTCTACACCCTGCGTGAGCCGCATGGCGTGACGGGGCATATCGTGCCGTGGAATTACCCGATGCAGATTATTGGACGCTCGGTCGGAGCGGCGCTAGCCATGGGCAATGCCTGCGTTTTGAAACCGGCCGAAGAGGCCTGCCTGACCGCCCTCGCCTTCGCCCATCTGGCGGTTGAGGCCGGATTGCCCGCCGGGGCGCTGAATGTCGTTCCCGGTCTGGGGGCCGAGGCTGGCGCGGCGTTGTCCGGGCACGCGGGCGTTGACCATATCTCGTTCACCGGTTCGGTCGCGACGGGGGCCTTGGTGCAGCAGGCGGCCGGAAAAAATGTGGTTCCTGTGACGTTGGAGTTGGGCGGGAAGTCTCCGCAATTGGTGTTCGATGACGCCGATCTGGACGCGGCCCTGCCGTTTCTGGTCAATGCGGGCATTCAGAACGCGGGTCAAACCTGTTCGGCCTCGTCGCGCATTCTGGTGCAGCGCGGTTTGTATGAGCAGGTCAAGGAGCGGATGGCCGAGGCATACGCGCAACTGACCGTCGGGCCCGCGTTGGATGACCTTCGCGTGGGGCCGCTGATCTCGGACCGGCAGAAGGCTATCGTTTCCGGGTTCTTGTCCAAAGGCGCGGATTTGGCAATTGCAGGGCAGGGGCAGATCGTTCCGGAGGCACCGGAAGCGGGGGCCTATGTGCGCCCGACCCTCTTCGCCGATGTGCCAGCAGATCACGCTCTGGCTCGGGAAGAGATCTTTGGCCCAGTGCAGGTCTTGATCCCGTTTGAGACCGAAAAACAGGCTCTAACCATAGCCAACAGCACCGATTACGGGTTGGTCGCCAGCATCTGGACGCGTGACGGGGCGCGGCAGATGCGATTGGCCAAGCGCCTGCGTTCGGGGCAGGTGTTCATCAACAACTACGGCGCAGGCGGAGGCGTAGAGCTACCATTCGGAGGGGTCGGTAAATCCGGCCACGGCCGCGAAAAAGGGTTCGAGGCGCTCTATGGCTTTTCGCAACTCAAGACGGTGGCTGCCCTGCACGGCTAAACGATCACCTCGATCGGTTTCTGCGCGCCAACGCCGAACACCCGCTTGTAGCGCTCGATTTCCTCGGCAGGTCCCATGGCTTTTTCCGGGTTATCCGACAGTTTGACCGTCGGGCGCCCATTGGCAGACACCGCCTTGCAAACCAGCGAGAACGGCGCCAGCGCGTCATCTGGAACAAGGCCGCGGAAGTCGTTGGTCAGCAGCGTGCCCCAGCCAAAGGAGATATTGGTGCGCTCTGAGAACTGACTGTGCAGCTCTTTGATCTTGTCGACGTCCAAACCGTCCGAGAAGATGATCCGCTTCTGCTTAGGGTCCTCGCCACGAGACGCCCACCAGTCGATCGCAATCTCGGCACCGGCGGCGGGATCGCCGCTGTCGATGCGGATGCCCGTCCATCCGGCCAGCCAGTCGGGGGCATGGTCCAGAAACCCTTTGGTGCCATAGGTGTCAGGCAGGATGATGCGCAGATTGCCTTCATGTTCGTCATGCCAGTCGCTGAGGACGTCGTAGGGGGCCTGCGCCAGCGCTTCATCAGTGTCGGCGAGGGCGGAATAGACCATGGGCAGTTCATGCGCATTGGTGCCGATAGCCTCAACCTCGCGCCGCATGGCGATCAGGCAGTTCGAGGTGCCGGTGAACGACTCGCCCAGTCCCTCGATCATGGCCTGAACGCACCAATCTTGCCAAAGGAAGGAATGCCGCCTCCGCGTGCCAAAATCTGCAATCCCAAGCCCGTCGATAGAACCCAGCTGTTCGATCTTTTCCCACACACGCGTCATCGCACGGGCATAGAGCACCTGAAGTTCGAACCGACGCATGTGGTTCAGCACCGCGCGCGAGCGTAGCTCCATCAGCACCGCGAGCGCCGGGATCTCCCACAGCATGACCTCATGCCATTTGCCCTCGAAGGTCAGTTCGTATTGGTCGCCTTTACGTTCCAGATGGTAGGGCGGCAGGCGCATATTCTCGAACCACTCCATGAAATCCGAACGGAACATCTGCCTTTTGCCATAGAACATATTGCCCCGCAGCCACGTGCTTTCCCCCCGGCTGAGGCTGAGCGAACGGATGTGGTCCAGCTGTTCCCGCAGCTCACCTTCGTCAATCAAACGGGCCAGCGGCACGTGATTCGAGCGGTTGATCAGGGAAAACGCGACATCTGTTTGGGGCTTGTTACGAAACACTGACTGGCACATCAGCAGTTTGTAGAAATCCGTGTCGATCAATGACCGCACAATCGGGTCGATCTTCCATTTGTGATTGTAGACACGGGTCGCGATGTCGACCATGGGGAACTCCTGCAATTTCCGTTGTTAGATCAATCAGCACGGCGAATGGCAAGAGTCGCTGATTCGGTGACAATGCCCGTTTGACGTCACAATGCGGGCTTAATGTCCGGTGTTTTCACCAATTAGTGATGGTGTGGGATGGAAAGACAAAACTGATGGTTGTTAATGAGTTTGCTGTACGATTTTGATATGGTTGTAAGACCGGCGGAAAGGGATGTTCCGGCTCAGGTCTGTGCGCGGTTCAGAGATGTGAAGACCTCTGACGCGTTGCGAGGGGCTTCCCCAGGGATTCGTATGATGTTCCAGGACGCGGGGTTTGATCTCGATTCCCATGTCAGTGGTATCGTACCGGACAAGTTTCCAACCGAAGACCTGCCCGACCGAACCCGGATACTGCGCACCCTGTTCGACAACATCAAAACCCGCGGTGTGCGGGGGGAATATTGTGGTGAGTTCGATCTACGGCAATTCCTCGGGCACATTCGCCGCGCCGAGGCAGTTGATGGGCTTGTCCGGGTTATTCCCGTTCAGCGCCCTCCGGTGCCACAGCCTGACATGCCCAAACGCAGGACGGCAAAGGGGCGGATTGGTGTTGGTCTTGGAGTTGCGGTGATTCTGTTCGCGGTGTTTAAGTATCTCGCAGAAACGGGTGCAGCGCCTTAGTCGGCCAGAGTAACCCCGACGGCCTGCATAGCCTGTTGCGCCGCAGCCAGTGAACCATCCATGTCAATCGCACGGCAGGCGCTTTGCACGACGGTGACGTCAAAGCCCAGCTTCGCGGCATCAACTGCAGAATAGTGAACACAGAAATCGGTCGCGAGCCCCACGAGGGTCAGTTTCGAAATGCCGCGCGTGTTTAGATACCCTTTCAACCCGGTCGGCGTCGCCTGATCATTCTCGAAAAACGCCGAATAGCTGTCGATGGCGCTGCGAAACCCTTTGCGGATGATCAGGTCGCCATCCATGCGCAGATCCGGGTGAAAACCCGCGCCATCGGTGCCCTGCACGCAATGGTCGGGCCACAGAACCTGCGGACCATAGGGCATCTCGGTCATCTCGAAGGGGGCCTTGCCCGGATGCGAACTGGCGAATGAGGAATGCCCCGCCGGATGCCAGTCCTGCGTCAGGATGACGGCATCAAACCTGTCCATCATGGCGTTGATCGGGGCAACGATCTCGTCCCCGCCGGCTACGGCCAGCGCTCCGCCGGTGCAGAAATCGTTCTGGACGTCGATGACAAGCAGGGCATGGGTCATGGCAATCTCTCCTTTGGTCTATCGGTACGGCGCGGTGCAGGACGCGTCAATCCGGTCCCTTGCGACTCTGCGCTGTCAGGTTTAGACCGCGCGCATGTACACGATCGCTGCCCTCTATCACTTCACCCGTTTCGCTGATCACGCCGCCCTGCGCGCGCCGCTGCTGGACCTAAGCCGCGCGCAATCGGTCAAAGGCACCCTGTTGTTGGCGCAAGAGGGGATCAATGGCACGATTGCTGGCCCGCGCTCCGGGATCGACGCCGTTCTGGCGCATATCAAGGCCCTGCCGGGCTGTTCCGATCTGGAGTGGAAAGAGGCCACTGCCGACCATCCCCCTTTTGGCAAGATGAAGGTGCGTCTGAAGAAAGAGATCGTGACCATGGGTCAGCCGGATGTCGATCCGCGCGCCCGCGTCGGCAACTATGTCGAACCCGAGGAATGGAATGATCTGATCCGCTCGGACGATGTGGTCGTAATCGACACGCGCAACGACTATGAAGTGGCGATTGGCACGTTTGAGGGTGCGATAGACCCTGAAACTGCCAGCTTCCGTGAATTTCCCGATTGGTGGGAGCAGAACAAGGACCGATTCCACAACAAACGTGTCGCGATGTTCTGCACTGGTGGTATCCGCTGCGAGAAATCCACCAATTTCCTGCTGGGGCAGGGGGTCGAGGATGTCTATCACCTCAAAGGTGGCATCCTGCGCTATCTCGAAGAAATGCCCGCTGAGGACAGCACCTGGCAGGGCGAGTGTTTCGTCTTCGACAATCGTGTGTCGGTTGGCCACGGTCTGGTCGAGGGGCCGCATAACTTGTGCCACGGGTGCCGCCGCCCGATCCTGCCCGAAGATGTGAAGCGCCCGGAATATGAGCATGGCGTGTCTTGCCATCTCTGTGTGGATGAGACGTCGGAGGCCGACAAGATGCGGTTCCGCGAGCGGCAGAAACAGATCCTTCTGGCCCGCGCGCGCGGCGATGAGCATCTGGGCAGCGTCTGAATTCCGCTTGCAGGTCGGTGGGGAATCCCGATGATTATCGCTGGATTGCTGTGATGGAGCTTCAATGACCCGCAAACCGACAACTCTGGCGGAATGGAAATCGACCTTTCTGGCCGCTGCTGGGTTGGTGCTGGCCAGTTTTCTGGCATGGTTCGGCCTGTCGCGGTTGAGTGAGACCACCGCTGGGGACACGATCGGCACCATTGCCTCGGTCGCGTTGCTGATCTGGCTAGTGTCGCAGTCGTGGTACTACATGACCCAAGTGAAGTCGCCGCGCAGGTTGTTGTTCCTGATGGGCGTTTCTTTCATTCAGGTCGTGCCGTTCCTGTTTGCGGCCGTCTATGGGGCCTTTGGTTACAACGACAATTGCGTTCTCGGGGCGGAAGGCCCTGCCGATATTCTGTATTTCTCATATGTCACCTTCACCACAGTGGGGTATGGCGACATGAGCCCAACAGGCCTGTGCCGCGGCTTGGCTGTGTCCGAGGCCGTCACAGGCTATATCCTTTTGGGCATGTTCGTTGCGGCTGCTGTGTCACTTTATTCGCGAAACCACGCGCATTAGGCTCTATTTATTCTGGTCGATCCAACGCGACATCAACTGTTTGTCGCGAAAGCACTCGGACGGGATCGGGCGACGTTTGCTGCGCGATATCCGTTCAGCAAAGGCGACCTGTTTGCCGGTCGGGTAGTTGGCAAAGGGCGATGAATCCTCGGGCTTGTGAGCCGAGATCCAAGCAGACATGGACTTGCGGTCACGTTGCGCCTCCACCGGGATTTCTAGTGCGGTCTGCTCGGCGATGGCGCGGGCATAGCGCATCTGCCGATCTGTGACCGGCAGCAGGTGGTAGTCGTTCGAAGGGCCGTTTAGGGCCTGATTTCGTGCGTGGTAAGACATCGGAATGTTCCTCTGACTATGTGGAACATAAATAGAACATTAACTCTTTTTTTCAAGGGCAAGGCGATTCATATCAGCGGGAGTTTGCCGTGATTCAGTTTTATTGACTGACCAATCAACAAAAGATACACGCTTGGGAAATTGCTTCGGAAAAGGAACCCGGCATGAAATTT
The DNA here is from genome assembly GCF_056536505.1 of Ruegeria sp. CL3. Lineage (NCBI taxonomy): Bacteria > Pseudomonadati > Pseudomonadota > Alphaproteobacteria > Rhodobacterales > Roseobacteraceae > Ruegeria > Ruegeria sp. CL3. The sequence continues at coordinate 86,141 of NZ_JBQFPT010000009.1, read as the reverse complement.
CAGCCCAAGGCGAGCCATTTCATCAATGGCGCATATGTCGAAGACACCAACGGCGCGCCGATTGATGTGATCTACCCTGCAACCGGTGAGGTCATTGCCCGGCTGCATTCAGCCACGCCCGAAATCGTTGATCAGGCTTTGAACAGTGCAAAAGCGGCGCAAGCGGAATGGGCAGCCATGTCCGGGACCGAGCGTGGCCGCGTTCTGCGCCGCGCCGCAGACATCATGCGAGACCGCAATCACGACCTGTCGGTTCTGGAAACCCATGACACCGGCAAACCCCTGCAAGAGACGCTGGTGGCCGACGCGACCTCGGGCGCGGACGCGCTGGAGTATTTCGGAGGTCTGGCCGCGTCCCTGACCGGTGAACACATCCCTCTGGGCGGTGGCGACTTCGTCTATACCATCCGCGAGGCGCTGGGCGTTTGCGTCGGGATCGGCGCATGGAATTACCCCACCCAGATCGCCTGCTGGAAGGGCGCGCCGGCGTTGGCCTGCGGTAATACGATGGTTTTCAAGCCGTCCGAGACGACCCCGCTCTCCGCACTGAAGGTGGCTGAGATCCTGATCGAGGCAGGTGCACCCAAGGGCACTTACAACGTGATTCAGGGCTATGGCGATGTAGGTGCATCGCTGGTGACCGATGCGCGCGTTGCCAAAGTGTCTTTGACCGGCTCGGTGCCGACGGGCCGCAAGGTCTATGCCGCGGCCGCCGATGGCATGAAGCACGTGACCATGGAACTGGGCGGCAAATCCCCCATGATCGTTTTCGATGACGCAGATATCGAGAACGCGGTCTCCGGTGCGATTTTGGGCAATTTCTATTCTTCGGGTCAGGTCTGTTCGAACGGAACCCGTGTGTTCGTCCAAAAAGGTGTCAAAGAAGCGTTTCTAGCCCGCTTGGCCGGACGTCTGGCAACCGCCAAGATTGGCGATCCGCTGGATGAAGAGGTCAACTTTGGCCCAATGGTCAGCGAAAATCAGATGAACATCGCGCTGGGCTACGTGGAAAAGGGCAAGGCCGAAGGCGCGCGTCTGGTCTATGGAGGAGAACGGATCGCGGGCGAGGGGTTCTACATGCAACCCACTGTGTTCGCCGATGTCACCGACGACATGACCATCGCCCGCGAAGAGATCTTTGGCCCGGTCATGTCCGTTCTGGATTTCGACACCGAAGACGAAGTTCTGTCCCGCGCCAATGACACTGAATTCGGCCTCGCGGCTGGAGTGTTCACAAACGACCTGACCCGAGCCCATCGCATCGTCGCCGGTTTCGAGGCCGGGACTTGCTACATCAATACCTACAACCTCGCCCTGGTTGAGGCACCGTTCGGCGGCTCCAAGATGTCGGGTGTCGGTCGCGAGAACTCGAAGCTCGCCATCAACCATTTCAGCGAGATGAAAACCGTCTACGTCGCGATAAACGACGTCGAGGCACCTTACTGATCAACCATCTGGGTGGCGCTCTGCTCTTCTCAATACACGAGTGGCAGAGCGCCTTTTTATCGCGATCTGGCATCTTGTTTTCTCCGAGTATCGCCATGGGGGTAATCGCGTTCTTCGTGGGTTTCGCAGACCACCGATGTTCATTCTTTTTCAGAACGATTAAACGCGCCTGAGACCCATTTCCCAAATCGCACGTGATGTAGGCTCAGGGTTCCAACCCAGTAGATGCCGGTCACGGCGAGAGCAACGGCTTAGAGATAAACAAGTTTAGACATCGGCCTTTACCTCATTTTCCAAGCCGTGAACCATGCACAGGCTCGGAAAGCAAAATGTCTTGTGCCGAGGCGCTTTTGGGAAAATCTTGTTATCGGAACCTCTCAGCAAGTCGCCAACTTCCTTGGTCGGCGGTGAAAAGTTGGTCATGTTTCTTTGTGGCAAACGGTCGAAAGAACGCGCGAAGTCCTGTCAGAATTTTCATCAAGGTATTTACCCAGCTTTGCACTAAGGGGAACTAAGCCATTAGAGTAAAATTAAATTATCGGAATCTGCGCTAGACCTTTGGTATCATTGGTTGGGATCTGCTCCCTCATCGGGCGCGCGTTCTGGGTCGGAGAGTAAACCGAAAAGGTCGGCAATATGCGCTCGGGTCTCTTCGCTGTCGGCCAGTAGACTGTTGGCATCGGCCAGAGGCGTCTCAAGAAGACGACGAGGCGCCAAGGCAAGCTTGCCTGAGATCTCGGCCAGTTTCGCAAACCGCCCTTCAGGTTCAATATTTTCGGACAATCCAGCCAACCAGAAATACCGGTTCGCAACCTCGATTTCGCCGAGGTCTCGGTACAAGTCTGCCGTCGCGCTCAGATCGCCGATCGCCGCCAGCGCCTGAGCGCGCAGGGTATTGGCGGCCGCTGAAGCATCATCGGACAGTTCCAGCATCGCTTTGTGCGGTTTTTCGTCCAACAGTGCCGCGCGCGCGCGCAATCGTGCACGTTGGGATCGGTCCGTCGTGTCATGCGTGCGATTGGCAAAGGCAGAACTTTGAGCCGCAAACCCCAAAGCGCCCAAGCGGCCAGAAATCGCAATAGCGGCTTGTGTGGTCAAAGCCATCGAGTCGCCATCAGACATGGACAGCACCTGTTTCAGAAAGGTTACATCGTTTGACCTTTCTTCCAGCAGATGTGTGTGACGGTTTAGAACATCCGCGCGATCATCACCCTCGGGCAGGGCTTGGATCAGGTCGTGGGCCGCATCGAATTCATTGTTCAAACTCAGCGCAACGATATGTGCGTGCTGCATCATTGGTCCGGTTTCAGATCCACGAAACTCCAACGCGTAGGCTGCGGCAAGGGCAACGTCCTGAGAGGATACGGCCCCTCGCTCTGCCCAGCGCTTCTCGACCAATCGCGCCAAGGCCAGAGGGGCATCTGTTGCTGTTTCTGGCGCAGAAATGACGTCTTCCAAGATGGCATCGGCCACGTCAGAGTCGCCTTCGGCCTGAGCGATCCGAGCCTTGGCCACACTGGGCTGTTCCTCCGTTTCAACGCGATCAACGGAACGCATCACCCGCCGCGCCGCTTCCAGCTTATCAGCTTCAACCAAAATCGATGATAGTCTTGGGCCCAAACTGCGGCGCAAATGTCGGGGAAGGCTGGAGAAAGACTGCTCTATCGCGTCCAGATCAGCATCAAGGCTCAGCGTTTGCTCGCTTAGTGCTGACCAGAAAGCCGCATGGCTACTACAGCGCTGAAGACCTCGAAACGGGCTATCTTCTGCGGGCTCACGGTGATCCACAAGCCCGGCTATGGCTTGCACCCAGCTTTGCTCTTCGGAATGCCCTTCAACCAGAGCAAGCGAGGAGACAGCTTCCGCTCCGAACCCGAAAAAAGCGTAGAGTTTCGACAGCTTGAACGCCAGATCGGCGTCGACGCGGTCGAACTCCTGATACAACCCAGAACGCAGATCGGCGATCTGTTCGTCGAACGGGCGCGCGTCCGACCATGTGTCGAACCCTAGCCGAGCGCTGCTGATGCAGGCGGGACGTTTTTCAATTTGAGGGACATCGGGGCCAAGAAGACCTTCCAGTTCGTCCACAATCGTTGAGACACTCATATTCGCTGCAAAACTCGGCAGCATGTCCGTGTCGTTCGAAGGTGTTGACGTGCGGGGGCCGATGGCGGCCAGGTCCAGGTCAAGGACCTCTCGGTCGGCACCTTGCAGTAGGCTGGCTGAGAGTTGATCTTTGAAGCCCTGTTGGTTCAGCGTCAAAAGCGGCAAAGCTAAGGGTTCAGGCGGATCTTCTACTCCCAACGGCGGCAGAGACGGTGGCAAAGGGATGTTGGCAGTCAAAGGCGGAGGCAAAGTGCCTTGCGAAATATCCACGACAATCATTGATTGTTGAAACAGAAAGGCCATGGCCACGCAGTCGCAGCCAAACTCCAAATCAAGTGCGGCACCTGGTTCCGATTGAGACAGGGCTGACAAGCGATTTGATGTCAGTCGCCCGAACACGCCTTCTGTTTGAAACAGGACGTCGTCGATTGAAACGGTCAGCCGCGCCCCGTTTTTCCGGCGTGCAAGTACCCACTCGGTGCCCGGCGGAACCTTTACGACGAGGCGGGTGTGGCTGTCATGTTCTCCTGATCGGACAACCAACGTTTCAGCAGTGGCCGAGGTTGCCACTGTGATGAGGATCGACGTGAAGAGAGCCAGGCCTTTCATGCCGCCGCCTGTTTGAGTTCCTTGAGAGCATCCTCGAGTTCCGAGAAACCAGGCCGGTTGTGGGTTGGTGTGTTCTGGCGGCCGACTTCGATGCACATGGCGGCATTGTGGTTGTGCAGGTTGGCGACCAAAACTTCTTTGATCAGCTGGTAGAAGTGATTGTCTTCTTCCACGACGGTTTTCAGCTTGCCAGCAAAGGGCCCCACCAGACCATAGGCTAGAAACACCCCTAGAAATGTCCCGACCAGAGCTCCCCCGATCAGCTTGCCCAGAACCTCGGGCGGCTGGTCGATTGACCCCATCGTTTTGATCACACCCAGAACGGCGGCGACAATCCCAAGGGCGGGCAAGCCGTCGGCGACGGTTTGCAGCGCGTGGCTGGAATGCATGGCGTGATGAAAATTGGCCTCCATCCGCTTTTCCAGAACTTCTTCGACCTGATGGGGGTCATCATAGTTCAGCGCAGCCGAGCGCATCGTGTCGCAGATCAGGTCCACGGCTTCCTTGTCGGACTGGATTTTCGGGTAGGCGGAAAACAGGCTCGAGTTTTCAGGGTCTTCAATGTGCTGTTCAACCTCGACCGGGTTTGCGCGTGCGATGCGGATCAAAGAGAATAGAAGGCACAGAAGGTCCCGGTAGTCTTCGGGTTTCCACTTTGCCCCCTTGAAGACCTTACCCATGTCTTTAATCGTGTGTTTGATCCCGCCCATATCGTTGCTGATCAGAAAGGCTCCGACAGCGGCACCGCCGATCATCATCATCTCAAACGGCAGGGATTTCATGATAATCGTCATCTTGCCGCCCGCAGCCAGATAGCCACCGAACACCATCACAAAGATGACGACAATTCCAACAATTCCAATCATTTGCGATCTCCGACAAGTGTCCAAATAGCTTTGAAAAGCATGCGGTTATTCCTGTGGGGCATTGGCATTTCGACCCGCCATGACGACACTGATCGTATAGGCGGCTTCGGGGCTGAGGCCGGCCAGAACGCCCGCTGCGGCATCGGCGGGCATGCGTGACAGGAAACCGGCGGCAAAGCTGGGATCCATCGTCTCGAACAGGGCGGCGGCATCTTTGGGTTTCATGTTTTGGTAGACGTCCGTCAGCCGGGTCAGATCCGTTTCCGCGGCCTTGTTTGCCAGTGCCAGTGTTTCCCGCAGGTCTTCCTCGGCCTGTTGTAGTGTGGCCAAGCGCGTTTCGATGGCCTCGTGGGCGATCTCAAGCGCCTTTTCCTTCTCTTCCAGGGCTTCTTCCCGCTGCTTCAGACGTTTTTCGCGGCGCAGAAGTTCGGTCAATAGAACCTGTAGATCCGGCGAGGGTTTTGACATCGGCGGCTCTTCGGCCTTTGTCGGCTCGACGGTTTTGGCCAATGCGGGCCCGGCTTCCAGCCCAAGGCGAATCGCGGCGGACCCGATCATCAGCAGAGCAATCACCGCCAACACGCCGCCGCGGGGTCGCGCCCTGCCTTTTTGCGTGCCAGAGCGTTTCATTCCGCAGCCTCCACACCCTGCCGTTTGTGCCGGAAGAACATCAAACCTTCCGGTGCTTTGGCTGGTTGGTCGGACCCAGTCTCCTCGGCGGGCGTATCATCTGCATCCGAATCCTGAGTGTCAGATGCCTCTTCTGGCTCGGCTGCACCCGCAGCCTCTTCATCCGGCTCTAACGATACGTCCGGCGCCGGCGGTTCAGGCGCGGCCTTTTCTTCGGGGATGACGTCATGCATTGAGGCCATCATCAGCTCGAGCCGCTGTGCAACCGATTGCGCGCGTTCCGTCAGCTCTTTCAGCTCATCCCCGGATTGGTCCGAGGCAGCCCGCGCGCTGCCCAGCGACTTTTTCAACTCTTCCGCCTGCGTAGACAGCACCGCGACGGCCCCGCCCACGCCTTGTTCCAGATCCGTGAACCGTTTCAGGCGGCGGGACAGGACAAAGCAATACAGGCCGGCACCTAGCGCGCCCGCGACCAGCAAAATATCTGCAATAAGCTCCAATTTCGCCTCCTAATTCAGAACAAATTCCATCACCAGAACGTCGCGCACACGACCCTCTCCGACGACGATTTCAATGCGCCGCAGCAGATGCCCCCGGATACGCACCAGCGCTAAGGAGTCCTCGAGATCTGAAACCTCCAGCGCGCGAAGGTACCCGTTCAGCACATCCATGATTCGCGGTTGCATTTTTTCCACATCACTGATGTAGGCTGAGTTAACTTCGAGCTGCGCGTGGAATTTCAGATGCCGCGACTCACCCGCATTCACCGACAGAATCACGGGCGGAAGATCGACGAATCCCACATCCGGCAGGGCCTTGGCCGGTTTGTCTTTTTCAGCGTCCATCGATTCCGCCTTTTCGGGTTTAGCCCCAAAGGGCAACAGCCCGGATGTGGTCGCGTAATAGCCGCCACCCGCCCCGACGAGCGCCAGAATCACCCCGATGATCAGACCCATTTTCCCTGATTTCTTAGGGGCTTCTGCCTCTTCTGCTGTAGCGTCAGTCATGACGTCCTCATTCATTCGATCTGAAGCTGTCATAACCCGGCAGGGACTAACCGATTGTTAAGGGCAATCGTTCAAACAAGGGATGCGCCGGGCAGAATGTCGGCGAGTCGGAGGTGAGCGTGCAGCAGATCGGAACTGTCTGGGCAAGTTTGGACAGACGAAAGCAAATCATAGTCGTCGGCGCGGTTGCGCTGGTGTTTCTGGGGGTTCTCGGGATGTCCCGTCTTGTGACGGCACCGTCCATGACCCTTCTTTATGCAGGGCTGGAAAGCGGAGCCGCGGGCGATATCGTGCGTGCACTCGATCAGCGCGGTGTCACATATGAGATCAGGGGCGGCTCAATCTACGTGCCCGGCTCGCAGCGGGATGAGCTGCGCTTGACCCTTGCCAGCGAAGGCCTGCCTGCCAATGGCAATCGTGGCTACGAGCTGCTCGATTCGCTAAGCGGGTTTGGCACCACCTCGCAGATGTTCGATGCCGCCTATTGGCGCGCAAAAGAAGGTGAGCTGGCACGCACCATCGTCGGTGGTCCTCATGTCAATCAGGCCCGGGTGCATATCGCGAATGGCTCGGCCAACCCGTTTCAGCGTAGCGTTGCGCCCACGGCCTCGGTCTATTTGGTTCCATCGGGCGCGCAGATAACGGGCGATCAGGCCAAGGCGATTCGCTTTCTGGTCGCCTCGGCGGTCAGCGGTCTAGCGCCGGAAAACGTAACGGTTGTAGATTCGAACGGCGCCGTGATTGGCGGTCAGGACACGGCAGTCGCGGCAGATACCGCGGACGACAAATCTCGTCAGTTACGCGAACGCGTGCTGCGCCTTGTCGAGGCGCGTGTGGGCACCGGCAACGCCGTGGTTGAGGTCAGTGTCGACACAGTCACCAAAACCGAATCCATCCGCGAACGCCGCTTTGATCCCAAAGGGCGGGTCGCGATCAGCACGGATGTCGAGGAACGCTCGGACAGTGCGCGCAATCAGTCCGGCGATGTGACGGTTGCCTCCAACCTGCCGGATGGTGACGGCGCGGGCGGGGACGAATCGAATTCGAACGCGACGCAGACCCGCGAGCGCGTGAACTATGAGGTCTCAGAAACGGAGCTTGAGGTTCACAACGCACCCGGAGCCATCAAGCGCCTGACAGTCGCGGTGTTGGTCAATGGCCTCCGGTCGGTAGATGAAAATGGGGTGGAAAGCTTTGAGCCCCTGCCTCAGACCGAGCTTGACGCGCTTGAGGAGCTGGTGGCCTCAGCCGTTGGCTTCGATGTAGCTCGGGGCGATGTGATCACGTTGAAATCGCTTGATCTGCCGGTGGTAGAGCCGCAGGGAACGCTGGTTTCGTCCTCCCTGTGGCAGAATATTCATCTGGACGCGATGTCTCTGATCCAGATGGCGGTGCTTGCACTTGTTTCGCTGGTTCTGGCCTTGTTCGTCATTCGCCCCATCCTGATGAAACCAGCGACAGCCCCCGCGTTGTTGCCTGCGGGTGGTGGTGACGCACAGGATGCGCAGGTTCTGGTCGGTGAGATCGCGCCAGATGAGTCGGCCGAGTTCACGGCTCTGCCAGGACAAGCGCAGTCGGCCGGCGTGCCGGCGCTTGGGTCGGACAGCAACGCAGACCCTGTGGATCGGTTGCGGGCGATGATCGGTGACAAGCAGGAAGAAACGGTCGAGATCCTGCGCAGTTGGCTTGAAGAAGGCGAGGAGCGGGTCTGATGTCGATTGCTCATCTTCTTGAGGATTTCACCGCGCAGGTCGAAGGCGGCAAGCTGCATCTTCTGGATGAAGACGCGCTGGAGGAACAGCGCCTGGCCGCCTTCGAACAAGGCTACGGGGCCGGATGGGAAGACGCTGTTCAAGCGCAGGAGCAGAACCGGGGCCAGGTCTCGGCAGAACTGGCCAAGGCGTTGGAAGACATGTCCTTTACCTATCACGAAGCGCTGACACGTATGACCCTGTCGCTGGAGCCGATGTTCCAAAGCCTGGTGAACTTGGTGCTGCCGGATTGTATCGACCGCAGCTTTGCTCACCGCCTGTCGGAACAGCTGCAAGACATGGCACGAACCCAGATCGACCAACCCATCCAGATACTTGTGCCGGAAGGGCGCGCCGCCAAGGTCGAAGATTTGCTGTCATCGAATATGCCACAGCCTCCGCGTGTGATCGAAGATTCCTCGTTGCAACCCGGACAAGCGCGGCTGCAGGTCGGTATCTTGCGGCGCGAGGTGGATTGCGTGGATCTGCTGACCTCGGTGCAGCAGGCATTTGACTCCTACCTGTTTGAGGCGAAAGAGGCTTTGACCCATGACTGATACCCAATCTCAGAAAACCAACCCTTTTGATGCTGTCCCGATCGAAGTCACAGTTTCCGTCGGCCGCGCCCGCCCGTTGATCCGGGACTTGCTGAATATGGGCGAAAACGCGGTGCTGACACTGGACAAACGGATCGAAGACCCCGTGGACCTCTATGTCGGCGACCAACTGGTTGCCCGTGGCATTCTGGAAGAGGTGGAGGGCGATCAGGCCGGTCAACTGGCCGTACGTCTGACCGAAATCGCGGATTTGCAGAACGGGATCGGCTGATGCGCCTGTGGCTCTGGCTGATTGTGGTGGTGGTGGCTACGCTGCCCTCGCTGGCTGCGGCTCAAGACGTGACCCTGTCGCTTGGGGAGGGCGGGTCCATCTCGGCCCGGACGATCCAGTTGATCTTGCTGATCACCGTTCTCAGCCTTGCGCCCGGGTTGGCGATCATGATCACCTGTTTTCCCTTCCTGATCACGGTTCTCGCGATCCTGCGACAGGGTATCGGGTTGCAGCAATCTCCGCCGAATATGCTGATCGTCAGCCTTGCGCTGTTCCTGACCTATTTCATCATGGAGCCGGTTTTTACCGAAGCCTGGACCATTGGAATTGAGCCTTTGATCAACGAAACGCTTGAGGTTGAAACGGCCTTGGAACGCACCCTGAACCCGTTCCGAGAGTTCATGGCCGCGCGACTGGACGTTGAGACGTTTCAATCCATGGCCGCTTTGCGCCCTGAAGGCGAGGGGATGGTCCTGTCTCCGAATGCTCCGCTTTCAGTTCTGATGCCGTCATTCATGTTGTCAGAAATCGCCCGTGCGTTTCAAATCGGGTTCCTGATTTTCCTGCCTTTTCTGATCATTGACCTGGTTGTGGCTGCCGTTTTGATGTCGATGGGCATGATGATGGTGCCGCCTGCAATCGTCTCGCTGCCGTTCAAGCTGGCGTTTTTCGTGATCGCAGATGGATGGGCTTTGATCGCCAGTGCGTTGGTCCGAAGTTATATGCCTTAGGGGATCAAGGCTGGGCGTTGAACGGGCGGAAGCTTGAGTGGAATGAGAGCTTTGGAAAGCGGCGCATCAACTTCGGCGCGTGTGAGGTCCCAAGGTAAAATGACTTTCTTGCGGTTGTAGAAACGAAATCGCCTCCAACGCACAGAGCGCGGAGGCGTTTCGTCACACAAAAAGGCACTGTTACCCGGTTCTGTTGAGGTCTTTGATCAGTTGGTTCAAATTACCTTTACGCGCATCCAGCATCGCCCCGATTTCGGTGCGTTCGGTCAGCAGCAAGTTCACACCCTCAATGAACATGTTGTAGAACTTGTCGCGACCGGATTTGTCAGAAACCAGGAAGGTCACGTCAAAGGGCGACGATCCCCGCAGCTTGACCGAGGTACGCACTTCATATCCGGCTTTGATTCTACGCGCATTTCGCACATCCACCTGGCCGCCAATGAATTCGCGGAACCTGCGTCCGTATTTGCGCGAGATATAGCCTTGGAACGCCTTGGTGAATTGTCTCAACTGCGCCGGAGAGGCAGAACGGGCGTCTGCCCCAAGCGCATAGCGCGCCATGATCGGAACATCAGCATATTGCACGAAAATCTTCTCGAAATCGCGCAACATGGCTTTTTCGGATTTGCCCGAGGCGATCACGCGGTTGATATCCGCGACAACACTGTTGACCAGCTGTTTGGCACCCGCCTCGGTCAGGGCCAGAGCGGGCAGGGGCAGGGCAACAATAGCTGCTCCGGTCACAGAGGTTTTCAGGAAATGTCTTCGGTTTAAAGCGTTACTCAGCATAAGGGTCCTCGTAGGGGTCGAGAAGGGGATCACTAACAGGGTCGGTTCCGGCGTCGGCATATGGATCGTTGTAGAGATCCAGGAAGGCGTCCTCGTCGTCGCGTGCCAATTCGAAGCGGCGGTTTTGCAGGTAGATCAGTCGGGCCTGCGCATAGCTGTCGGCACTTTCGTAGAGAATCGAGTCCACTGTATCAGAAAAACGCCCCCTATCCCCCATCCGACGTACGACCTCGGCATAAACCCCCAGATTGTCTGCAGGGCGTACCGGAGTGAAGTTGATCGGGTTCGAGAACAGGTTGATAACGACACCTACAGCGTCACGAGTGGTCGATGGGCCATAGAACGGCAGTTCAACATAGGCGCCTTCCCCAACACCCCAGACGTGCAAGGTTTCGCCGAAATCTGTATCGACGGGCGGCAGGTTCAACTCATCCGCCGGGGCCGACAGGCCAAAGCCACCGACGGTCATGTTGATCACGAACCGCAACAAGGCGTTGCCCATTTGCTTGGGGTTTCCCTGAAGTAGGTAATCCACCGCCTGCCCGGGCAGAGAGATGTTTTCCGCAAAGGTACTGAAGCTGGTCACCATCGGATCAGGGACGATCTTCACATAGCCTTTTGAGGCGGGGCGAAACAGAAACCTGTCGACGCCAAGGTTGAACTTGTGAATTCCCCTGTTGGCGTTCTCATAGGGGTCGAAAATCTCTCCCCGAGCAGCCTGTTCCGGGGGTTGCGTCGCACAGGCCGACAACACAGCCATAAGTGACAGAACAACAAGATGTTTGAAGCCAAATTTGCTCAACACGGTCTTAGCTACTCCAATACGGCCCGGCACGACGCTTGGGCGATCAATCAATACCTGCGTGTCCAACCGACACAAGTTGTTGTCACATAGAGGTTTCAGAGCTTGAATGAAACACATAGCGTTAAACCCGGTAAATCAACGAAGGTAAAGTGACACGACTTCAACAGTTCGAAATAGGACAGGATATGCCCACTGAACGCGACGGTCAGAAAAATCGGTTTCCGGCTTTCCCAGCGGCATCATCCCGGTTAGCGTCCGCCCGAGTCGATTTTGGGTGAGGACAATCACATGAGCATCTCGGAAAAACTGCAAAGCCTGGGCGTATCGTTGCCAGACGCACCGGCCCCGGCCGCAAACTATGTGCCTTTCGTGCGCGTGGGGAACATTGTCTATGTCTCGGGTCAGATTTCCAAAGCGGACGACCTGATCACCGGCAAATTGGGCGATGACATGGACGTCGACGCGGGTGCAGCGGCGGCAAAGGTCTGTGCGATCAACTTGCTGGCTCAGGTCAAAGCGGCCTGTGACGGGGATATCGAGAAACTGGTGCGGGTGATCAAGCTGACCGGTTTTGTGAACTCGACTGCTGATTTCACCGCGCAGCCGCAGGTGATCAACGGTGCTTCTGATTTCCTGGTTGAGGCGCTGGGCGAGGCGGGTCGTCATTCCCGCTCGGCGGTCAGTGCTGCATCACTGCCGCTTGGTGTTGCTGTCGAAATCGAAGGTATTTTCGAAGTCCAATGACACCTGCTCTGCCGCGTGTGTTTCTTGAGGCCCCGATCTCGCACCGGGCGCTGCATGACAAAACAGATAACCGCCCGGAAAACAGCCGGGCGGCCATTCGTGCGGCGATCGAGGCCGGGTATGGTATCGAGATTGATCTGCAGCGGACCTCGGACAACCGTGCGATGGTGTTTCATGACTACGACATGGCGCGTCTGACCGGGCAGTCCGGCCCGATCCAGCAGATCTCGGCCGCGCGGGCGCAGGCCACGCAGCTATTGTATGCCGAGGATGGTATTCCCACCCTTGACGCGGTGCTTGAGATGGTCTCGGGCAAAGTCCCGCTGCTGATCGAACTCAAGGATCAGGATGGAGCCATGGGCACCAATGTCGGCCCGCTTGAGGCGGACGCTGTGCGGGCGCTAAAAGGTTACGACGGTCCAGTGGCGTTGATGTCATTCAACCCCAACAGTGTGGCAGAGTTGGCCCGTCTGGCCCCGCATCTGCCGCGCGGAATCGTGACTTGTTCCTACAAGCCGAGTGTCGAGCTGCTGCCGCAAACGGTGTGCGATCACCTGCGCGACATTCCCGATTTCGACCGGGTTGGGGCCAGTTTCATCAGCCATGAGGTTCATGATCTGGACCGTCCGCGCGTGGCCGAGCTGAAAGCGCGCGGTGTGCCGATCCTGTGTTGGACGGTAAAGTCGCCTGAACAAGAGGCAGAGGCCCGCGCCGTTGCCGACAATGTGACCTTTGAGGGGTATCTGGCCAAGCATCCGGGTTGAACCCGCCGCACCTCGTCACAGATAAAGACCAGACGCGGAGGGCACATGGATCAGGCGCAGATCGAAATTCAGGTACTTGGATCACTCTCGCAAATCTCTGCGGCCGAGTGGGATGCCTGCGCTTGCCCCGAAACAGCAGATGGCGGGCGTCCGCTGGATCCCTTTACCACGCATCGGTTTTTGCTGGCTCTGGAAAACAGCGGCTCGGTTGGGCGGGGCACCGGGTGGCAGCCTCAATACCTGACGGCCTATCTGGATGGGATGCTGATCGCGTCGGCCCCGATGTATGCTAAGTCGCACAGTCAGGGTGAGTATATCTTCGACCACAGCTGGGCCCATGCGTATGAAAACGCGGGCGGGCGGTACTATCCCAAACTGCAAATCGCGGCTCCTTTCACGCCCGCCACCGGGCGGCGCTTTTTGGTGCGTCCGGGATATGAAGGGATTGGGATGTCCGCGCTGGTGCAGGGCGCTGTGCAACTGGCGGCAGACAATCAGGTATCGTCGCTTCACGCGACCTTCTGCACCGAAGACGAGGCGCTGGCGGGTGAGCAGATGGGCCTGATGCTGCGCAGCTCACAGCAGTTTCATTGGTTGAATGACGATTACGCGGATTTCGACGGCTTTCTGGCGGCGCTGTCTTCGCGCAAGCGCAAGAATATCCGCAAGGAGCGTGCTCAGGCCAACGCATTCGGTGGTGAGATCCGCACCCTGACCGGCGACGACCTGCGGCCCGAGCATTGGGATGCCTTCTGGCGGTTCTATCAGGACACCGGCGCGCGCAAGTGGGGATCACCTTATCTGACGCGCCAGTTCTTTGATATCGCGCAGCAGACGATGGCCGCTGATATGGCTTTGGTGCTGGCAGAACGCGATGGGTATCCCATCGCGGGGGCGCTGAATTTCATCGGGCGTGAGACGCTATATGGTCGTTATTGGGGCTGTGTGGAACATCATGCCTGCCTGCATTTCGAGCTGTGCTATTATAGGGCCATCGACTTTGCCATCGCGCATGGCATGCAAAGGGTCGAAGCCGGAGCGCAAGGCGAACACAAGCTTGCGCGTGGCTACCTGCCAACACGCACGCACAGCCTTCATTGGATTGCCGATCCGGGATTCGCCGATGCCGTCAAAAAATATCTGGACGCTGAAGGCCGCGCGGTGGGAGAAGAGATTGAGATTCTGACGGATTACGGTCCGTTCAGAAAATCGAACCCGGAGGAACAGCAATGACCGAGCTTTTGTCGACCGAGACCCGTGGCCCCCTTCTTGATCCGCTGTTCAACAATGGCTGGACGATGGTTGAGGGCCGGGATGCGATCACCAAGACTTTCATCTTTGACAATTTCGTCGCGGCTTTTGGATGGATGACCCAAGTGGCGATCTGGGCCGAAAAATGGAACCACCACCCCGAATGGTCCAACGTCTACCGCACGGTCAAAGTGGTGCTCTCCACTCATGACGTCGGCGGGTTGTCTTCGCTGGATGCGAAACTGGCGCGCAAGATGGACGGACTGGTCTAGTCGCGATCCTGTCCGGACCCAATTCCGCCAGCCAAGGATGCCGTGATCGCCATCTGGCGGAACTCATCCGGCGTGACCGTGCCACTACTGACGTCGATATTGCCCGGAATGCGGGTCGTTTTGTTGCCGATAGATCGGACACTGCGCGCCGCTGGGTTGATGTCCAGACACCGCCTCTCATAGCAGGTCAGCCCGCTGGTGTTGATCTGAATGCGGGCCTGCCCGTCGGGACCGGTCACAACCGGGGCCTGCGGTACGTCACAAGCGGCCAACACGGCCAGCGCGCCGATCCAGATCCATCTGTTCATCTCACCCTCCGGGGTTAGTCCAACCGGCCGTTTCCATCCTTGTCCGCAGAGTCGAAATCGTTGCTCATCTGCGCATCGTATTCCGCCCTTGAGATAAGGCTGTCGCCGTTCCGGTCAACGTCCTGAAATTGCTTTATGTCCAGGAAGGGTTTGGCCTCGGACAGGCCGAGTGTGCCGTTCTTGTCTTCGTCCATCGCCTGAAAGGCGTAGTCTGAAAAGGCATTGAACTCGTCCTTGGACAGAAAGCCATCGTTGTTCGAGTCGATGGCTGTCAGCTCCTTTTCATTCAACTCTGCCACGTCGTCCGCAGCTGCGGCACTGGCCATCGCAAGCGCGGCGATACAGAATATTCTTTTCATTGCCGTCCCCCTCAACATGCGAATCTTGCGCCACTGATACTTCCGGTTGCGGCACCTGCACCCGTCAGAATGGACTTGCCTGAACCGCCTCCGAACTGATTGCCGATTGCGCCTCCGATCAGCGCGCCACCCAAGGTGCCGCTCAGGCAGGCGATTTCATGTTGCCGTGCCGCTTGTTGCTGTGGTGTCGGGGCCGGGCCGCAAGCTGCAAGAACGCCTGCGCCGCCCAGAATGAGTGAAATGGCTTTGAGATACATAAACATACTCCCCAGCTATGTGCCTTTGATAATCGCACACTGGGGCGTTGTATCAAGTTAAATAGGGTTAGGACGGCCCCGGTTTAGCCGGGGCCGAACAGCGTCAGATTACTTCGAGCAAGCCTTCACCGGCTGAAATCTCGCAAGCGCCGGGGCTTTCTTCCAGGTTTAGCGCAGTGACCTTGCCGTCTTCGACCAGCATCGCGTAACGCTGCGAACGTGCCAGCAGCCCGGCTGGTGGGGCGTCGAAATCCATGCCGATGGCCTTAGTGAACTCAGACGCGGCGTCGCCCAGCAGGGTCAGGCCGGCCTCGGTTGCGCCGGTCGCTTCGCCCCAGGCTTTCATCACGAAGGGGTCGTTGACGGAAATGCAGATGATCTCATCCACGCCCTTGGCTTCGAACTGATCTTTGGTGCGCATAAAGCTGGGCACATGTGCCGAATGACAGGTCGGTGTGAACGCGCCGGGAACAGCAAAGATCACCACTTTGCGGCCCGAGGTTTTGTCTGAAATCCGAACCTCTTCGGGGCCTTCCGAACCCATTTGGGTCAGCGTGGCGTCGGGCAGCATCTCACCTGTTGTAATCATTTATCAGCTCCTGTCGTTTGGATTTGCAGAGTCGGGCTATGCCGCAATATAGGTGGTCGGACAAAAGTAACCATGAGAATTCGACAGGGTGTGATGAACATGAGCCATATTGTCGTGATCGGCGCCGGGCAGGCCGGATCGTCGCTTGTTGCGAAACTGCGCAAGGATGGGTTTGAAGGGGATATCACCCTGATCGGGGCCGAGCCACATCTGCCCTATCAGCGCCCGCCCTTGTCCAAGGCCTATCTGCTGGGCGAGATGGAGCTGGAGCGTCTGTTTTTGCGCCCCGAAAGCTTCTACGCCGACAACAACATCACCCTGCGTCTGGGGCAGCGTGTTACTGCAATTGACCCCAAGGCCAAGACCGTGACCGTGGGGGATGAGGTCATCTCCTATGACGAACTGGCGCTGACCACCGGGTCGGATCCGCGCTATCTGCCTGCCTCTATCGGCGGTGATCTTCAAGGCGTTCATGTGGTGCGCGATCTGGCTCATATCGACGAGATGGAGCCTCGGGTCACTGAAGGCGCGCGCGCTCTGATCGTCGGGGGCGGCTATATCGGGCTTGAGGCCGCAGCCGTATGCGCTAAGCGCGGGGTCAAGGTGACGCTGGTAGAAATGGCCGAGCGTATCCTGCAACGCGTCGCCGCCAAGGAAACCAGCGACTATTTCCGCGCGCTGCATTCGGGTCATGGAGCGGACATCCGCGAGGGCGTGGGCCTTGATCGTCTGATCGGTGAAAACGGCAAGGTGGTCGGCGCGGTTCTGACAGATGGAACCGAAATCGAGGTTGAATTTGTGGTCGTCGGCGTGGGCATCGCGCCGTCCACCCAACTGGCCGAGTTGGCTGGGCTTGAACTGGACAACGGCATCAAAACCGACGCGCATGGCCGCACATCTGATCCGTCGATTTGGGCGGCAGGGGATTGCGCCTCCTTCCCGCATGGCGCGGGGCGTATTCGTTTGGAAAGCGTGCCTAATGCAATCGATCAGGCTGAGATCGTGGCTCAGAACATGCTGGGGGCTGCCAAGGACTATACAGCAACGCCGTGGTTCTGGTCAGATCAGTATGACGTGAAACTGCAGATCGCAGGTCTGAATACGGGTTATGATCAGGTTGTCACCCGTCAGGGCGAAGGTCAGACCGTGTCGTTCTGGTACTACAAGGGTGACCAGCTGATTGCAGTCGACGCGATGAACGACCCGCGCGCCTATATGGTTGGCAAGCGCCTGATCGACGCGGGCAAAACCGCTGATCCTGCCGTGGTGGCCGATCCGGCTGCGGATCTGAAACCGTTGCTCAAAGCGTGAGGATCATCGCCGGAGAGTTCCGGGGTCGTGCCTTGGCCTCGGTCGGCAAAGGGGATGCGGGTGCCCATTTGCGTCCCACCACCGACCGAGTGCGTGAAAGCCTGTTCAACGTCCTGAGCCATCAGATCGATTTTGACGGTCTGCGTGTATTGGACCTGTTCGCAGGCACCGGCGCGCTGGGGCTTGAGGCTCTGTCGCGCGGTGCCGACCACGTCACCTTTGTGGATGACGGGCGTGTGGCGCAGGGCCTGATCCGCAAGAATATCGACCTGACCCGCAGCGCTGACCGGACCGATCTGATCCGCCGGGATGCGACGCGTTTGGGTGAAAACCCCAATGCGCCCTACGACCTGATCTTGCTGGACCCGCCTTACGGCAAGTCTCTGGGCCAAAAAGCGCTGGCCAAGGCTTCCGAGGCAGGATGGATCGCTGAGGGGGCGTTTATCGTTTGGGAAGAAAACGCCCCGATGCAGGCACCGGATGGATTCCAGTTGTTGGACAGTCGAAAATACGGCGACACGCATATCTCACTGATGCTTCAGTCACTTGATCATGTGGGTTGATCCTGACCGTCCTAATTCGTTTTAAAATTGAATTAGGGTGGCCAGCAATTTGACGCATCTCCGCCAAAATTGCGGCCAAATTCGCCTCTAGGCGCCGTAGAAACGCGGAACAACCCTCAAAGGACTCTCTATGCTTCTCAGAGCTGCCCTGACCTCAGCCATCGTGCTGGGCTCCTCCCCTGTTGTTGCAGGGCAAACAAAACTAGATGCGAATGAATTTATGGCCAATTGCACCTCGTCTGTGGATCAATCCAACGTGACGTTGGCCCGTTCGGGCGGGTCCAACAAAGGGCACATCACTGTCGGAGATCTGCAGGGCGAGGCGGACATCCTGCCGGGTTTGGACAACCTGACGTTTTTGCTGATTCAGGATGGTCAGGTCGTCAACTTTGCCGTTGATCTTGTAAGTCTCGAATATGACATGATGATCAAAGGCACTTCGCAGCGTTTTGACAGAGGCAGCTGTACGCCATCGTGATCCGGTTTTGAGGCGCGGGCCGGTTTGTGCTAGGCTTCTGGCATGGACCGCGCCCTACCGCCCTTGTTCTGGGGTTTGGCTCAGGACACTGACACAGAAACCGGCCCGCCGCGCAAACCTGCACGCGCGCCGGTGTTCATCCACGACGCGATCACGCCGTGGGGGGCTGAGACGATGCTGCTGAAAGTTCTACGGGATCAGGCTGCCGATCACGAAGAATAGGTCGGATGGAACTTGCCGCCGGGTGACAGGGTAAAGATCTCGACCCCATTTGCGGTTACACCGACCGAATGTTCGAACTGTGCCGAGAGCGACTTGTCGCGGGTCACAGCAGTCCAGTCGTCGGCCAGAGTCTTGGTCTCAGGGCGGCCCAGATTGACCATCGGTTCGATGGTGAAGAACATTCCCTCTTCCAGAACGGAACCGGTGCCGGGGCGGCCATAGTGCAGCACGTTTGGCGGCGCGTGGAACACTCGACCAAGCCCGTGGCCACAGAAATCGCGGACGACGCTCATACGGTGCGCTTCGACATAGGACTGGATCGCATGGCCGATATCGCCGAACGTGTTGCCCGGTTTGACCATCTCGATGCCTTTGAACAGGGCATCATGGGTGACCTGAATCAGACGCTCCGCCTTACGCGGCAGTTTGCCTGCGACATACATCCGCGAGGTGTCGCCGAACCAGCCGTCCACGATGACGGTGACGTCGATGTTCAGGATATCCCCGTCCTTTAGCTTTTTCTCACCGGGAATGCCGTGGCAAACCACGTGGTTCACGCTGATACAGCTGGCGTGCTGGTAGCCTTTGTAGCCAATCGTGGCTGAGGTCGCGCCCGCGTTCTCGACCATCTGAGTGATGATCCCGTCGATCGCACCGGTGGTTTGGCCGGGGAAGACATGTTGCGCGATGTCATCCAGTATCCGCGCAGCCAAAGCCCCTGCCGCATGCATGCCGGCAAAGTCACCTTGTTCGTAAATGCGGATACCGTCCTTGGTCAGGCGGCCACGGTGTTCTTTCATGGATGCGAGGCTCCAAATGTTTCGCGCAGTGTTCTATTTACGCTGCTTGTGCAGAAAGTTCCAGAGGGTGCAGCGTCGCAGGCCTGTATCTCGGATCGTTGACGATCCGATCACAGGTGGACGCGTACAGCGTTATAAACTAGCACGGGTAAGATAGTTCGCGGGTGCTTAAATAAAAGAAGGGTAGTCAGATGCAGAAAGCTGACCAGCTGAGGGCCGAGATTGCCACCATTAGTGAAATGCTCAAGACCGGGCGCGCGGACCGGGCGTTGAAGTGTGCGGTCAAGGCTGGGAAGAAATGGCCCAAAATGCCCGCGTTTCCGTAGCTGGCAGGTCTTGCGTGCATTCACCAGGGGGACTTCAAACAGGCACAGACCCATCTGGAACGCGCCTGGAAGATGGAGCCGGAAAACCCCGACCTGATCCAGAATTTCGGGCTGAGCCTTGTTAAGGGCGCCGATGCTGGCAAGGCGCTGACCCTGATGAATAAAGTTGCGGCCAAGGCCCCGCTGACCCCGCCGCAACGCTATGTGCGCGCCATGGCCCTGTTGCAGGAGCGTCAGCTGAGCGAGGCGTTGAAGGATGTTGATGAGGTACTGCGTCACCAAAACGGCAATCTACAGGCCCATTGCCTGAAGGCCGATATTCTGGATGAGATGCACCAGTGGAATCAGGCCATCGACGTCCTAGTGGCCGTGGCCGAGAAGCACCCGAAATTCCACTACGGTCAGCTGCGACTGGCCAAGGGTCTGGTCGGTTTGGGGTGTATGTCTGAGGCTCTAACCCATGGCCGCGCCGCCTTTGCGCTGGCGCCCGAGGATCCCGAAACGCTGGAGTTCTTTGCAACTCTGCCGAACCTGTCAGCTGAGGATAGGGCGGAATTGCAGGCTCTGACCTCTAAACTGCTTGAGGCGGGCAACGCCAATCGGGAAGCCGCAGCCACCGTTCATTTCGCCGCCGCGAGCCTTGCGAAACAGGATGGCGATACCGCGACTGAGATGCTTCAGCTGCGCAAGGCGCATGATCAGTTGCAGCATGGGTTTAAAAGCTGGGAAACCCGGGCCGAGAAAGCCTGCCGCCAGCGGCTGAGCGCGCCTCTGCCTGCCCCAGCCTCAGCGCCGCGCACCGATATCCCGCGCCCGGTGTTCGTGGTTGGCTTGCCGCGCTCTGGCACCACTCTGATCGAGCGGATTCTGGCCTCACATTCCACCGTTCAGGGGCTGGGAAAGTTGGCGGGCGTGCATCACTGGGCCCGCAAGGCTGAAAGCCAATCGAGCGCTGGAAGTGACGCGCAGGAGCTGGCCGACTATTACGCGGATAATTTGCCCCAGACGGCGGAAGGAACACGCGCCTTTATCGATAAGGCTCCGGGGAATTATGCGTTTCTGGGGCCGATTGCGCAGGCCTTCCCGAACGCGGTAATCCTGAACGTCACGCGCGATCCACGCGATGTGGCGCTGTCGATGTGGCGGACGCATTTCGGAGCGGGTGGCCTGTATTACACGCATGATCTGAGCTGGATGGCAGCCGAAGCCAACCGCTATCGCCGCTATATTCAGCACTGGCATGCCGTGCTTCCGGGGCGGGTCCATGACATTAGCTACGAACATCTGGTGAATAATCTGGAGGACGGTGCCAAGGAGTTGGCCCAGCTCTGCGACCTGCCTTTTGAACCGGCGATGCTGTCGCCCGACAAATCCTCGGATGCGATCAAAACGGCCAGCAACCTTCAGGCGCGGAGACCGGTCAACACCGCCTCGGTCGGGGGGTGGCAGGCTGTGGCCGATTACTTCGCACCGTTTGTGAAGGGGCTGGACGCCGATCTTTGGCCAGAAATCCACAAATAGAGGTTCAAGTTTCGTTGATCATCCCGTCTGCGCGTGGCCATCCGCGCCGGTTTGCGGCACGGTTCTAAGGAAGATGGATCAGCGGGAACAAGGGCTTAGATGGTCAGGGCGATTGTTGCTTTTCTGGTCGTTCTGACCTGTGGGTGCCGCGAAGAGGTGACGATGCTGACGGGGGATCAGCTTGCGGCGCTTTTGGTAGAGGATCGCCAGATTGCGTTGAATCGTGCCGGCATCACCGGCACGGCACGCGTGAACGCTGACCAGAGTTTTGAAGTCGAGGTTCCCCGGCTTGGCCGGGACACTGGTGTTTGGTGGTTAGAGGGCGACAGGATCTGCAGCCGTTGGAAGACGTTCCGCAAAGATCAGGACCTCTGCGCCGTGGTGGGGCAGGTAGAGGATGGCACCTATCGGGGCTGCACACCAGGGCGAGGCTATTATCTGGGAGAGTTCACTCTCCTGCCGTAACCGATTGCCCACCGCTTTGCCGCATCGACCTCGATCCCCTGTGGAGAGATGGTGGTGCCGACGACCAACCGCTCAACCCCCTGCGCCTGCGCCGCGTCAAAGGCCGCCGCATAGGCCGGGTCGATATCGGCGGCCAGCGCAAAGCGGTCGCAATCGGTGCGTTGCACCAGATACAGCATGATCGCGCGGTGGCCCTGTTCGGCCATGGCGGCCACTTCATGCAGATGTTTGGTGCCGCGGGCGGTGACGCTATCGGGGAACTCGGCAAGACCGGGCTGGCGGGAAAGCGTGACGCTTTTGACCTCGACATAGGCATCCGGCAGGCCGGGTTGGGTCAGCAGGAAATCAATGCGGCTGTTCTGCCCGTATTTCACCTCGGCCCGGACGGTTTCATAGGCGGCCAGTTCGGGGATCTCGCCGCCTTCTAATGCCGCGAGCAGTGCCCGGTTCGGCACCGAAGTATCGACGCCGGTGAAATGGCCATTCTCGTGATCAACCAGCCGCCAGCCGTATTTCAGCTTTTTCTTCGGATCGTCATTGGGCTCCAGCCAGATTTTCTCGCCCGGTTCAGCCAACCCCATCATCGAGCCCGGATTGGCGCAATGGGCTGTCACGTCGCGCCCATCCTCTAGCGTGCAATCGGCCAGAAAGCGTTTGTAGCGGCGGATCAGTCGGGCGGGGACAAGGGGGGTTTCAAATCTCATGCCCCACGGCCTATACCTGCCCCAACAGCCGATCAAGAGGGGGCGCGCGCCATGGCCAATCCAACCGCTGCAATGCTTGTCATCGGGGATGAGATCCTCTCTGGCCGGACGCGCGATGCGAATATGCATTACCTTGCGGGGGAGCTGACCAAGCATGGCATCGATCTTAAAGAAGTGCGTATTGTCAGCGATGATGCCCCGGCTATAGAAGCGGCGGTCAAAGCGCTGTCGGTGTCTTACGACACTGTCTTCACCAGCGGGGGCATCGGGCCGACACATGACGATATCACCGCCGATTGCATCGCCCGCGCTTTCGAGACCCCGATTGACGTGCGCGATGATGCGCGGGCGCTGTTGCAGGCGCATTACGACAAGTCAGGGCTGGAGTTGAACGAGGCCCGACTGCGGATGGCCCGCATTCCTGATGGGGCCGCGCTGATCGACAATCCAGTCTCAACCGCGCCCGGATTTACCATCGAAAATGTGCATGTGATGGCCGGGGTGCCCTCGGTCTTCCAAGCCATGGTAGCCAGTGTTTTGCCGGGCCTGACGGGCGGTAGCCCGCTGTTGTCGCAGACTTTGCGGGTGGATCGGGGCGAAGGCGACATTGCTGCCACGCTGTCTGCACTGGCCGAGGCGTTCTCGGACCTGTCCATCGGCTGCTATCCGTTTCAGGTAAACGGTGTCTTCGGCGCGAACGTGGTAATCCGGGGGACAGAGGGTGCGCGCATCGACGCGGCCATGACCCAATTGGCAAAAGAACTCGAGTTGTGAGCATCAACTGGCCCGACATCGTTGACGGAACATGGCCCGCTGCGCGCTATGACGTCCTTGGTCCCTTCCGCCTGCGCGAAGGGCAGGGCGGTGGATCACGCGTGTCTGCCGCCAATGCGCTGGGTGACGCGACCGCGGCCGATATCATCGCAGCCGAGGGTGCCATGCAGACCATGGGCCA
Source organism: Ruegeria sp. CL3 (assembly GCF_056536505.1). NCBI lineage: Bacteria > Pseudomonadati > Pseudomonadota > Alphaproteobacteria > Rhodobacterales > Roseobacteraceae > Ruegeria > Ruegeria sp. CL3. The sequence goes on along the minus strand of NZ_JBQFPT010000009.1, from coordinate 62,684 downwards.
GAAACGCATCTTTTGTCTGTGGCCCGATGACCACAAGCTCGACGCCCAACTGGAAGCGCGCGGCTATGAGGTTCTGGACCCGGTCAACATCTACGCCTGCCAGCCGGAGCAACTGACCGATCAGCCTCTGCCCCGCGTGACCGCGTTTGGCATCTGGCCACCGCTTGCCGTCATGGAGGAGATCTGGGCCAAAGGTGGTATCGGCCCCGAACGGCTGGCCGTGATGGAGCGTGCTGCGGGCCCCAAGACCTCGTTCCTGCTGCGGCATTCTGATCGCCCGGCGGGAACGGTGTTCATGGCCATGCAAGGCGATGTGGCCATGGTACATGCGCTTGAGATTCTAACCGATCACCGCCGTCAGGGCCTAGGCCAATGGGCCATGCGGGCAGCAGCCTTCTGGGCGCGGGACAATGGGGCGAAAACGCTCAGCGTGATCTGCACAAAGGCCAATGCTGGGGCGAATGGTCTCTACCGTGCGCTCGGGATGGAGATTGTCGGGGAATACCATTATCGTCAACGTGTCTAAAGAGTTAAGAAAGCCCGTGACCCAGACCGATCTACCCACCGCGCTGAACCTGCCCATGGCTGACCCTTTGCCGCCCGAGACGCAGAAATACTTTGATGTCTGCCTCGAAAAGCTGGGCATGGTGCCGAATGTGCTGAAAGCCTACGCTTTCGATATCGACAAGCTGAACGCCTTTACGGCTATGTATAACGACCTGATGCTGGCAGAGAGCGGGCTGTCCAAGCTCGAACGTGAGATGATCGCGGTGGTCGTGTCCTCGATCAACAAGTGCTTCTACTGCCTTGTTGCCCATGGTGCTGCCGTCAGGCAGATGTCCGGTGATCCGCAACTGGGCGAGATGCTGGTGATGAACTACCGCACCGCCCCTCTGGATGCGCGCCAGCGTGCGATGTTGGATTTTGCGGCCAAGATGACCACCGCAAGCGCCAAGATTGAAGAGGCCGACCGCCAGCACCTGCGCGATCAGGGCTTCAGTGACCGGGATATCTGGGACATCGCCAACGTCACCGGGTTCTTCAACATGTCCAACCGGGTGGCCAGTGCGACCGCCATGGCGCCCAACCCCGAATATCACGCGCAAGCCCGATGATCGGACGCCTCGCCCTTGCCTTTTGTCTGATGGCCGGGCCGGGTCTGGCGCAAGATTTGACCCTGCCCGCCAGCGCCCGTCAGATCAGCGAGAGGACCTCGCCGCTGGACAGCTATGAGCTGCCCACAGGGCCCGTTGCCGATGGCATAGTCGCCTCTCGAACGGTCGAGGGGCGGGTCGAGCGGCTGACATGGCGCTTGCAGGCGGGCTCTAGCACGACGCTGCAATTGCTGGCTCCGCTACGGGATCAACTCGTGGCGCAGGGCTTTGACATCCTGTTTGAATGTGAGGCCCGGACCTGCGGCGGGTTCGATTTCCGCTTCGGAACCGAGGTGGTGCCAACACCGGATATGTATGTCGCCATTCGCGACTATCGTTTTTTGTCTGCCACCAAGGGCGACGTGGCGCTCAGCCTGCTGGTCAGCCGTAACCCGCCGGATGGCTATCTGCAACTGATCCGCGTTGCACCTGTTGATGCTCCGGCTCCAACGCCTGTGGTCGTTGAGCAATCCGCCAGCGGAACCGAAGGCCTTTTGGACGCGTTGCAGCAGTCGGGCCATGTGATTCTGGACGATTTGCATTTCCGCACCGGCGAGGTGGCACTGGGCGACGGCCCGTTCGCCTCATTGTCGTTGCTGGCGCAGTTCCTGGCCGACAATCCGTCAACTCGGCTTGCGTTGGTCGGGCATACTGATGATACCGGCGCGTTGCAGGCCAATATCAAGGTGAGCACTGAACGGGCGCAGGCCGTGCGCGCCCGTCTGATCGACGCGCATGGCGTTGCGGCGGATCGGATCGAGGCACAGGGCGTGGGCTATCTTGCGCCGCTGACCTCGAACGCGACACCGGAAGGGCGCGATCTGAACCGTAGGGTCGAGGCGGTCTTGCTGGTCAACTGACGCGTCTGCACAAAAAAAGACCCGCACGAAGAACGCACGGGCCGATCCAGTTCACCGGGAGAATTACCAGTCCATTGCGCCTTTTTCGGAATAAGCGTCAACGAGGAAGTCTATGAAGGCCCGTACCTTGGGCTGAGTGAAGCGGCCTGGAGGATAGACCGCGTAGATGCCTTGCACTTCGTCCGGCAAGGATGGCATTGCATCCACAACCTCACCTGATTTCAGCGCGTCGGCATAGAGGTAACTGGGCAGATAGGCGATCCCGAGGCCCGAGACTGCTGCATTCAACAACGATTGCCCGTCATTCACGCTGAGCCAACCGGCCGTGCGCACCTGACGTTTCTCGCCCGACGGGGCAGTTAGGCGCCAGACATTGCCCGAGGATTGGCTGGAATAATGCAGCAGCTTGTGTTCGTTCAGATCGTCGATCTTCTGCGGCCGTCCGTATTTCTCGATATAGCTAGGGGCTGCGACCATGCGCTTGATGGTCTCGGTCAGCTTTCGAGCGCGTAGGGTGCTGTCTTCCAGCTCTCCGATGCGAACGGCGACGTCAAAGCCTTCGGAGATCAGTTCCACGTAGCGGTTATTGAGCACCATGTTCACGGTGATGTCGGGATAGGTGGCTAGAAAATCCGACAGGACAGGCGACAGATGATTGACGCCAAAGTCTGTCGCCACGCTGATCCGCAGCAGGCCAGAAGGGGCCGATTGCATCGCGGTGACCAGCGAATCCGCCTCACCTGCGTCGTTCAGCACCCGGCGGGCGCGGTCATAATAGGCCAGTCCAATCTCGGTCGGAGAAACGCGGCGAGTGGTCCGGTTGAGCAGCCGTGCCCCCAGCCGCGATTCGAGGCTGGACACGTGCTTGGAAACGGCTGATTTGGAGATACCCATCTTCTTGGCCGCATCGGTGAAGCCACCTTGGTCCACCACGTTGGCAAAGGCTTCCATTTCCGTCAGTCGATCCATTCTCGTTCCCCAGGTCTTGCTACTTGCAACGACTTTGCCCCTCAATCTGGGCGGAATCGGGGCGGACATGGGATAATATCAGGGTTTTGAATCGGATCGTTTGCGTATCAGAAACGCGGAAACAGCTGTTTCCAGCTATGGTGAATGCCCTGCAAACTGGCGTTTTCTGGAAAATATTCAAGATGTGCTAGGTTGAGAATGGCATTTTTGTGACGAGGGAGGAGATCATGAAAGCCATTTTTACAACCATTTCAGTTGCTCTGTTTGCCACAGTCGCCGGAGCGCAGGACCAAACGCCATCCGCGCCGGGTGCGCAGGTCTATTTCGCGAACCTTGCCGATGGCGACACAGTGCAATCGCCGGTCACAGTGGTCTTTGGCCTCAGCGGCATGGGCGTCGCGCCTGCGGGGACCGAAGCGGACAATACCGGCCACCACCACCTGCTGATCAACCGCCCACCACTGGGTCAAGGCGAGGACGGCGCGGAAGAGCTGCTCTATGGGCTGCCCTCAGACGAAAACCACATGCATTTCGGCGGTGGCCAGACCGAGGTCACTCTGGATCTGCCCGCAGGTCAGCACACGCTGCAACTGGTTCTGGGCGATGCTGGACACGTGCCGCACAACCCGCCCATTGTATCCGAAGTGATTACGATTTCGGTCGAATAAAGGGGGCGCCGGGTAACGCCGCAAACCAAGAGTTTTGAGGGCCGCTAAGGGTTTGAAGTGCCTGCTCTTCGCTGTTATTCCTTCTCATCACATTGACGTGATCGAGGGGGGGAGCGCGATGCAGGTGGTTTATGGCGTGAACAGGTCTTTTCTATTCCCGGCTCTGCTTTCCGCATATTCCGCTGTCAAAAATGCCAGCAAGCCATTGGATGTGACGATCTTCGGGCAGGATTTCACAGACGAAGACATTGCGATTGTTGAGCAGGTCAATCGCTCCTTTGCGGGGGGGACGATTTCGTACCGGAAGTTCGATCTGGAAAATCTGCCAGGCTTTTCCGAGTATAAATCGAAATTCCCAGCGATCACGATGCTGCCGCTGTTCCTGCCCCAGCTATGCGAAAAGCGCTGCGTTTTTGTGGATGCGGACACTCTGGTTGTTTCGGATGTTTGGGAATTGCTGGACATGGACCTTGAAGGGCAGCCCTTTGCCGCTTGTGTGGATATGGGGTTGGTGACGCTTGGCGGAGGGGATTTTCTGCGCCCCTCCCTACAGCAGATTTTCAGACCGGGACGCGAGCATAAAAAGTCACTCAGCCGTGTGAGCAAGAGCATTAGGTTGGGGTTCATACCGGGCGAAGGGTATTTCAACGCCGGTATCATGGTGATGGACTGTTCGGCCATTCAAGGCGATCGTGAACTACGTGAAATTAGCGATTTCGAGAAGCTGGTTCCGCACATTCCCTACTTGCCCGAGCAGGACAGAATGAACCAACTGTTTCACGGGCGCTGGTTTCGCCTGCCTATTCAGTGGAACACGCGGCCTCAGATCTGGTTTGACGCGCACAGTCCGAAATACCGAAAAATGTCCAAGGCCTTCCGCCAGCATCTGAGTGATGCAAACAGAACTCCAAAAATCTGGCACTACGTCGGCGGCAAAAAGCCATGGCGGGCGACGCGAATGGCGCGGCTGCTGTTCCATCGCGCCTACAGCGACTACGAAACCTACATGGCCCGCTTCGAGAAAGAGACAGGCCTGACCTACACCATGTAGACTTCAGCGCCCTACATTGAAGCGGCCAGGCGGGTGCCCTGATTGATGGCCCGTTTCGCATCCAATTCCGCCGCGACATCCGCACCACCAATCACATGCGGCGTGATCCCGCGTTCGATCAGGGCGTCTGCAAGGCTGCGCTCGGACAGTTGACCGGAACACAGAACGATGGTGTCCGCAGCAATCACAGTCGGGTCGGCGCGCTCTTCACCAAAGCTGATATGCAGGCCGTCATCGTCGATATGCTCGTAATTCACGCCGCCCACGAAATTGACGTTTTTCATCTTAAGCGTCGCGCGGTGAATCCAGCCGGTGGTCTTACCCAAGCCTTTGCCATGCGCCTGTTTCTTGCGTTGCAACAGAGTCACCTGACGCGCCGGGGCTGCAGGCTGAGGGCCTTCCGGTGCCAGACCCGAGCGGTGCTGTTCCGGGTCGGTAACGCCCCATTCCTTCATCCAGGCTGGCAGGTCGGTGGTGATGCTGTGACCGTCCTCCAGCAGGAACTCGGATACGTCAAAGCCGATACCGCCAGCGCCGATCACGGCGACGGATTTGCCGACCTCTGCTTTCTCGCGCAGCACGTCGATATAGCTGATGACGTTGTCACGGTCCTGACCGGGGATTTCCGGATCACGCGGGATAACGCCGGTGGCAATGACGACTTCGTCAAAGCTGGTCAGGTCGTCGGCGCTGACTTCGCGGTTCAGTTCCACCTTCACGCCCAGATCATCCATCATGGTCCGGTACCAATCGACCAGCCCCCAGAATTCTTCTTTCCCCGGTACCTGTTTCGCCATGTTCAACTGCCCACCGATCTCCGAGGCGCGATCGAACAGCGTGACGTCATGGCCGCGCTGGGCAGCGGTCATTGCAGTCGACAGACCGGCCGGGCCAGCGCCCACAATGGCAACGGTCTTGCGCGTCTCGGCCTTGCCAATGACCAGTTCGGTTTCATGGCAGGCACGTGGGTTGACAAGGCAAGAGGTCAGTTTGCCGCCGAACGTATGGTCCAGACAGGCTTGGTTACAGGCGATACACGGCGCGATCTGCGCGGACTGACCGGCAACCGCCTTGTTGACGAAATCCGCGTCCGCCAGCATCGGACGCGCCAGCGAAACCATGTCGGCGCAGCCAGTCGACAGAACCTCTTCTGCGACCTCGGGCGTGTTGATCCGGTTCGAGGTGATCACCGGGATGCCAACCTTACCCATCAGCTTTTTGGTCACCCAGGCAAAGGCGGCACGCGGAACGCTGGTTGCGATGGTGGGAATCCGAGCCTCGTGCCAGCCGATGCCGGTGTTGATGATCGTGGCGCCGGCTTGTTCGATCCGCTGTGCAAGTTCGACCACCTCTTCATGGGTCGAGCCATTCGGGACAAGATCGATCATCGACAGGCGATAGATGATGATGAAATCCGTACCCACGGCCTCACGCGTGCGCCGTACGACCTCGATCGGCAGGCGCATCCGGTTTTCATAGGAACCGCCCCAGCGATCCTCACGTTTGTTGGTGTGGGTCACGAGGAACTGGTTCAGGAAATACCCCTCAGAGCCCATGATCTCGACCCCGTCATAGCCCGCCTTCTGGGCAAGGACTGCCGCGTTCACGATGTCGCTGATCTGCTTCTCGATCCCGTCTTCGTCCAGCTCACTGGGCGGGAACGGAGAAATCGGGGATTTCACCGGGCTGGGCGCCACGCATTTGGGGCCATAGGCATAGCGTCCTGCATGCAGAATCTGCATCGCGATCTTGCCGCCCGCCTGATGCACCCGGTCGGTTACAATAGAATGGTTCGCCACGTCCTTATCGGTGGTCATCATCGCCGCCCCCGGCAGGACCGAGCCTTCGAGGTTCGGGCCGATCCCACCCGTCACCATCAGCGCCACGCCGCCGCGTGCGCGATCCGCATAGAACTCGGCCACGCGGTTCCAGTCGCCGGTCTCTTCCAACCCGGTATGCATCGAGCCCATCAGCACGCGGTTCTTTAACGTGGTAAAGTCCAGGTCCAGCGGGGCCAGCATGTTTGGGTACGCAGTCATGGCGAACTCTCCCTTCCGAAGTTGAGGAATAGATTGACGTTCGCGTAAGCATTGTCACGCGAAACCTAACGTCATCCCCTTTGCGCCTGTCGCGCGGCTTGATAGAGAGGTCGCGAACCCTATCCAAGAGGCCCCGCATGACCCCGGAAGAGATCGCCAAACTGCCCTATCGCCCCTGTGTCGGGCTGATGCTGACGAATGCCGAGGGCAAGATCTTTGTCGGCCAGCGCAATGACCGCCACAAGGACGCGTGGCAGATGCCTCAGGGCGGGGTGGACAAGGGCGAGGACCCGCGTGACGCTGCGCTGCGCGAATTGTGGGAAGAAACCGGCGTGACGGCTGATCTGGTCGAGGTGGTGGCCGAGACTGATGGCTGGCTGCCCTATGATCTGCCCCACGATATCGTTCCGAAAATCTGGAAAGGCCGCTATCGCGGGCAAGAGCAGAAGTGGTTTCTGTTGCGCTTCACCGGCCATGACGACCAGATCAATATTGCAACGGACCATCCGGAATTCACCAGCTGGAAATGGCAGGCCCCGGATCAACTGGTCAAAGAAATCGTGCCGTTCAAGCGTGCGGTTTATGAGCAGGTAATCGCGGCTTTTGCGGATCATTTGAGCTGATCACCAGCCTGCACGTTGCCGTGAGGGGGCGTGGTTCGGGTCAAGGCGTGCCTCTAGCTTGTGGGCATGAAAGACACCCTGCCAGACCCCATCACAATCAAACCCGCCGGACGGCGATTTCAGGGCTTGGACCGGCGCGCGCCTCTGCGTGAGGGATTACGCGGTTGCGGAGAGTTCGGCCCCTCTCAGACGGCGGGACGGTTCTACCCGATGGCATGCGTCGCGCTTGAGGTGACGCAGCGCTGCAATCTGGACTGCACGCTCTGCTACCTCTCGGACCGAGCCGAGATGACCTACGATCCCCCGCTCTCGGTCCTCTTCGCGCGCATTGCCACGATCCGCAGCCACTATGGCCGGGGTATTTCCGTTCAATTGACCGGCGGCGACCCGACCCTGCGTAAGGTTGACGATCTTGAGGCGCTCTGCCGCGAGATCAGGCGGCTGGGCATGCGCTCCTGCCTGATGACCAACGGTATCCGCGCCAGCCGGGCGATGCTGACGCGATTGGCGGCAGCGGGGCTGGATGACGTGGCCTTTCACGTGGACATGACGCAAGAGCGCAAAGGGTTCGCCTCCGAGGTGGAGCTCAACCGCGTGCGCAAAACCTATATCGACCGGGCGCGTGGCCTGGGGCTGCGTATTCTCTTCAACACGACCGTTTTTGGGGGTAATTTTGCTGAAATCCCGGCTTTGGCCCGGTTCCTGCGGGATCAGCCCGAGGTCAGTTTTGTCTCGTTCCAGATGCAGGCGGATACCGGGCGCGGTGTGTTGCGGGCGCGGCCTGATGCAATCACGCAAGACAGCGTCATCCGCGCGGTCGAGCAGGGCTATGGCACGTCTTTGCATTTCGACTCGGCGGCCGTCGGGCATTCCAGTTGCAACCGGTATGGCAGCGTAGTTTCGGCGGGGGGCAAGGCCGTGTCTTTGCTGTCGAACCAGCGCCTGGTGCAGCGGGTGATTGCGGCGCTTGAGGAGGTGGATACAGGCCAAGACGCTCATATCCGCATCCGCCCCAGCGTGGGACGTCTGATCCGTCGTCATCCACTCCTGGCCCTTTGGGTGCTTGGCCATCTGGCGGGTTGCCTTCTGCGGTTGGGGTCTGGGGTGCTCCGCGGGCCGGTGCGGCGGCAGGCCGTGTTCATCCACAATTTCATGGCTGCGGATGCGTTAGAGGAAGACCGCTGCGCCTCTTGCGTGTTCATGGTGGCGACGGCCAACGGACCGCTCTCCATGTGCGTTCACAACGCACAGCGGGATCAGCATCTGGCCACGCCGGATCGGGTGGACAGTCCGATGGGCACCTATTGGTGGAACGCGGCGACGCGCGGTCTGACTGCGCGCCCGGATCTGCCCGCGTTGAAAGACCCTAGGGTGGCCCCACTGAAACGCCTCAAAGGGCAGTTGCGCGCTGCCCGTCAAAGCCGAAAGGACGCTTCATGAGACAGGTTCTGATCCTGCTGCTGCTGCTGCCGCTTCTGGCCGCCTGCGCCAGCGTCGAGAGGTTGGCCTTGCCTGCCGCGGCGCCCTTGCCCGACACGGCCCTGACCCGCGCCGCGCCCCCTCCGGGAGAGAGGGTGGATCATGGAGATTGGACCCGCTTTCTGACCCGCTACGTGGCACCTGATGCGCGCGGCGTGAACCGGGTGGCCTATGGGCAGGTAAGCGCGGCCGACAGCGCACTGCTGGATGACTATCTGACCGGGCTGCAGGCCGTTGACCCGGCCGATCTGACTCGCGATCAACAATTGGCCTATTGGATCAACCTCTACAACGCGCTGACGATTGATGTGGTGCTTGAGGCTTACCCTGTCGCCTCGATCCGCGACATCAAGGATGGGCCGCTGTCGATCGGTCCATGGGGTCGCCCTTTGGTCGTGGTGTCGGGCAATAGCCTGACCCTGAACGACATTGAGCACCGCATCATCCGACCAACGTTCAATGAGCCGCGCATCCACTATGCGCTGAATTGCGCAGCGGTCGGTTGCCCGAATTTGATGGCCCGCGCTTGGGAGGCCAGGACGCTGGAACGCGACCTCACCGCAGCCGAGCGCGCCTATGTCAACGACCCGCGTGGGGTGCGATTCGATGATCAGGGGCGGCTGATCCTATCGAAAATCTTCATCTGGTTCCGCGAGGATTTCGGGCCGAATGAGCAGGCTGTGATCGCCTATCTCGAAACAGCCGCCGACCCGGAGTTGCAACAGCGCCTCAAACAAGCCCGACGTGTGAATGCCTATGAATATGATTGGGCGCTGAACGACGCAGCCGCTGGATCCTGAAGGCGCAGAGTCAAGGCCGTCAGGCCGCCGCGCCATCGCCAGACCACCCGCACGGGCTGGCGATTTTGGACTGTTGCTCGCAAAAACAATGTTTGCAGTATTTGGCTGACATAAGGCACGCCGCTCAATCCTCTGATCGCCATCCCGCGGTCTGGCGACAGCGCGGCTCGGCGCGCTACAGCAACCCTTCGGTGCGCAGCAATTCCTGCAAGTTGGCTTCGGGGCGCGGGCCGATATGGCTGATCACTTCGCGCGCGCAGACATTGCCGATCTTAGCGCAGGTCTCATAGTCGCGGCCAGTGGCCATGCCGTACAGAAAACCGGCAGCGAATTGATCGCCTGCGCCGGTCGCATCCACGGGCACCACTTTCTCGACCGGTACGTCATAACGCGCATCGCCGTTCAGAACCGTCACGCCGTCGCCCGAACGCGTGCAGACGACCAGAGGGCAGATTGCGGCGGTTTTGGCCAGCGCGTCCTCAAGATCCTCGGTTTCGAACAGCGATTTGATCTCAGCCTCGTTGCCGATCACGAAGTCCAGTTCGTTCTCGATCAGCAGCAGGAAATCGACCCGGTGACGCTCGACGCAGAAAGGATCGGAAATGGCGATACCGGCCTTGCCGCCACCTCTGTGACAGGCGCGCGCGGCCTCAAGAAACGCGGCTTTGCCCTTTTCCTTGTCGAACAGATACCCCTCAAGGAACATGATCTGGCTGTTTCCGGCAACCTCGTCCGAGACGTCCTGAGACGACAGTTCCGAAGAAATCCCCAGATAGGTATTCATTGACCGTTCGCCATCGGGCGAGACAAAGATCATCGAGCGTGACGTTGGCAGCTCGCCGCCCGGCACAGGCGGGTTCACGAAATCCACCCCGTCTTCGTTCATCGCATCGGCATAGAACCGGCCCAATGCGTCATCATGTACGCGGCCAATGAAGGCAGCATCCAGACCGAGCGCACCCGCGCCCGCAATAGTGTTCGCGACTGAGCCGCCCGGCGTCTGCACCCGACCCTCCATCGAGGCATAGAGCACTTCGCCGCGCTCCTGCTCGATCAGTTGCATGATGCCTTTTTCAATGCCCATCAGTTCCAGGAAACTGTCATCGGCTTGGGAAATGACATCCACAACGGCATTTCCGATGCCGGTCAGTTGGTAGGTTTTCATAGGGTCTTGTCCTCGAATTGACAGAGATCACGGATGATACAAGTCGGGCATTGCGGCTTGCGCGCCTTGCAGTGATAGCGCCCGTGCAGGATCAGCCAGTGATGTGCATGAAGTTGAAAGTCGGCTGGAATATTGTCCTCGATGGCGCGTTCGACGGCGTCTACGTCCTTGCCGGGGCAAATACCAGTGCGGTTGCCGACACGGAAGATATGCGTGTCCACCGCTTGCGCTGGTTGCCGCCACCACATATTCAGAACCACATTGGCCGTCTTGCGCCCGACACCGGGCAGAGATTGCAGCGCGGCGCGGGAGTTTGGAACCTCGCCATCATAGTCCTCGACCAGTATACGGCTGAGCTTAATGACGTTCTTCGCCTTCTGGCGGAACAGGCCGATGGTTTTGATGTGCTCGATCAGCCCCTCTTCGCCCAGATCCAGCATCTTTTGTGGCGTATCTGCGATCTTGAACAGCGCGCGCGTGGCTTTGTTGACGCCCGCATCGGTCGCCTGCGCCGAAAGCGCCACGGCGACGACCAGAGTATAGACGTTCACATGCTCCAGCTCGCCCTTGGGTTCCGGGTCGGCCTCTTGAAAGCGCGTAAAGATCTCGCGGATCGTGTGATAATCGAGTTGCTTTGCCATCCGAGCCTTAATGCCGCCCAAGGGCCAATGACACAAGCCCAAAGCCAATGCGCAAGTTCCGGGTCGCAGGGGCGTGAGCTGCGCGTTATGGTTCAGATCAACAGATGAGGTGAAAGCCATGAACGTCCAGACCCCCGAAAGCGGATACCACTACAACGTCATGCGCCGCGCGATCGAGTTGATTGATCAGGGTGGCGAAACCCTCAGCCTTGAAGAACTGGCCGGTCAGATGGGCATGAGCCCCGCCCATTTCCAGCGCCTGTTCTCGCGCTGGACCGGGGTGTCGCCGAAGCGGTACCAGCAATATCTCACGCTGGGCCATGCCAAGGCGCTGCTGCGGGAACGGTTCACCACGTTGGAGACCGCCCATAACGTCGGCCTGTCCGGCAGCGGCCGGCTGCATGATTTGTTCCTGAAATGGGAATCCATGAGCCCCGGTGAATACGCCCGAAAAGGCGCGGGGCTGGCGGTCTACTGGGGGTGGTTCGATAGTCCCTTTGGACCAGCCTTGGTCATGGGGACTGACAAGGGCATTTGCGGAATTGCCTTCGGTGCCGAAACCGGCGAGGCCGCCGCGATGAAGGATATGACCGCGCGTTGGCCCAAGGCCAATTTCGTCGAGGATACCGAAAAGCTGCGTCCTTGGGTCGAGGCCTCCTTTGGCGCGGACCGGTCCGAGACACCACTGCATCTGATCGGCTCGCCCCTGCAGATCAAGGTTTGGGAGGCGCTGATGCACATCCCCTCGGGTCAGGTCACAACCTATTCAGAGATCGCGCAGCGGGTGGGGTCGCCTCAGGCGGTGCGCGCGGTGGGGACAGCGGTTGGGCGCAATCCGGTTAGCTGGCTGATCCCCTGTCACCGGGCCTTGCGCAAGTCGGGCGGTCTGGGCGGATACCATTGGGGTCTGCCGGTGAAGCGCGCGATGCTGGCCTATGAGGCCGCGCAAGCGGATGCCTGATTGACTCTGCAACCAACTAGTGCAAAAGGACTCGCAAGGTTTGGGTCCCCTGCTGTTCGCGGGCTTTGGCTTTGGTGAAACCCTGAATATGAACATCTGTTGCCACTTTCACGGCGCGCGGATGGCAATGCGAACCCCGTCCTGAATTCGCGCCCGTTCAAGGAAACGAGGCACAAGATGACGACACAAAAAACGATCCCTCCAGTGGACGAGTTGAAAGCGCAAGCCAAACGCTTGCGTGAAGACCTGCGCGCCAAAGATGTGACCCTTTCGCATAGCGAGGCGTTGGAAATACTGGCCCATCAATATGGCGTTCGGGATTGGAATACACTGCACGCCAAGGCCGGAAACCGAATGCACCTGTGTGTCGGAGATCGGGTCGAAGGGCGATATCTGGGGCAGCCGTTCTCAGCCGAAATACGCGGCATGACCTTGTTGGGCGATGGATCCAACCGCAGGGTTACGCTGCATTTTGAAACGCCGGTTGATGTGGTGCAGTTCGAGAGCTTTTCCGCCTACCGCCGACGTGTAACCGGGGTGATCGGTTGGGATGGGCGTTCAGCACAAAGGACGTCGGACGGGCAACCCCAGCTGGTTGTGCGTCCAGCCTAAAAAAAAAGGGTGAGGCTCTGCACGAGCCTCACCAAACCTTCTGGATCAGGTTGAATGGCTATTCTGCTGCCCAGCCGCCGACGGCTTTGATCTCAAGGAAATCCTCAAGGCCGAAGACGCCGCCTTCGCGGCCGTTGCCGGATTGCTTCATCCCGCCGAACGGAGATCCCGCGCTGCGCGACTGACCGTTCATCTCAACCATCCCGGACCGCAATACCCGCGCCATACGGTTGGCGCGCGTGCCGTCCTGTGTCTGGACATAGTTGGTCAGGCCATAGGGCGTGTCATTGGCGATCTCGACGGCTTCTTCCTCGGTGTCGAAGGGGATCATGGTCAGGACTGGGCCGAAGATCTCCTGCCGCGCAATGGTCATCTGGTTGTTGGCATCGGCAAACACAGTCGGGCGCACATAGTAGCCCTTGTTCAGCCCCTCGGGCCGTCCTGTACCACCTGCGACCAGCCGCGCGCCTTCATCGATACCAGCTTGGATCAGATCCTGAATCTTGGTCCACTGAAGCTCATTCACAACGGGGCCGATATGTCGGCCTTCCTCCGTCGCAGGACCGACCGTGACAGCGTTGGCCACTTCGGCTGCGGTCTCCACGGCCTTGTCATAAATCGGGCGCTGCACCAGCATCCGGCTGGGGGCGTTACAGCTTTGGCCGGTGTTGTTCATCATGTGCAGTACGCCGCGTTTCACGGCCTTTTCATCCGCATCCTCAAAGATTACGTTGGCGCCTTTGCCGCCCAGCTCCAGATGCACCTTCTTCAGTGTATCGGCAGCGCTTTTTGAGATCGCGGTACCCGCGCGGGTCGAGCCGGTGAAGCTGATCATGTCCACATCCGGATGCGCAGAGAGTTGCGAACCGACACCCACGCCATCGCCGTTCACCAGATTGAATACTCCGGGTGGGAAACCTGCCTCGTCCATCAGCTCGGCAAAGATCATTGCGTTCAGGGGGCTCTGCTCCGACGGTTTCAGAACCATCGTACAGCCAGCAATCGCCGCCGCGCCGACCTTTAGGGTGATCTGGTTCATCGGCCAGTTCCACGGGGTGATCAGACCGGCGACGCCCACGGCTTCATAAATGATGCGATCATTGGGGGCGTGATCGCCCAAGGGACGCTCGAATTCAAACGCCTTGGCGGCGCGGATGAAGTTCTTGAGGTGATAGATCCCGGCACCGGATTGAGCCGTGCGCGACATGTCGATCGGCGCGCCCATCTCAAGCGACATGGCCTGCGCCAGGTCCTCGGACCGGGTCATGTAGAGATCGGCCAGCTTTTCAACCTGGGCGATACGCTCTTGGACCGGCGTGGCCATCCAGCCGGGCAAGGCCGCCTTGGCCGCGGCAACGGCTGCGTCAGTGTCGGCCTGAGAGCCGAGGGAGATCACCGCGCAGGCTTCCTCGGTCGAGGGGTTGATAACCTCGAAATCATTCGCCTCAAATGGGGCAACCCATTGACCGTTAATGTAGAAATCGCGTTTTTCGATCATGGCGTATCCTCCGGGCCGTGATGTCGAAGACTGGTTTTGTCGCGTAGTCTGTCATTCGCTCTGAGGCGCGGCAAGGGGGTAATTTGATCAAATTTGTTTGGCGATGTCCCGGAAAAAGACTTTTGCGGAAGGTTTAACTCTGGCGCAAAGTGGTTAGGTTCACAGCATTCGACTCGGTCAGTAACCAAAGAAGGAGTTGCACCATGGGTTTGCGTATCAACGACACGGTCCCGAATTTCACCGCAGAGACGGATCAGGGCACCATTCAGTTTCACGATTGGATTGGTGACAGCTGGGCGATCCTGTTCTCGCATCCCAAGGACTTCACCCCGGTCTGCACCACCGAGTTTTCGGCTGTGGCCCAGTTGAATGACGAATGGGCGGCGCGCAATACCAAGGTGATCGGTGTTTCGGTCGACGGGGTCGAGGACCACAAGAAGTGGAAGAAAGACATCGAAGCCTATGGCAAGGCCAACCCCGGTTTCCCGATCATTGCAGATGACGGGTTGGCGGTGTCCAAGGCCTTTGACATGCTTCCCGCCGAGGCCTACCTGCCCGATGGCCGAACGCCTGCAGATAGCGCCACCGTGCGTTCGGTTTTCATCATCGGACCCGACAAGCAGTTGAAGCTGTCAATGACTTATCCGATGACCGTGGGCCGGAACTTTGCCGAGATCCTGCGGGCGTTGGACGGGCTTCAGATGTCGTCCAAGGGTGTTGCGACACCTGCGAACTGGGTGCCGGGTGAGGATGTGATCATCCCGCCGACCGTTTCGAACGAAGACGCCAAAGCAAAGTTTGGTGAGTTCGAGACGATCTTCCCGTATCTTCGCAAGACCAAGGCTCCGTCCTGATTTAGGTCGGGTCAGGGGGGCTGTCTGCCCCCCATTGCGCCTGAGGCGCAATTCCCCCCGAGGATATTTTCAGCCAGATGAAGCAGGCGGGCGCTGCGGGTGCAGGTGGAGCTGTGCCCGATAGGCCGCGCGTTTGACTTCGCGGGTCAGTTTGTCTGAGAAGGGTGGTTTCGTCTGGATGGTCGAGCCGCCGATATCGCGGGCCACTTCGCGGTTGCCGCTGCCCAGAAGGGCATGGATTGGCTGACCGGTGACCCAATGCATTTGCAGGAATGTATCCACGGGGCGGTCGATTTGATCGGTCGCCTTTAGGAGCCGTTTGGCGGCGTTGCAGCCGACCATCTGACAGACGCATTGCAGGCCGATCACTTTGGGCAGGATCAGGCTAAGGCCATCTTGATCGGCCAGTGTGTGGGCCGCGACTTCGCGTTGTTTGACGGGGATGCGGATATAGTGATCCGGGGTGGCGACGGCGTGCAGCATTTTGATTGCTTGGGCCATTTTGTCAGGATCGACGCTCAGGTCATCCTCGGTGATGATGGCCAGGTCGATCTCTTCATCCACCAGTTTCTGCCAGAGACGTCTGTGGCTTTGGAATACGCCGATTTCCGCGGGTCGCAGTTCGAACGGGTAGTGCGGTTTGTGCAAAGTACCGGGATGCAGGCGCACATCTGCGATCTGGTCCGGGTCGCGCCCATTGGTAGCCTCGAAGAGTTCGGCATTCGGCAGGTCCTTGCACAGCTGGTCTGCGTTGGCGCGGCGAGCCGTGCTGGAGGACATATGGATGATGAAAGATCGCATTATGCGTGCATAGAACACGGGCGCGTGTGGGGAAAGAGCAACGCGAGAGAAATGGGCCTTCATTTTCTGCAAGCCGAACCAGTGCGAGCGGTGTCGGCGACCGGTTCTTGAAAGGGCAGAAATATGCTAGGGTGCGATAGGCAGACGAACCAGGCATCCGCACAATCGGGCGATCACACTGTGAAATACAGGAGAAGACGATGGCTTTTACAGATTGGTATGTTGAAGGTGATGCTTTTGGGAACTGTAATTGCGGTTACGCGTGCCCTTGCCAGTTCGAGGAAGTTCCAACACAGGGCAATTGCCGTGGGTTCGAAGTGATTGAAGTCTCGAAAGGCCATTTTGGAGATACCGACTTAGCGGGTGCCAAGGCCGCTTTGATCTATGCCTGGCCGGGTCCGATCTTTGAGGGCGGCGGCGAGATGCAGGTGATCATCGATCCAAGCGCCTCAGATGCTCAGAGGGCCGCACTAGAAAAGGTCTTCCACGGGGAAGAGACCGAAGAGATGGCGACCCATTGGTTCGTCTTCCGTGCGATGTGCAAAACCGTGCATGAGACTCTGTTTCTGCCGATAGATTTCGAGATGGATATGGAGGAGCGTACGGCCAAGGTGTCTATCGGTGATGTGCTGAATTCGACTGGCCGTCCTATTGAAGCGCCGCATGGTGGTGGCCCACATCGCGTGCGGATCGACATTCCCGGCGGGATTGAATTCACTTTGGCCGAGATCGGCAGTGCCTCGACCAAGGCCGACGCGGCGATCAAGCTGGACCTGAACGACAGTTACGGGCAGTGGCATCTTATGAAGCACGGGCCGTCGGGGGTGGCGCACTAAGGATCAGGCTTCTCCAAAATCCACAAGAACCGGTGCGGTGTCGTAGATGATCCGCACCGATTGGAATCGGGTTTGATCCTCGGTCAGTTCAAACAGGTCTACGCATTCAATCGTTTCAGGGTGCCCGTTTCGGATGGTGCGGGTGTAGTTGAAATGCACCGCCATCTGCGGCGCGCCGGATGTGTCGGCAAAGGTGTTCTTGTGAAGTGTGGACCGGTCGCTCGTGATCTTCATCACGTTGGTATAGAAGTCCCGCGCCGGTTGCTTGCCCGATATCGGAGAGGTTGCCGTCGCGTCCTCGGCAAACAGGTTCAGCATCGCGGGCAGGTCGCCGCTTTCGATGGCTTGTAGGTAAAGCCGCGCCAGTTCATCCATCTGGTCCTTGTTAGACATCGCCAACCCTCCTGCTGGGCGGCACTGTAGCACAAAAAAGGCCCCGGTGGTTTCACCGGGGCCTTCATCATTTGAAAGTAGCACAGACTACTCTGCGTCTTCTTTCTTTTCTTTCTTCTCAGGAACGATCTCTTCGCCGGTTTCCTGATCGACAATTTTCATCGACAGGCGGACCTTGCCGCGATCGTCGAAGCCCAGCAGCTTAACCTTTACTTCCTGACCTTCCTTCAGAACATCCGACGGATGGTTCAGGCGGCGGTTTTCGATCTGGGACACGTGGACCAGACCGTCGCGCTTGCCAAAGAAGTTCACGAAGGCACCGAAGTCGACGATCTTGACCACTTTACCGGTGTAGATCTGACCTTCTTCCGGCTCGGCCACGATCGAATAGATCATGTCATAGGCCTTCTGGATCGATTCACCATCCGGCGAGGCGATCTTGATGACGCCGTCGTCGTTGATGTCGACCTTGGCGCCCGAAACCTCAACGATTTCGCGGATGACCTTACCGCCCGAGCCGATCACTTCGCGGATCTTGTCGGTCGGGATGTTCATGGTCTCGATACGCGGAGCGTGGACCGAGAATTCGTTGGTCTCGGACAGGGCTTTGCCCATCTCACCCAGAATGTGCATCCGGCCCTCTTTGGCCTGTGCCAGAGCGGTTTCCATGATCTGCGGCGTGATGCCCGCGACCTTGATGTCCATCTGCAGCGAGGTGATGCCGTTTTCGGTCCCTGCCACTTTGAAGTCCATGTCACCCAGGTGGTCTTCGTCACCCAGAATGTCGGTCAGAACAGCGTAGTCACCGTCATCTTCCAGGATTAGTCCCATGGCCACACCGGCAACCGGTGCTTTCAGCGGGACACCCGCATCCATCATCGACAGCGAACCGCCGCAGACAGAAGCCATCGAGGACGAGCCGTTGGATTCGGTGATCTCGGACACCACGCGAACGGTGTAGGGGAAGTCAGTCGGCGCAGGCAGAACCGCCTGCAGCGCACGCCATGCCAGTTTGCCGTGACCGATCTCACGACGGCCGGGCGAACCCACGCGACCCACTTCACCAACCGAATACGGAGGGAAGTTGTAGTGCAGCAGGAAGTTCGATTTGAAGTTGCCATGCAATGCGTCGATGAACTGCTCATCGTCACCAGTGCCCAGCGTGGTCACGGCCAGTGCCTGAGTTTCACCACGGGTGAACAGTGCGGAACCGTGCGTGCGCGGCAGCAGCGATGTTTCGGCTTCGATGGCGCGCACGTCGGTGGTCGAACGACCGTCGATGCGCTTGCCGCCTTTGACAACGTCACCGCGCAGGATGCCAGCTTCCAGCTTTTTCATTGCCGAGCCGAGGTTCGCGTCTTCCAGCTGTTCCTCGGTCAGCGCTTCTTTGATCGCTTCACGGGCCGCGGCAACAGCGGCGGTGCGCTCTTGCTTGTCGGTGATTGCGAATGCGGCGCGCATCTGCTCTTCACCTGCTGCGGAAACAGCAGCGTAAAGCTCAGAGTAATCGGGGGCGACGAACTCAAACGGCTCTTTTGCGGTTTCTTCGGCCAGATCGATGATCAGGTCCAGAACCGGCTGGATTTGCTCGTGCGCGAAGTTCACGGCACCCAGCATTTCAGCCTCGGACAGTTCGTAAGCTTCCGATTCCACCATCATCACGGCGTTTTTGGTACCGGCAACAACCAGATCCAGACGCTGCTCAGGGTTCAGGCGCAGGTCCTGCATGTCGTCCACGGTCGGGTTCAGGACATATTCGCCATCCACGAAACCAACGCGGGCACCGGCGATCGGGCCCATGAACGGCGCGCCGGAAATGGTCAGGGCAGCAGACGCCGCGATCATTGCAACGATATCGGGATCGTTGACCAGATCGTGGCTCAGCACGGTGCACATCACCAGAACTTCGTTTTTGAAGCCGTCAACGAACAGCGGGCGGATCGGACGGTCGATCAGACGCGCGGTCAGCGTCTCTTTCTCGGTCGGGCGCGCCTCGCGCTTGAAGAAGCCACCCGGAACTTTACCGGCGGCATAGTATTTCTCTTGGTAGTGGACGGTCAGCGGGAAAAAATCCTGACCGGGCTTTTGCTGCTTGGCAAAGGTCACGTTGGCCATGACGCTGGTTTCGCCCAGCGTGGCGATCACGGTGCCGTCTGCCTGACGGGCAACCTTGCCGGTTTCCAGTGTGAGCGTCTCTTCGCCCCACTGCATAGATTTCTTAGTTACATCAAACATATGCGTATCCTAGAACGGAGCACTCCCGCCCCTGCGGGTCTCCGGTTTGCATGGCGGCCCCATTGCCGCCGACCCCACTTTATCTTCCATTCGAGTGCCGGGGTCAGGGCACAACGTCTCAGATACCCGCGCGCATACATGAGAATGCGTTGAAAGGAAAGGGGAACCGCTGCGATTGGCAGAAACGTGCAGACTCGAATTTGAGCACTCTGCGCAGCGTCATTTTTGAGGCTGCGAAACGTCAGTTCCCAAGGGGCGTAAGTTTCAAAAAAATGAATGAGTTTTGAAAAAACTGTATGCAGTGTAGACTGTTAACACTGAACCCACGGTCGAAGAGACGGGAATACGCCAAGGGGGTAACATACTCATATCCGTCAGCCGGCCGACTACCTTGGCGTTTGCAGCTTGCGAGCAAAGGGGCAAAGTATGGCTCAAACCAAGAAAATGCTGGATCCGGATCCGCGGATCTACGATTTCGAAACCGAGTATGAATTGGGTCAGGACAACGTCCGGCCATTCGGTTTGGATATCCACAACCCGGTCTTCCTGATCTCGAGTATTTTGATCTTTGCGTTCGTCTTGATCGCATTGGCCAACCAAGAGGCCGCGGCCGCCTTTTTTGGCTGGCTCAGACCATGGCTCACCAGCACGTTTGACTGGTTCCTCGTCCTGTCAGTTAACGCCATCACCCTGTTCTGTCTGGTTCTGATCGTTCTGCCTGTTGGCAAAGTCAGGATCGGCGGCAAGGACGCCAAGCCTGACTATTCCTATGCCGGATGGATCGCGATGATGTTCGCCGCCGGTATTGGTATCGGTCTGCTGTTTTTCGGCGTGATGGAGCCGGTTTACTACAACTTTGCCGAAGGTGGGAACGCCCGGCCCCTGGGTATCGACATCGCAGTGCCCGGCAATGAGTATATTGGTATTGTCGGCACGATCCACCATTGGGGCCTTGAAGGCTGGGCGGTATATGCCGCCGTTGGTCTAAGCCTTGCGATCTTTGCCTATAACCTTGACCTGCCTCTGACTTTGCGCTCGGCCTTCTATCCGCTTCTGGGTGAGCGTGTCTGGGGCTGGTGGGGTCACCTGATCGACACTCTGGCGGTGTTTGCCACGCTGTTCGGTCTGACGACCTCTCTGGGTCTTGGGGCGCAGCAAGTTGCTGCTGGGTTGTACGAGGTGTTCGGTATCGAACCTAGCCCAACCGTCACCGTCCTGCTGATCATCGGCATTACGCTGATCGCGCTTGGTTCAGTCCTGCTGGGCATGGATGCGGGCGTGAAACGGTTGAGTGAGATCAACATGATCATGGCCGTTGGTCTGTTCCTTTTCGTCATCATTGTCACCGGTGTGGGTACAGCCATTTCGCGGTATTTCAACGTGATGGTGGACTACGTGACCCATCTACCGGCACTCTCCAATCCGTTCGGGCGAGAAGACACCAGTTACTTCCACGGTTGGACGACCTTCTACTGGGCCTGGTGGATCGCATGGTCGCCCTTTGTGGGCATGTTCATCGCCCGCATTTCCAAGGGCCGCACAGTGCGTGAGTTCATCCTCTGCGCGCTACTGGCCCCCACGGCGGTTTGCGCCCTGTGGATGTCGACCTTCGGCGGCGCCGCTATCGACATGCTGAACGCAGGCGGAGCCGAAGGCGTGCGCGCCACCGTGATCGACAGCTATGCCCCCGAGGGCGCCCTGTTCGGCTTCCTAAAGGAACTGCCGCTCTACGGCATCATCGCGCCGATCGCCCTGATTTTGATCGTCGTGTTCTTTGTGACCTCGTCGGATTCAGGCTCGTTGGTGATTGATACGATTACCGCCGGAGGCAAGATGGATGCACCGGTGATCCAACGGGTGTTCTGGTGTACGCTCGAGGGTCTGGTGGCAATCGCCTTGCTCCTGGGCGGCGGTCTTGCGGCTCTACAAGGCGCAGCGGTGTCAACAGGCATCCCATTCACACTGGTGGTTCTGATGATGTGCTACTGCCTGTGGCTGGCGCTTAAATCGGAAAGAGCCAAGATGTAGCGGCGCAAGTTGCACGCGGGGCCTCCCAGCCCTGGCTACATGGCAAGGCCAAAAAAACGCCCGCTGTTTCGGCGGGCGTTTTGATATCAGCTTGATCAGCTCTGATCTTAGCGGCGGATGCCCAGCTTTTTGATCAGGTCCTGATAGCGTGCTTCTTCCTTACCCTTCAGGTAGTCCAGCAGCTTACGGCGCTGGGCGACCATTTTCAGCAGACCGCGACGACCGTGGTTGTCTTTCTTGTGGGTCTTGAAGTGCTCGGTCAGGGTGGTGATGCGCGAGGTCAGGATGGCAACCTGGACTTCAGGCGAACCGGTGTCGCCCTCTTTGGTGCCGAATTCTTTCATGACGCGTGCTTTTTCAGCGGCAGTAATCGACATCGGGGTCTCCTTCAAAGGTTAGAGTTAATGGCGCAGGCCGGGATGTCGTCCAGCACAGGCCCATGGAGAAAACCGCACCGATTCCGATGCGGATGAGCGCGTATAGGCGCTTTTGACGTGAATGGCAAAGGGATTCTGACGGCTCAGCCAGCAGGCAGGTATTCCGCCAACTCGGCCTCGGTCAGGAGATGGATGTCGTCCACTGTCAACCCGTCGGCCCCGAACAGATGCGCGACTTCGTGGCCATTGAGGCTGACACGGGTCAGGTTCTCATTCTCGGGGTCTTGTTCGATGTCGATCTCGGGTGGGTCCTGATCTTCCCAGGTGATCAGCAGTCGGTCCTCACCGGGTCGAAAACCCATCACGGTGACCTCGGAGTTCTCCGTGTCGGCGATGATGTCATCCGCGCCTGCGCCTCCGGTCGCGACGTCGCCGTCTTTGGCCAGTATCGTGTCCTCACCTGCGCCGCCGTTCAGATAGTCCGTCTCGCCGTTATCCTCATCGCCCAGCAGCAGGTCGTCGCCCTCGCCGCCGAACAACACATCCTCGCCCGCGCCGCCGGTCAGAGTGTCATCGCCATAGCCGCCATGTAGGGCATCATTGCCGTCTCCGCCGTTCAGATCATCGTCACCCTGACCGCCATACAGAGCGTCACTGCCTTTGCCGCCCTGCAAATGATCGTCGTCGAAATGACCGTAGAGCCTGTCATCGCCCTCATCCCCGAACAGGGTGTCATCGTCTGCCTCACCATGCAGAAGGTCATCGCCCTGGCCGCCGGACAGAGTGTCCTGACCTTCGGCTCCGTGCATCACGTCGTCGCCATCGCCTCCCATGATGTGGTCATCACCGCCATAGCCGTTGATCTGGTCCGTGCCGTCCTGCCCGGTTGTGACATCGGCGTTGTCGCTTCCGGCGATCACCAGATCGCCTTCATGTTCAGAAATCACCGTTCCGCCGGTGGTCGTGTCGTCGCTGTCCTGCGGAGGCTCGACGCTTTCGCCCACATCAAGGAACTCACCTTCGCTGATCTCGGTCTGGCTTTCGTCCTCCGCGCCCTCGTCCTGCTCATCTTCTTCTTCGATGAACACATCGCCAATGGCGTATGCCGCGCCGCCGACGGCGGCCAATCCGATCAACCCGGCCAGAAACATATCGAACCCTCCGAAAGAAATGAGACGCCTTGGCGGCACTGTCCCATCCGAACGGTTCGTCGGTCAAAGCATAGCTGGCCGAGTGGTTAACCCTTTGTCACCAGGGTTCGGGTTGCTGAGTATAGGCGATGTAAAGCGGATGTTTGGGGTGCCCGGCTTTGGACAGGCCCAGATGAAACAGAGGCTGCCCGGTGCCGCGCAGCAGCGCCTCAACCGCCGGGCCGCGGTCCAGATGCGCGCCGTGGGTGCCCCAGGCGGCAATGACCTGATCGGCCCATTGGGCGCCTTCCAGAATGGCCGCGTCGTTTGCCGGACCGACCGGATCAGTGGCGGCGCGCATCTTGCGCGGATCTGTGTCGCGCCAGGCAAAGATGTTGGTGACCTGAAACGCCCCGAACCCCAGCGCCCGCGCGCGGCGTTCGCAGCGCTCGACCGTCGGGTCGTTCTGCACCTCAGTCGCGGTTGACGGGTTCAGCATCACAAACAGCGCCTTACGCCCTGCCGGATCCCAAACACGGGTCAGGCTATAGCGGTATTTCTCGCAATCCGAGTAGACGGCGGTCGAGGGCGCATCGCCCTTGGTATGCGTTCGGGTAATCATGCCCTTCGCCTAACACGGAGTTCAGGTGACGAACACCCGGCTTGGGTGCAGCTCGCCGGATTTGTAGATGCCCACCGCCACGGCCTTGCCGTCGAGCGAGGCCCAGGCCTCATCGCCATATTCCACGTCCGAGGCCAGAACCATGCCCGGATTGCCGTTGCGCAGACGGGTGGCGCCTTCGGGGGTGCATTTCAGCTCGGGCAGGTCCGACAGGCCGGTTTCCAGCGGGTGCAGGTAGTCGTCCAGCGCGGTGGTCTTGGCCATCTCGTCGATCTGTTCGATGGACAACCCATCTTCGGCCTCAAAAGGGCCGGACCAGATGCGCCGGAGTTCCTTTACGTGGCCGTGGCATCCCAAAGCCTCACCCAGATCCCGCGCGATCGAGCGGACATATCCGCCTTTGCCACAGGTCATCTCCAGCACCACATGGTCTTCGTCAGGGCGGTCAACGAGGATCAGTTCTTCGACCCAGAGGGGGCGGGCGGACAGCTCTACCTCTTCGCCGTCGCGGGCCAGCCTATAGGCGCGTTGCCCGTCGATCTTCACGGCCGAGAACTTAGGCGGCACCTGCATGATATCCCCCAGAAACGGGGCGAGCGCCAGTTTGATATCCGCGTCCGAAGGGCGCGCATCGCTTTGCGCAATCACTTCGCCCTCAGCATCGTCCGTGTTGGTCGCCTGACCCAAACGCACGGTGAAAGTGTAGGCTTTCAGCGCATCGGTGATGTATGGAACGGTTTTGGTCGCCTCACCCAAAGCCACGGCCAGAACGCCGGTCGCCTCAGGGTCCAGAGTACCCGCATGGCCCGCTTTCTTGGCGTCCATCGCCCAACGCACCTTGTTGACCACTGTGGTCGAGGTCATGCCCGCAGGCTTGTCCACCACCAGCCAACCGGAAATGTCGCGGCCTTTGCGTTTGCGTCCCATCTTGCACCTTGCCTTTTGCTAAGGCGCGCGGGTTAGCGGATCGTTTTACCGCTGTCAAACTCACGGCGCGTCTTCGACGACGCCTACGATTGGCCCCAGTGAGAACCCGATATCCGACCGGTTGCTGGCGCGCTCATACATGCGCGAGATATTTCCATCGAGGAACAGCGCATTCGGCGTTTCCAGCACGTCTCGGAACAGCCTGCCGAATTCATGAAAGGTCACGTAATCCTCAGAGATCGCAAAGACCGTGCGCGTGCCATCGGCACTGGTGCCCACACCGTTGCGAATGTAGCGCGAGGTCGAATCAGGCAGGAACCGGGGGTGCAGTTCGCCGTCGATCACCAGCATCGGGCCAGATTGGGTTGCAAATCGGCACTGCGGGGCCTGATCGACGAAGGAGAGTGTCTCGAACACGTCGGCTCGGCTTTCACGAATGCAGAACACCCCGTTGGGCAGTAATCCGAAATTGCCGGGCCCGGCATTCGGGATCACGCGCATCTTCTCTTGCCCGTTTTCCACATAGTGGCCGACGGGCGAGCGGTCGTCGTGATACATGCCCGCATTCATCGCAAAGGCCAGCCGTTTGCCTTCGGGCGCGAGCGTGTCGTTCACCGATGAGAAATGCCCAAGCAGATCGCCTTCGTCATCGTTCAGAAACAGGCGTATGTCTTCCGAGGCATCGACCTCGCAGACCGTATACCGCTTGTCCTCATGGATCAGCTTCTCACAGGTGACCGCATGGGCCTGCGCGGCCCAGAGAACCGCGCCTATTGTTACGAATGCCCGGATCACTCGTCCAGATCGCGGCGCACCGCGTCCTGTTCGAACATACGGCGGGTGTCGTCCAGACGGTCAAACGTGTCATCCAGACGGAACCGCAAATCGGGTGAGAATTTCAGGTTCAGCTTTTTGCCGATCATGCGCCGTAGTTCGCCTTTGTTGCGAGCGAGCAGGTCGATCACATCCTCTTGGCCTTTGCCACCGAGCGGCAGCACATAGGCGGTGGCGATCTTAAGATCGGGCGAGGTGCGGACCTCACCCACGGTGATCGACATACGGTTCAGGTCGGGGTCGTGGACATCTCCGCGCGCCAGAACTTCGGACAGGGTGCGGCGGATCAGTTCGCCGACACGCAGTTGCCGTTGGGACGGGCCGGGGCCATCGTGGAATTTGTTCTTTGCCATACCGACGATCTAAGCCCTAACCGAGCCTTTGCCAAGCGGGCGCGAACCGGGTAGGAGGCTTTGAGCCGACTTAGCGAAAAGGACCAGCGCAATGACCCATATTCCGGGGATCGTCATCACAGGGGCTTCGGGCCGTATGGGGCAGATGCTGATCAAGACCGTGACTGACAGCGATCAGGCGCGTCTGGTTGGTGTGGTCGAACGCGCGGGCCACGATTGGATCGGTCAGGACGTGGGCACCGCGATGGGCGGGCAGGCGCTGGACGTGACTGTGACGGACGATCCGCTGGAGGCGTTCGCACAGGCGCAGGCCGTGATCGACTTCACCGCGCCCGAAGCGACGCTGGAGTTTGCTGCTTTGGCTGCGCAGGCGCGGTGTGTTCATGTGATCGGCACCACCGGCATGACCGAAGAACAGATCGCGGCGCTGGAACCGGCCGCACGTCATGCCGTGATTGTACGGGCGGGGAATATGAGCCTTGGCGTCAATCTGCTGGTGCAACTGACCAAAAAAGTCGCCGCTGCGCTGGATGAGGATTTCGACATCGAGGTGATCGAAGGCCATCACCACCACAAGGTCGATGCGCCCTCGGGCACAGCGCTGATGCTGGGTGAGGCTGCTGCTGAAGGGCGTGGCGTCAAGCTGTCGGATGTGGCCGACCGGGGCCGCGATGGCATCACCGGCGCCCGTAAACGCGGAGACATAGGCTTTCATGCCATTCGCGGCGGAGACATTGTGGGCGAACATGACGTCCTATTCGCCGCGCCAGGCGAACGGATCGTTTTGCGCCATCTGGCCACCGACCGCGCCATATTTGCCCGCGGCGCGCTGAAGGCGGCGCTTTGGGGGCAGGGCAAGGCACCGGGTCAGTATGACATGGTGGATGTGCTGGGGCTCTAAACCAACACAACCAATAGGATTTTTTGAACATGGGCTTTACCTGACGCCGGGACTCGATCCATGCTTGCCTCGTAAGGCAAGGGGGAAGAGTGCATTGGTCAAGTCTGTTGCAGGGGCGTTTCTGCTTTCGCTGGCCGCTGGCAGCGTTTTGGCCGAGGGCCAACAGGTGGTTTGCACGGTCGAGGGCTGCAAGGAAATCACGTTGCAAAAGCCTCGCTTCAGCGAATCCAGCGCGTTTTCGGTGCAACAAGTTTGGGGTGTGGTGGACAGTATCCTGGCCGTGTCTGGCCTGTTGCCGAATTTCGAGGTGCTTGAAACCACCGAGGTCGATAACGCAGCGGCTGTAATCTTCAAAGAACAACGGTACTTGGCATTCAACCCGGACTGGCTGTCGCAATACGAAGCGGACCCGAACGCCTATTGGCAGCTTTATGGTGTGATCGCCCATGAGGTCGGTCATCATCTTCAGGGACATACGATCATCGAAGGAGGGTCGCGCCCGCCCACCGAATTGGAGGCAGATGAATATGCCGGATTCGTTCTCGCTGCACTTGGGGCCAACCTGACACAGGCTCAGTCCCTGTGGGAGACTTTGCCTGCACAAGGTTCAGCGACCCATCCGCCCCGCCATCAGCGCCTTGCAGCGGTTGAGCGCGGATGGCTGCGACGCAATGGGCAGGCACCATCCACGGCGACACCAACGGCTGAGCCGCCTGCACCCGAAGTGCCACCGCCACCGGGTTGGCTTATGAACAGTTGCACCGGTATTTCTGTTGCCGGGCAGTGGGCGGATTTGTGTTTCAGTTCAGTTTTGAAGGCGCAAGGCAGCAACAACTACGGCCCTCGAAATGTGACGGACCAAGACAACCGCACCGCTTGGGTGGAAGGCGCGCCGGGGCATGGCTACGGTGAAGCATTCGTTCTGGCATTTGATTCACCCACGCGGATCAACCGCTGGGCAATTCGGAACGGCTATGCCAAATCGGAACGGACCTTCATCCGCAACAGTCGAGTGCGCGAGCTGAAGTTGAGCTTTTCGAATGGTTCGACGACATCTTTCACGATCGACGACACATCAGACTGGCAAGAGACCAGCGCTTTGGCCAACTATGGTGCCGTATCCTGGGTCGTGTTCGAGATCACCGATGTCTACCCCGGCACGCATTATCAGGACACGGCGATTACCGAGCTTGTCTTCGAGTGATCGTCAAAGATCCTTAACCTTGTCCGCGCGCAGCGGGCAGGCGAGATAGACGCCGAATTCCTTGCCGATATCCGCGCTGACGCGGGCGTGAACCGCGCCTTGCCGGTCGAGAAAGCGCTGGTTGTCTGCGACCGGGAAAATCCCCTCATGCCAAATGCCAGGATGGATATAGAGGCCGCGAGACCCATCGCACCAAAAGGCCACCACCCTTTCCGGTGTCAGATTATCGCCCGGCAGGGCGGCGGGCACGATGAAGGGCTTGTTGTCCAGCGGCCAGAACATCTGTCCGCCATCGGGGTGGTAGTTCATGTGCCACAAAAGGACTTGATCGCGCGGTGCGCTCTGCCGCTCGACCTGTGCCTGCTGAGGATCAGTTGACCAGCCCAGAACGTAGTGGCCGCCCACGGCCTCATTCCGGCCATAGAGGACATCGCCTTTCCACTGCCCATGGAACGTGCCTTCGACCCAGCCGCCTTCGTCTCCGGTGCCTTCGTCGATGGGCCGCCAGCCTTGCTGCGGCCAGCGGGTGATCTCGATCTCGAACCCTTCAGGGTCATCGACCAGACAGCCATAGCCTTTGACCGAAGCGTCCGTGGCGCGGATCAGAGGAACCTCGTGCCACGGCAGCGAGGGTTTGGTGCTGGCTTCAAAGATATATTCCGGGGCGTTCATGGCGTACCCATATGCTTGTCGACCATACGCTGCACCATCGGGGCGAAATGTGCAAAGTCAGGGGTTTCCATATCCGCGCGCTTTCCGGCCTCATCGAGATATCGCACCTGAATGATCTCTTTAAGGTTCGGGTTGGCCTCGAACGCGGTCACTTCCTCGGAACTCATCGGGCCGCCTTGCAGTTCCAGAGTGTGGACCGAGGCGGCGGACAACCGGTTGAAATACTCGGGCTTTGTGGCGCAAAGATACCGTTTGGCCGCCACATGGTAGCGGCAGCAATCGGTGATGACCGACGGAAAGAACTGCTCGAGCACTTCGGCGCCTGCGTCTTCGTGATGGCGGTCTTCGGTGTCATCCGGGTGATAGGTTCCGAATTCCGAAGTGAAGTGGCCGATGTCATGCAGCAGGGCACCCACGATGATCTCTTCGGGCATGCCGTTCTGTTCGGCGATGGTGGCCCCTTGCAGCATGTGTTCGGCCATGGTCACGGGTTCGCCCAGATATTCCTCGCCGCCGCGGCGGTCGAAGATATCGCCGATGAAGGCCACGATATTGTCGCGGTTCAGGGTCGTGAAATCGGGTTTCATTCCGCCGCCTCCGGCTGTGCCATGTCCATAGCGGCCAGAGTGGACAGCAACCCGTCCTTGTCGGCGTAGCAGCCTTGCAGCCACCGCGACCCTGCACCCGAATAGCCAAGTCGCGCGTGCAGCACGCGGGTGTTGTCGACGATGAAGCTCTCGCCCGGTTCAAGCTTGAACGACACGCCCATCGCAGGGTCGTCGATGATGTCCCCCAGCTGGCGGTAGGCGGCGTAATAGGCCTCCATCTTGTCGAAGGGCACATCCACAAAGGGCGCGGAGGAGCGATTGTTGAACCGGATGCCGATGATTTCGCCATCGGGTGACAGCTCGATCATCGGACGGCGTGAGCGCAGGCAAACCCCGTCCGAGCCTTTGTATTCGAATCGCGCCGGGAAGCCTGCCAACATCGCAAAGCCCTCGGGGTTCTGGTCGCGCAGCTTTTCCGCCGCCCGAAAACCGTCGACGACGATGGAATCACCACCCTCCGCCGAGTTTTCAAGACAGTAGAGGATTTGCAGCGTCGGCACCGGATCGCGATAGGGATTGTCGGTATGGGCCTGCAACCCCAGTCCGGTATAGGCGAGGTTGGTCGGGTTCACCTCGGTCCGAACCTCAAAATAAGGGCCGTAGTTGGTCTCACGCACATAGCCAAACAGGTCGGCCACCTTCAGCAGAGACTCGGGCTCGGTCGGACCGTCGGTCAGTTTGGCAAAACCGTATTCGGCCACAGCGGCCAGCCAGTTGCGTTTGGCGCCGGGGTCGGCGTGGACCGCGTTCCAGTCGCCGCTGGGGGCTGCGATGCCGCTTTCCCATGTGGTGATGCCGGGGGCGATGCGCCCGAACGGGGCGCTTTGATTGAGATCGTAAACATGATCGGCCAGCCATTCGGCGGGGAAGGTGACGGTTTTATCCTCTGGCTGGAAGGTGACGCTCAGATCGCCGTCGATCACTTCGGCCGTGCTGACTGAGGTGTTTTCGGGGATGTCGCCAATGGTGATCAGGCGCTGCCCGTTGCCTGGTGCGCGGGTGTCGGGGTCAAGCGCGTTGTCGCGCAACCAGATGGCATGAAATCGGGCCGAGGGTCCGTCGGTGAACTCAACAGTCACAACCGAAGGGTCAAAGGTGGCAGAGCGCAGCATGGGGTCTCTCCTGTTCAGCGCGGGCTTTGCTTGAGGGGATACGCGTCCCGTGACATAATAACAATTAATGCTTATTTCGTCTGAGGGTTGGTTTTTCTAATGGCTAAGGAAAAGATCGGTTTGCCGCCTCTGGACTGGCTGCGGGTGTTCGAGGCGGCTGGTCGACTGGGCGGTTTCTCGGCCGCTGCGCGTGAGTTCGGTTTGACACAGGCCGCGGTCAGCCAGCGGATTGGCAACCTTGAGGCATGGCTCGGGCGCACTCTTTTTGTGCGCGAGGCGCGGGGCGTGTCGCTGACCATCGAAGGCGAAAGCTATCTGCCGCTGGTGCAGGACAGCCTGCAGGCGTTGGAACGCAACACCGAAGACCTGTTCGGCAAGTCCCCCCGAGAGCTGCGGGTCGCGGGGCTTTCCTCACATATCCACGCACTGGTTCTGCCAGCCTTGCCTGCCTTTCTGAACATGCGGCCCAAGGTGCGGGTGATGACAGATTCGGTGACGCGCAGAACGTCGTTGGAGGAAGAGCGGACATGGCTTCAAATCCGCTACGGACGCGGAGTTTGGCCGGGGCGCAAGGCCAAGCTGATCGCGCCCGAGGTGCTGGCCCCGATGGCTGCGCCGGATGTGTCGTGGGGCGCGCCGGTGATTGATCTGCGGGGCGAGCGACCCAGCTGGCAGGATTGGGCGCAGGGTGTGGGGATCAAGGACCTGCCGCAGGGCCGGATCAGCTTTGATTCCGTCGGGCATGCGATGAAGGCGGCGCGGCAGGGATTGGGGGTTGTTCTGGGCTCGGTGCCCCTCGCTGCTGAAAGCTTGCAGTCGGGGCGTTTGCGCAGGCTCGACCTGCCAGAGCTGAAGACCAAGGATGGCTATTGGCTGACATGGCCCGAGGATCGTGCCAAATCGAAAAAGCAGCGCGCGTTGTTGGATGATTTCCTGCAAGCGCTGCGGGGATGAACCATCAGAAGTCGATGGCGATGCCCTTTTTCTCCCAATCGCCATAACGCGCCGGGTCCGGGCCATCACGTCCGCCAAGCTCTTTCGGCATGTCTTTTGCCTCAGCTTCGGCCTTGCGGCGACGCTCGGCGGCCTCGGCCAGCGCGCGCTGGGCTGCGGGCGGCAGATCTTTGGTATCGTCACTCATGACATCGGGTTCCTTTCCGGTCACGGTCTTGATATACGCCACCGTCCGCCAAAGGCAATGCGGACCACAAGCACATCAAAAGGCGGTTCCATGTCCGACAATGCAACAGCGGCGCGACGCAGCGCGATCTATCTGCTGGATCAGATTTTGGGCGAAGGGCGGCTTTTGTCCGAGTGTCTGGCCGCAGGCGCGCTGGACCGGTTAGCCCCGGAAGACCGGGCGCGGGCGCAACGCCTGACGCTGGAAACCCTGCGCGGGCTTGAGCGCGCGGACCGGCTGCTCGACAATCACCTCAACCGTACCCCCGCGCTGACCGTCCACAACGCGTTGCGTCTGGGCGCGGTCGAACTTTGTCACGGCGAGGCTGCGCATGGCGTGGTGAATTCCATGGTCGAGATTGTTGGCCGTTCGCGCAAGCATGGGCGTCTCAAGGGATTGGTGAATGCAGTGCTGCGCAAGGTGGCCGCCGAAGGGCCAGACGCTTGGCCCAAGATGCGCGTGCCGCGTCTGCCGGACTGGCTGCGTGATCCGCTGGTCATGGCGTGGGGGGCGGAGGCCGTTGCTGGTATGGAGCAGGCGCATTTCGCGGCTGCCCCACTGGATCTGACGGTCAAGCCGGGGGCGGATGCGCCGGGTCAGGCCCTGCCGACCGGGTCAATGCGCGTGCAAGATGCGGGGCAGGTTTCGGGTTTGCCGGGCTACAAATCGGGCGATTGGTGGGTGCAGGATGCGGCGGCGGCGATGCCGGTGCGCGTGCTGGCCCCGCAGGCCGGTGAGAGAATCCTCGACCTTTGCGCAGCACCGGGGGGCAAGACGCTGCAACTGGCAGCTGCTGGTGCCGAGGTGACGGCGCTGGATATCTCGGAGCAGCGGTTGGAGCGGGTGCGGGAAAACCTCATGCGCACCGGGTTGGAGGCAACTGTCATCGCGGGTGACGCACTGGACCATCAGGGCCAGTATGATGCGATCCTGCTGGATGCGCCCTGTTCTGCAACCGGTACGATCCGCCGCCACCCCGATCTGCCCTTTGCCAAGGATGGCTCGGAATTCGGCGGTTTGATCGAGTTGCAGACGCAGATGCTGGCCCATGCCTGGAGCCTGCTCAAGCCGGGCGGGCGGTTGGTCTATTGCACCTGCTCTTTGCTGCCTGACGAAGGCGAGGTCCAGGTCGAAGAGGCGCTGGACATGTACCCGGACATGTCCGTGGATCGCGACGCGCTGAACATTGACGGGGTTGAACCGGACTGGATCACCGAGGAAGGCGGCCTGCGTCTGCGCCCCGATTATTGGCCGGATCGCGGCGGGATGGATGGATTCTACATCGCCTGCCTGAACAAATCCGCCTGAGCGCATGCTTTTCGATGACTTGACGATCGGCGCGGTCTATCGTTGGGTCTCAAGCGCCAGCAGAGCGCAAGAGGCAGAGTAACGATCGTCATGTCAGATACGGACACCATGACCAGCCGGTGGATGCGGTTCCAGAACCGTCTCTATGCGCGCCTGAGCCAACGGCAAAAGGCGGTCACGGGGTTTGTCACGCAGCCTGAGCCGCGCACCGTTGGGTCTTTTGCCCGTGGTCGTCAGTTGGTGGCGGGCAATCTGCTGTTCTCCGGATATCTCGTCGAGGCGCAGGATACCGGCCTGTGGGAGGTCACAGCCCCCAGTCTGGGCTTTGACGATGAGAGGCACGGCTTTGCCTGGCTGGATGATCTGGCGGCTGTCGGCGATATGCGGGCGCGGGACAAGGCGCAGCGCTGGGTCTGGGGATGGATCGAGGCGCATGGGCGCGGGCAGGGGCCGGGATGGGTGCCCGATCTGACCGGACGGCGTGTCATGCGCTGGATCAACCACGCGTCGTTCTTGCTGCGCGGCGCTGACGAGGCGCAGACCAAGCTGTTTTTCCGGTCTCTCGCGCAACAAACATGGTTTCTGTCGAAACGTGCCCATGCCGCAACGCCGGGTTTGCCGAGGTTCGAGGCACTGGCCGGTCTGGTCCAGGCCGGACTGGCCCTTCAAGGGCTGGAGGGGATGGCCGATCCCGCCCTGCGTGCCTTGGCGCGCGAATGCGAACGGCAGGTCGACAAACAGGGCGGCATCCCGACGCGCAACCCCGAAGAACTGCTTGAGGTGTTTACGCTACTCGGCTGGACTTCCGCCGCCCTCAGCGATCTTGGGCGTGGCACACCGGTGGCGCAGGCCGCGGCGATCAAGCGGATTGCGCCCACCCTGCGCAGTTTGCGCCATGCGGATGGCGCTCTGGCCCGGTTCCATGGCGGCGGGCGCGGGGTTGAAGGCCGGTTGGAACAGGCGTTGGCCCAAAGCGGGGTCAAGCACAAGGCGGCAACGGAATTGCCCATGGGTTTTGCCCGGCTCTCTGCCGCCCGCACGACAGTGATTGTGGATGCCAGCCCTCCGCCCGCTGGCGCGGCCTCGTTGAACGCGCATGCCTCAACCACGGCGTTCGAGCTGACCTCGGGCCGGCGTCCGCTTATCGTGAATTGCGGCTCTGGCGCCAGTTTTGGACTGGATTGGCGCCGGGCGGGACGGGCCACGCCGTCTCATTCCACGCTCTGTCTGGATGGATATTCCAGCGCGCGTCTCTCCAAACCTGTGACGGGTAGCGAGCGGCAGGCGCTGGTGGATGCGCCGCAAGACGTCCCCGTGGATTTCGAGGACGCGTTCGAGGGCATCCGCTTCATGGTTGGCAACGATGGCTATACCAAGGTTTTCGGCCTGACCCACGCGCGCACGTTCGAGCTGCGCTTTGACGGGCGTGAGCTGACGGGCGAGGATATCCTGCTGACAACAAGCGACAAATCCAAGCGGCAGTTTGAGAAGGCGATGGATGCCTCGGGTCTTTCAGGTGTCGGGTTTGATATCAGGTTTCATCTGCACCCGGATGTGGATGCGGCCGTGGATTTGGGCGGTTCGGCGGTGTCGATGGCCCTCAAAAGTGGTGAGATCTGGGTTTTCCGCCATGATGGCGTGGGAAAATTGTCCGTCGAGCCAAGCGTTTACCTTGAAAAAGGGCGTTTAAAGCCGCGCGCGACAAAACAGATCGTTCTATCTGGCCGCGCAATGGAGTATGCGACGCGCATCCAGTGGACGTTGAGCAAGGCGCAGGATACAGCCTATGCCGTGCGCGACATGCACCGGGACGAACCCGAATTCGACTGACGCCAAAAGGACCTTTGGACCCATGACCGACTTTCACCCCGTGCGCCGCGCGTTGCTTTCCGTTTCCGACAAGACAGGTCTGATCGAACTGGGAAAGGCGCTGGCCGAGCGCGGGGTTGAGTTGCTGTCCACTGGTGGAACCGCCAAGGCGCTGCGCGATGCAGGGCTTGAGGTTCGGGACGTGAGCGAGATCACCGGCTTCCCCGAGATGATGGATGGTCGGGTCAAGACCTTGCACCCGATGGTGCATGGTGGCCTTCTAGCTCTGCGCGACAATGACAGCCATGTCGCCGCCATGGATGAACATGGCATCGGCGCGATCGACCTGCTGGTCGTGAACCTCTACCCGTTCGAGGCTGCCGTGGCCAAAGGGGCCGACTATGACACCTGCATCGAGAATATTGATATCGGCGGTCCTGCGATGATCCGCGCGGCGTCCAAGAACCACGCTTTTGTGAACGTGGTTGTGGATGTCGAAGACTATTCATCGCTGCTGGACCAGTTGGAAGAGAACTATGGCAAGACGTCATATGGGTTCCGCCAATGGCTGGCGCAAAAGGCCTATGCCCGCACAGCGGCCTATGACACAGCTGTTTCGAACTGGATGGCTGATGCCCTGCAGCTGGAGGCCCCCAAGCGCCGTGCCTTTGCCGGTGAGCTGAAACAGACCCTGCGTTATGGCGAGAACAGCCACCAGCAAGCGGCGTTCTATACCGACGGTACGGACCGTCCCGGTGTGGCGACCGCCCTGCAGCATCAGGGCAAGGAACTCAGCTACAATAACATCAACGACACCGACGCCGCGTTCGAACTGGTTGCCGAGTTCAACCCTGCCGACACTGCCGCCTGCGCGATCATCAAACATGCCAACCCCTGCGGTGTCGCCACCGGCGCAACCTTGCTGGACGCGTATAAAGCGGCGTTCGATTGCGATCGGACCTCGGCCTTTGGTGGGATTGTTGCGTTGAACCAGCCACTGGACGCGGAAACGGCGCATGAGATCACCGGTATCTTCACCGAGGTCGTCATTGCCCCCGGTGCCTCGGATGAGGCCAAGGAGATCTTTGCCGCCAAGAAGAACCTGCGCCTGTTGACGACTGAGGGTCTGCCGGACGTGACCGCCGGTGGGAAAACCGTGCGTCAGGTGGCCGGTGGCCTTCTGGTCCAAGACAAGGATAACGGGTTTGTCGGCATGGATGACCTGAGAGTGGTCACCAAGAAAGCTCCGACCGACGAACAGATGCGAGACCTTCTGTTTGCGTGGAAAGTCGCCAAGCACGTCAAATCCAACGCTATCGTCTACGTCAAGGACGGGGCGACCGTCGGGGTTGGCGCAGGCCAGATGAGCCGCGTCGACTCGGCGCTGATTGCGGCCAAGAAAGCCGAGCGTATGGCTGACGTGCTGGGACTGCCACAGCCGCTGACTATCAGCTCAGCCGTAGCCTCGGATGCGTTCTTCCCTTTCCCTGACGGTTTGATGGAGGCCGCAGAGGCCGGCGCCACTTGCGTGATTCAACCCGGTGGCTCAATGCGCGATGACGAAGTGATTGCGGCGGCGGATGAGGCCGGTTTGGCCATGGTCTTCACCGGCATGCGCCACTTCCGCCACTGATGCGCAGCCGTCTTCTGCTCTGGGCCGCACTCACGGCATTTCTGATCGACCAGATCAGCAAGTATCTGGTCGTTCACGTGATGCGCGTGGCTGAGGGTAATATCGACGTTCTGCCGCCGCTGCTTGTTTTCAAGTACGGCGAGAATCGCGGGATCAATTTTGGCCTGTTTCAAGGGAACTCGGACGCTGCGCGGTGGGTTCTGATTGGTATCTCGGTTGCCGTCTGCATCGCGGTTGCGATCTGGCTGTGGCGGTCGGCCCCAACCAAGGTGATGCTGTTGAGTGGCGGGCTGCTGATCGGCGGGGCGCTGGGGAATGTGGTTGATCGGGTGCTGTATGGCTATGTTCTGGATTTCCTAAACATGTCCTGTTGTGGCATCAACAATCCCTTCGTATTCAATCTGGCCGATGTGTTCATCTTTGCCGGTGCCATCGGACTTGTGTTGTTCGACAATAAAAAGGCCTCGTGACGCGCCGGAAGAGATGCGTTAAAAGCACCTGAAACAGGTTGGAGACTCTGATGCGGTTGTCGCGCGCCCTACTTGCCATGATCCTTGGTGCAGCCGTTGCAGGCTGCAACAACCCCGGCCTGCGCGATCTTGACCCTCCCGGGGAAGGCCCGGATGAGTTCTCCGTGCTGCCGGTCAAACCCCTGACCCAGCCGAAGGACTATGCGTTTCTGCCGGCCCCCACACCGGGCGGTGGCAACCTGACGGATCCGAACCCGAACGCAGACGCTGTGGTGGCCCTTGGGGGCAACGCGTCGGCGCTGAACCCGAATGCGGCGATCCCATCGTCGGATGCCGCGCTTGTAACAGCCTCAAGCCGATATGGCGTGCCGGCAAACGCGCGCGCCGTGGTCGAGGCTGACGACGAAGCCTTCCGCAAGCGCCGTGGTCGTTGGACCGGTCTGCGCCTGTTCCCGGTCGATCGCTACCAGCAGGTTTACGAACGTCAGTCGATCGATCCCTTTGTCGAGACCGATGCAGCCCGTCGCATTGGGATAGAGACTCCGTCTTCACCTCCGAATGAATAATTCTTTAACTTTCTGTCATCTCCCTTGATCCCGCCGGGCTCCACCGTAGTTTGAAGTCTAGAAACGAAACGGAGGATGCCCCATGGTTCGGGCTTTGGCACTATCTGCCGCCCTGATGGCAGCCACCCCGGTCCTGGCCGAGGACGGGAAAGAGGCGGTCACAACCTTCACTTTGGACAACGGCATGGATGTCGTCGTGGTTGAGGATCACCGCGCGCCGGTCGTGCAGCACATGGTTTGGTATCGCGCCGGATCGGCAGACGAGCCGATCGGGTCGTCCGGCGTGGCGCATTTCCTCGAACATCTGCTGTTCAAGGGCACCGATACTCTGGCACCGGGCGAATTCTCGGCCACGGTTGCGGCCAATGGGGGTAATGACAACGCTTTTACCTCTTATGACTACACGGCCTATTTCCAGCGCGTCGCAGCCGACCGGCTGGAACTGATGATGCAGATGGAATCGGACCGGATGCGCAATATTCGCCTGTCCGAAGACGATATTGCCACCGAACGCGACGTGATTCTGGAAGAGCGAAACCAGCGCACTGACAACAACCCGCGCGCGCTTTTTGGCGAGCAGATGAACGCGGCACAGTACCTCAACCACCGCTACGGCGTCCCGATTATCGGCTGGCGGCATGAGATGGAGACGCTGGACATGGAGGACGCGCTCTCCTTCTACCAGACCCACTATGCCCCCAATAACGCCATCCTTGTCGTGACCGGAGACGTCGACCCGGACGAGGTGCGCAGCCTTGCGGATCAGTATTACGGCGTGATCCCGGCCAATCCGGACCTGCCGGAACGCGTGCGCTCGCAGGAGCCTCCGCAAACCGCGGAACGTCGCCTGACCTACAAAGACCCGCGTGTGTCGCAACCCTATGTGCAGCGCAGCTATCTGGCCCCGGAACGCGATCCGGGCGCACAGGAGAAAGCGGCAGCCCTATTTCTGTTGGCCGAGCTTCTTGGGGGCGGCACGACCTCTTATCTGAACGAGAAACTGCAATTCGAAGATCAGGTCGTTACCTATGCAGGCGCGTTCTACCGGGGGGTCTCGCTGGATGACACCACCTTTGACTTGCTGGTGGTTCCGGCCGAAGGCGTCTCGCTGCAAGAGGCCGAGGATGCCATGGATCGGGTCGTGGCTGAGTTCATCGCCGAGGGCGTGAACGAAGAAGATCTTGATCGGATCAAGATGCAGCTGCGCGCCTCGCAGACCTACGCCCGTGACAATGTGGACGGCATTGGTAACCGCTACGGCCGTGCCCTGACCAGCGGATTGACGGTTGAGGATGTACAGGCCTGGCCCGACGTTTTGCAGGCCGTGACCGGAGATGAAATCATCGCCGTCGCCCGTGAGGTTCTGCAACTGGAAAGCTCGGTTACCGGCTGGCTGATGAAGGATGATGAGGTGACCCAATGAAACGCATCTTCGCAACCCTGATCGCCTTTGTCATCGCGCTTCCCGCATGGGCCGAGATTGAGATTGAGGAGGTCACCTCGCCCGGTGGCATCACAGCATGGCTGGTTGAGGATCACTCGATCCCCTTCGCGGCTTTGGAGTTGCGCTTTCGCGGCGGCACCTCGCTGGATGACCCGGACAAGCGTGGCGCGGTTTACCTGATGAGCGGCCTTATTGAAGAGGGCGCGGGTGATATGGATGCCCGCACCTATGCGCGCGAGCTGGAGTCGCTGGCCGCCTCATTCACCTATAATGCCGGGGACGACTCAGTTTCGATCTCGGCCCGTTTCCTGACCGAAAACCGGGACGAGGTGATTGATCTGCTGCGCACAACCTTGCTTGAGCCGCGCTTTGATGAAGACGCGGTGGAACGTGTGAAGGCGCAGATCCTGTCCGGCCTGCGCTCGGACCAGACCGATCCTAACGATATAGCCGGTCGCAGCTTTGCCGCTATGGCTTATGGCGATCATCCCTACGGGTCTGAGGGCAAAGGCACACTTGAAACCGTGGCGGCGCTGACACGCGACGATGTAGTCACCGCCTATGACAGCGTATTTGCCAAGGATCGCCTCTATGTGGGCGCTGTCGGCGATATCACCGCCGAAGAGCTCGGCGCGCTGCTGGATACCTTGCTGCTGGACCTGCCAGAGACAGGCAAACCGATCCCGGAAAAAGCCGAGGTTCAGATCGAGGGTGGCGTAAGCGTGGTCGAATTCGACACGCCGCAATCCGTGGCGCTGTTCTCGCAGAAAGGGATCGACCGTGATGATCCCGATTTCTTCGCGGCCTTTGTGCTGAATCACATCCTTGGCGGCGGCGGTTTCGAAAGCCGCCTGATGCAAGAGGTGCGCGAAAAGCGCGGCCTGACCTACGGCGTCTATTCCTATCTTGCGCCCAAGGACCTTGCCTCGGTCTATCTGGGTTCGGTGTCGTCCTCCAACGATCGCATCGCCGAAGCCGTCGAGGTGATCCGCGACGAATGGGCCCGAGCAGCGTCCGAGGGTGTAACCCAGAAGGAGTTGGACGACGCCAAGACCTATCTGACAGGTGCCTATCCTTTGCGGTTTGATGGCAACGGCCGTATTGCCGGGATCATGGTCGGGATGCAGATGCAGGGTCTGCCGATCGACTATATCGCGACTCGCAACGACAAGGTGAATGCGGTGACGCTGGATGAGATCAATCGCGTCGCGTCTGAACTGCTGGACCCAGAGGGCCTGCACTTTACCATTGTCGGAAAACCCGAAGGGGTGGACGGCTGACACCGTCCCCCACGCTGAGGGCAGGATACCTATTGATAACGAGCGATGCGCCGCTTACCGGATCGGCGACTCTCCGCCTTAACTAGCCGTTAACGCGTCTCGGCCATACTTTCGCCAGAAATGTCGAGGATTCTGTGTTAGTCGGGACATGAGATGAGATTCCTTTGGTCCTCATGTCTTGTCACAGCTTGGGATGGATAGTGACGCTATGGTAGTTGCGATTATGGGATTGGGAACAGTTGCAGGGTTGCTGACCTTTACTGCTGCTCTGATTCTTGGCCAATCCCTGCTCAGCGCCTTTGCTCTTTACGTGGTGGCCGGCGTCCTGACCTCGCTGCTGGTTGCCGCAGGGATCTATTTCAGAAGCTCTTGAACGAGCTATAGCCGAAACAAAGTCCTACGCCTGAACATTCAGCCTTCAAGCTTTAGCCCTTTTTCGCCGCCCGCAGCATCTGGCCCATCATCTGCCCAAACTTGCCCGAGCCGCGCTGATACAAGGCTCCATCAACCGCCATGACCGTGCCGCTGATATAGCTGGCCATATCAGAGCTGAGGAAAAGGCAAGCGTTGGCCACGTCCTGCGGTTGGCCCCAACGACCCAATGGAACGTCCTTGCGCAGCGCTTCGCCCGCATCGGGGGTTGGCGCAAGGCGTTTGGCCCCTTCGGTGCCCTCGATGAAACCAGGCACGACCGAGTTCACACGGATGCCTTCTGCGCCCCATTCCATGGACAGGGTTCGGGTGATCTGATCAACACCCGCCTTGGCCGCGCAGACATGAGCCTGCCCTTCGTACGGAAGATAGGATTGCGGGGCCGAGATGTTGATGATGCTGCCACCGGGCCGTTTGAGGTAAGGGTAGGCCCCTTTCAAAACATGAACGGTGCCCATCAGATCGATGTCGACTACGGTCTTGAACGCATTGACCGACATCTCGGACATCAGCGCTGGGAAATTCCCCGCCGCACCTGACACCAGCACGTCGAAATCGCCAAACGCGTCATGGAACTGTTTCAACCCCGCCGCCACGGCGTCCGGATCGCGCACGTCAAACGCCGCACCCATGGCCTCTGCCGCGCCTGCCGCTTTCAGCGCCGCGACCGTGTCATCCACTTTTTCTTGTGAACGGCTGGCAACGGCAAGTTTGGCACCCGAGGCCGCAAAGGCCTCGGCAATGCCCCGGTTGATACCGCTGGTGCCGCCTATGACGATGACGGTTTTTTTTGCAAAGTCCATGTGGGCCTCCCGTGATGCGGGAGCCCTACTCGCCGTAGGGCACCCAGATGTTTTTCACTTCGGTCGCAGCCTGCAGGAAGCGGCGCGAATGGTCCATGCTCCAGTCAAATGCCGTCGCGTTATTGACCCAGGTCCGTTTCAGGTTCCCGGCTGAGACGACCTCGATCTCTTTTGACAGATCCGTCGAAGAGAACGACCAGACCGCATCCACGTTCAGGTGTGAGGCCAGTGGTTTCGCCAATTCCGCATGGCTGCCGGTCAGGATATTGACCACACCTGCGGGCACGTCCGAGGTTTCGAGGATCTGATAGAAATCGGTGGCGGCCAGCGGATACGGCTCCGAAGCCGCCAACACCACCCGGTTCCCCATCGCAATCGCAGGGGCCATCGCCGAGACCAGACCCAGCAGCGGCGCCTCATCCGCGCAGAGCGCGCCGATCACGCCGACGGGTTCCTTCATGGCGATTGCCACGCCCCGGATCGGAACGCCATGCACCTGACCGTCATATTTGTCGGCCCAGGCGGCTGCGGTGAACAGGCGCTGGATCGAAGCTTCGACCTCTTTCGTGCCGTCCTTTTTGCCGGTCATGGCGTCGATCCGGGCGGCGAACTCACCCGCGCGGGCCGAGAGGTTTTCGCCGATATAGTACAGAATTTGTGCCCGCAGATGACCGGTTGTCTTGGACCAGCCTTTCGCGCCTGCTGCGGCTTCTACCGCGTTGCGGACGTCCTTGCGGTTCGCCAGACCTACATGGCCCAGCAGGCCCGACTTGCCCCAGACAGGTTTCGAATAGCCGCCATCGGGCCGTGCCTGCTTGCCGCCAACATACATCTTGGCGGTTCGGTCGATAGGATCGACCGGAGCCCCTTCGCCGACGGTCGCCTCGACCTTGGTCAACGGCTTGGCCTTGCCTTTGGGCTTGGTATAGGCCGTCAGCCCCTCCCAGCCACCTTCCCGTCCAAAACCGCTTTCGCGCACACCGCCGAACCCGGCGGCGGCGTCGAACAGGTTGGTGGCATTCACCCAGACCACACCAGCAACCAGCTTGGGCGCGATATCCAGCGCGAGGTTCACATTCTCGGTCCAGACCGTCGCGGCCAGCCCGTAGCGGGTGTTGTTCGCCAGTTCGACCGCCTCAGCCGGGGTGCGGAAAGTCGAGGAGACCAGAACCGGGCCAAAGATCTCCTCCTGCATCAGAGGGTCCGAGGTCTCGAGTCCCGAGATCAGTGTCGGCGGATAGTAGCAGCCGTTTTCCGGCAACTCACAGGCTGCGTGGTGGACATGGCCTGCGGTGTTGCTAT
This sequence comes from Ruegeria sp. CL3, assembly GCF_056536505.1. NCBI lineage: Bacteria > Pseudomonadati > Pseudomonadota > Alphaproteobacteria > Rhodobacterales > Roseobacteraceae > Ruegeria > Ruegeria sp. CL3. The sequence goes on along the minus strand of NZ_JBQFPT010000009.1, from coordinate 20,050 downwards.
CGACCATGGATTTGATCGTCTGCAGCTGAACCGGGTCTACAACCGCGCCGACGTCGATACACTTGTCCAGCGGATCACCGATGCGCAAGCCGTCCATCCGGGCGCGCAGCTTGTCGTGAAAGCGGTCGGCAATGCCCTCCTGCACCAGCAGGCGGGAGCCCGCACAGCAGACCTGACCCTGATTGAACCAGATCGCATCGACCAGACCTTCGATAGCGGAATCAATATCGGCGTCGTCGAACACGATATAGGCGGACTTGCCGCCCAGCTCCAAAGTCAGTTCCTTACGCGAACCAGCCGTTGCCTCGCGGATACGCCGCCCCACAACGGTCGAGCCGGTAAACGCGATCTTGTCCACGTCCGCGTTTACGATCATCTCGCCCACCGCACCGTCACCGGTCACGATATTGACGACGCCCTTGGGTAGCCCGGCCTGTGAGCAGATATCAGCGAACAGCAGCGCAGTCAGCGAGGTATATTCGGCCGGTTTCAGAACCACCGTATTCCCCATCGCCAGCGCGGGCGCGATTTTCCAGGCCAGCATCAGCAGCGGGAAGTTCCACGGGATAATCTGCCCGCACACACCCAAGGCCTCAGCTTCGGGCAGCTCGCTCTCCATCAATTGCGCCATACCGGCGTGATAGTAGAAGTGGCGTTGCGCCAGAGGGATGTCGATGTCACGCGATTCACGGATCGGCTTGCCGTTATCCATGCTCTCCAGCACGGCGAACAAGCGCGCGTGTTTCTGCAAAAGTCGCGCAATGGCATAGAGATACCGCGCCCGGCCTGCGCCACCCAGTTTCTCCCACTTGGGCTGTGCCTTGCGGGCAGCGGCGACGGCGGCGTCCACATCCGCCTGCTTGGCTTGGGTCAGCTTGGCCAGAACCTCTCCGCTCGCGGGGTTGCGACTTTCGAACCCTTTGCCCGGTTTGGTGAAACTCCCGTCGATATAGTGACCGAACTTGTCGCCCTGATCGACCAGCCAGGCCAGCGCCTCGGCCGCGCTTTCTGGGGCGGGGCCGTAATCCATGGTGCCGAAGATTTCTTTGACTGTCATGACTTCATCTTTTCCCAAATACTCATTGTCCCGTGCGTGCCGCAGGCTCAGCCGAGTGAATGACGATAACCGGCGGAATACGCGCCCGTCACATAATGTTCCAACTGCCGTTCGATATCGCCCAGCAGCGACGATGCGCCAAAGCGGAACAGGTCGGGTTCCAGCCAGCGGTCGCCCAGTTCATCCTTGATCAGCGACAGGTACACCAAGGCATCCTTGGCCTTGGAGATACCACCCGCAGGCTTGTACCCCACACGATACCCGGTGCGGTCATAGTAGTCGCGGATCGCGCGGATCATCACCAGCGAGACGGGCAGGGTGGCGTTGACGCTTTCCTTACCGGTCGAGGTTTTGATGAAGTCTGCCCCCGCCATCATGCACACCAGCGAGGCGCGCGCGACGTTGCGCAGGCTGCCCAGCTCTCCGGTCGCCAGAATGGCTTTGACATGGGCATCGCCGCAGGCGGCGCGGAAGGCTTTCATCTCATCATACAAAGCCTGCCAGTTCCCCGACAGCACGTGCCGGCGCGAGATGACAATGTCGATCTCTTCCGCTCCGGCTTTCACGCTCTCTTCGATCTCGGCCACGCGCAGGTGGAATGGCGACAGGCCTGCCGGAAACCCGGTGGAGACGGCAGCCACGGGTATCCCAGTGCCTTTCAAAGCGGCAACGGCAGTCTCGATCATGTCGTGATAGACGCAGACGGCCCCTGTGGTGATTGCGGGCATATCCAGCGCTTGTAAAGTTGCTGGCGCAACCGGTTGGCGCGCCTTGGCACACAAACGGCGCACGCGTCCCACCGTGTCGTCACCTGACAGGGTGGTTAGGTCGATCATCGTGACCGCCTTCAGCAGCCACGCGGCCTGATAGTCCTTCTTCACCGACCGCCTACCGGGCAGGGTTGCCGCCCGGCGTTCGATCGCCGAGGTATTGGCCTGCACGGCCCGAACCCAATCTAGATCAAGATCCATTCCGGGGTTTCTGGGTTCGGTTACTTGCGGCAGATGCGCGGTGCGCACGGGGCTGTCTGAGCGCTGCGGTTCCATTCTCACATCCTTTGGGAGGTTTGCGCCAAAATCGCACGGCTTGGCCTTAAATGGAAGGCAGCAGAGCGGTCTCATGGCAGTTTTTTGACCATTTGGACAAATAAAGCGGGATTTTGTTGCGACTAATTCGCAATAGCATTGACTTAGTTGCGAGTCGTTCTCATATTTCACCGCAACAGGGTCCGAACTCCGGAGATCAACTATGATTCGTCGCAATTTTCTTGCTGCTCTCGCAATCGCCGCCGCTATGCCGCTTGCTGCATGGTCGCAGGCGCCGCTGAAAGTCGTGGCTACGACCGGCATGATTGCCGACGCCGTGCGACAGGTCGGCGGCGATCAGGTTGAGGTAAAGGGCCTCATGGGTCCCGGCGTTGATCCGCATGCCTATCGCCAGACCCGCAGCGATATCGTCGCCATGACCCGCGCGGATCTGGTGCTGTGGCACGGTCTCTACCTTGAGGCGCAGATGGAAGATTTCTTTGAAGACCTCGGCCGCAAGCAGACCGTGGTTGCCGTGGCCGAAAGCGTCGATAAATCGAAGCTACGTGCGCATGATGACTATGCCGACAAATATGACCCACATATCTGGATGAGCCCGGCCCTTTGGGCCGATGTGGTCACCAAGGTCCAAGAGACGCTAACCGAGGCCCGCCCCGAAGCTGCCGAGATTTTTGCCGCGAACGCACAGGCGCATCTGGCCGAGCTGGACGCCCTGACAGCCTATGCTGAACAGGCCCTGACCGCAGTGCCCGAGGACAGCCGCGTACTGCTAACCGCCCACGACGCCTTCGGCTATTTCGGTGCGGCCTATGGCTATGAGGTGATGGGCGTTCAGGGCATCTCGACCCAGTCCGAGGCCGGTCTGAACCGGATCGGAGAATTGGTCGACACTTTGGTCGACCGCCAGTTGACGGCCGTGTTCGTAGAAAGCTCGGTGTCGGATCGGTCTATGCGCGCGCTGATCGAAGGCGCGGCGGCCAAGGGGCACAAAGTCTCGGTCGGGGGTGAGCTGTATTCCGATGCCATGGGCGAGCCAGGTACCTATGAGGGCACCTATGTCGGCATGCTGGATCACAATATCACCGTGATCGCAGGGGCCTTGGGGGCGGATGTCCCCGATCAGGGTCTGAACGGCAAACTGTCTGCGGGGTTTTGAGTGATGCTAGAGCTTGCAGCGGTTCAGGGTGTTTCCGTCGAAGACCAAGGGATTGAGGCCAGCCCGCTGGCGGTGCGTGGTCTGACAGTCTCATACGGTCAGAAGCCTGCTGTATTCTCGGTGGATATGACAGTTCAGCCGGGGGCGATGACGGCGATTATCGGCCCGAACGGGGCAGGGAAATCAACACTCCTGAAAGCGGCGCTTGGGATCGTGACGCCCTTGTCCGGGCAGGTGACTGTATTTGGTCAACTGCTCGAGGAACAACGTGCCCGGATCGCCTATGTCCCGCAGCGCGCCAGTGTTGACTGGGATTTCCCGACCCGCGTTATTGACGTGGTTCTCATGGGCCTGTCGCGTCAACTGGGCCTGTTGGGCCGTGTCCGCGCGCGGCACAAAGCGGCTGCAATGGATTGCCTGAACCGCGTTGGCATGCGCGATTTTGCAGATCGTCAGATCGGCCAGCTGTCCGGCGGCCAGCAACAGCGGGTGTTCCTAGCCCGTGCCTTGGCGCAGGACGCCGATCTTTACCTGTTGGATGAGCCCTTCGCCGGTGTCGATGCGGCCACCGAAAAAGCCATCATCGCAGTGCTGAAATCGCTGAAGGAGGCGGGCAAGACCGTGGTAGTCGTCCATCACGATCTGGCCACGGTCACGGACTACTTTGATCATGTCTTCCTGATCAACACGCGCAAGATCGCCGAAGGCTCGGTGGCGCTGGCCTTTACCGCTGAAACCCTTCAGTCCGCATACGGAGGCCGCTTGGCCACCGCGCAAATCGACCAGATTTCGCGCGCGCTGGGGTAGGGAATGCTCTGGGATGCGCTCAGCCTGCAGCTTGGCTACAACGCCACGCTGGTCGCTATTGGTGCGAGTTTGCTGGGAGTCTCGGCCGGAGTGACCGGCACCTTTCTGTTTTTGCGCAAACGTGCGCTGGTTAGTGACGCGATCAGCCATGCGACTTTGCCAGGGGTCTGTCTGGCCTTCATGCTGTTGGTCGCCCTTGGTGGTGACGGGCGCAACCTGCTGGGTCTGCTGGCGGGATCGGCGGTCTCGGCTTGGGTTGGTCTTCTCTGCCTGAACTGGCTGACTCGCCACACGCGACTGGCCGAGGATGCGGCAATCGGCGCGGTTCTATCGGTGTTCTTCGGTTTTGGCATCGTCCTGCTGACCGTCATTCAAACCATGGGCGTTGGTCGGCAAGCGGGGTTGGAGGGGTTCCTGCTGGGCTCAACGGCCGGGATGCTGTGGGCGGATGCCTTGATCATCGCAATCGGAGGCGCGGCGACCCTGGTGCTGGTGATGATCCTGCGTCGCCCTATGACTTTGGTGGCGTTTGACCCCGAATATGCCGCCGCCCGTGGCTTGCCCGTGCATCGCATTGACCTAGCGATGATGGGGTTGGTGATGGCGGTCACTGTGGTTGGGCTGAAGATCGTTGGCCTGATCCTGATCGTGGCTTTGCTGATCATCCCTCCGGTCACTGCGCGGTTCTGGTCCGAGCGGTCGGATCGCGTTGTCTTGCTGGCCGGTCTCGCGGGTGGTTTGGCAGGCTTTATCGGCGCTGCCCTGTCGGCCACTGCGCCGAATCTGCCGACTGGGCCAATCATAGTCCTGGTCAGCTTCGCCTTTTTTGTCCTGTCCCTGTTCCTCGCCCCGGTTCGAGGCGTTCTGGCCGCCGTTCTGCGCCATCTGAGGTTCCAACGTCGGGTGCATATCCGACAAGGGCTGTTGGCTTTGGCGCAAGGCCAGAAAATCTACGAACCTTTAACCCTGCGCCTGTTGCGACGCGCTGATCTTGTTCGTGCTGATGGCGTGGCGACCGAGGCTGGCAAAGCTCGCGCTGCCAAAGCGTTGCGCGATGAAAAGCGGTGGGAGGTCGTTCGCGCAGATCAGGCGCACGAAGCGACTGCCGCGCTATACGATGGCCTGCGTGACATCGAAACCGTACTGACCAAGGATCAGATCGCGGAAATAGACAATCGCATCGGCGGACCACAGGGGGTTCCGGCATGAGCGGTGAGGAATTCGTACCACTGTCGCTGACGCCACTGTTGATTGGCACCTTTGCAGCGATTGCCTGCGCCTTGCCCGGCAACTTCCTCGTGCTGCGCAAACAGGCGCTGATCGGGGATGCGATCAGCCATGTGGTTCTACCCGGCATCGTTGTAGCCTTTCTGCTGACCGGAGCGATCTCAACCTGGCCCATGATGCTGGGCGCGGCGGGAGCGGCGATCGTGGCCGTTGTTCTGATCGAGGCGATCAGGAGGCTGGGCCAGATCGAACCGGGTGCGGCTATGGGCGTGGTCTTTACCACCATGTTCGCGGGAGGCGTGCTGCTGTTGGAGCAGACGGATACCTCAACCGTACATCTGGATGTGGAACATGCGCTTTATGGCAATTTAGAAAGCCTGATCTGGCTGGATGCGACGGGCTGGTCCTCGCTTTGGGACTTGCAGGCCTTGGCCGGACTGCCGCCTGAACTGCCGCGGATTGCAGTGACGATGCTGGGTGTTCTGATGTTCACATGGCTGTTCTGGCGGCCGCTGAAAATCTCGACCTTCGATGAGGGGTTCGCTCGCACCATAGGCATCCGCACGGGCGCGCTAGGGCTGGCGTTGGTCATTGTCGCCGCGATCGCCGCTGTTGCCGCCTTTGATGCCGTCGGATCGATCATCGTGATTGCCATGTTCATCTGCCCCCCGGCTGCAGCACGCATGATGACCAACCGGCTAGAGACGCAAGTCGCCTGGAGCGTGGGGTTCGCCATCCTCTCAGCCGTGTCGGGCTATGTGCTGGCCGGGTATGGCCCGCTTTGGGTGGGCGCGGCGGACGCCGTCAGTGCGGCCGGGATGATCGCCACAATGTCCGGCGTGATTCTGGCCCTGACTGCCCTCTTCGGCCGGTGCCGCACCCGAGTGGGTGCACACACACCTGCGTGAAGCGGCACTTTCCTGCCACTGGTTCCCGCAGTTCATCGGCTGAACTTTGCCCAGAGTAAATAAAGATGACTCTTAATAAGCAATTTAACTAATTGCATGTTAGGTCAACTACATTACCGGCTAACAACTACCACTCACTTCGGTAAGTCCGGGCAGGGTTCGGTGAGGGCGGCGCAGCCAGCCCCCGAACACTGTCCGGCCCCCCTCCCTTCTTGATCTGAAAGATCGGCCGATATTACGGTTCAATCCGGTGGCAGAATCGGGCCGTGATGTGCTAGGTCTGGTGGTATGGCGCAGACGACCCCCAATATCAGCGAAACACGACCCGTTATCCGGCAGCTCGACGATGCTGCGATCAACCGCATCGCCGCGGGTGAAGTGGTCGAACGTCCGGCTTCGGCCGTCAAGGAACTGGTCGAGAATGCCGTCGACGCCGGAGCCACCCGTATTGCCATAGATATCGCGGACGGGGGCAAGACCTTGATTCGTGTCACCGATGATGGCTGTGGTATCGCGCCCGAGGATCTGCCGCTGGCCTTGTCGCGCCATGCGACCTCGAAAATCGACGGGTCGGACCTTTTGAACATTCACACCTTCGGCTTTCGGGGTGAAGCTTTGCCCTCGCTCGGCGCGGTAGGTCGTTTGTCGATCACCAGCCGCGTTCCGGGGGCGAATGCGGCGTCGATTGCGGTATCGGGCGGCAAGATGGAGGCGGTGAAGCCCGCCGCCCTTCGTGCAGGCACAGTGGTCGAGCTGCGCGATCTGTTTTTCGCCACGCCGGCACGGCTAAAGTTTATGCGCACCGATCGGGCCGAGGCGCAGGCCATCGGTGATACGGTCAAGCGCCTCGCCATGGCTGAGCCTTCCGTCACGTTCATCTTGCGCGACGTCTCGGGCGGAGGTGAGGGCCGCGTGACCTTCCGCGCCGACCGCGAGAATGGCGATCTTTTTGATGCCCTTCACGCCCGTCTGGCCCGCGTGATCGGGCGCGAGTTCGCCGAAAACGCCCTGCAGATCGATGCGACCCGCGAAGGCATCCGGTTGTACGGTTATGCTGCCCTTCCGACCTATTCGCGCGGGGCTGCTGTCGCGCAATACCTATTCGTCAATGGCCGTCCGGTCCGTGACAAGATGCTCACGGGCGCGCTTCGGGCCGCATACTTCGACTTTCTCAGCCGTGACCGCCACCCTGCTGCGGCGCTTTTCATCGACTGCGATCCGACGCTGGTGGACGTGAACGTGCATCCCGCCAAGTCAGAGGTTCGGTTCCGCGATCCCGGCGTCGCGCGTGGTTTGATCGTATCCGCCCTGCGCCACGCGCTGGCCGAAGCCGGACATCGGGCGTCCTCGACCGTTGCCAACGCGACTTTGGGCGCGATGCGGCCCGAGGCGCCGCAGCCTACCCCTGCGCGGGTCTACCAGATGGACCGGCCGTCGCAGGCGGCCCGGCAAGCCGCGTATCGGGCGCAATCCCCCGGCTTTGCTGAATTGGCAAGGGACTATAGCGGCAGCATCGTTGAGCCGACCCCGGTTGTGACCCCGGTGACCGCTGAAGAACCCGCGCCTCAGGACCTGCCCTTGGGGGCAGCACGCGGTCAGGTGCATGAAAATTACATCATCGCACAAACCGCCGACGGGATGGTCATCGTCGACCAGCACGCGGCGCATGAGCGGTTGGTTTATGAAAAGCTCAAAACGCAAATGGCCGAGAACGGTGTCGCCGCGCAGGCTTTGCTGATCCCCGAGATCGTCGAGCTGTCCGAAGGCGATTGCGCACGGTTGATGGCAGTGGCCGATGACCTCTCGCGCCTTGGTCTGACGCTGGAGCCTTTTGGCGGCGGTGCCATTGCCGTGCGCGAAACCCCCGCCATTCTGGGTGAGGTCGATGCCCGCGCGATGATCCTGGATATCCTCGATGAGCTGGCCGATCAGGGCGACAGTCAGATGGTACAGGCGCGGATTGAGGCGATCCTCAGCCGCGTTGCCTGCCATGGCTCAATCCGCTCTGGCCGCCGGATGCGGGCCGAGGAAATGAACGCCCTGCTGCGCGAGATGGAGGCCACCCCGCATTCCGGCCAATGCAACCACGGGCGACCCACTTATGTTGAACTGAAACTCAGCGATATCGAGCGCCTGTTCGGGCGCAGTTGATCCGGTCTCGCGAAGCGTTTAAGAAGATAGAAACAAAACGAGAACACACAGGTTTATATGATCGAGATTGCAGGCACCCAATATGCACTGAATGACCCCGTAATCCTCGTTGCGGGTGGTGTTCTGGCGCTGATCCTCTTGTTGCTGTTCCTGTCGCTGCGGGCGTCTCAGCGTTCCGCGCGAATGGCGGAGCCTCTGGCGCGTCAGATGGCGCATCTGGGGCAACATGTGCAGGCTTTGGGGCAGGGGCAGGAGCAATTGCGCGGAGGGCTGCAGCACGTCTCGGACACTCAGGCCAATGCGCAGGTGCAGGTGATCCAAACGGTCGAATCCCGCTTGTCCTCGGTACAGCAGCAGATGAATGACCGGCTGGCCGACAATGCCATGAAATCAGCTCGCGCGCTGGCTGAGATGCAGGAGCGGATGAAGGAATCTCTGCACGGGTCCTCTAAGCAGACCGCGACCTCGCTGACTCAGCTGCAGGAGCGGTTGGCCGCCATCGACAAGGCGCAGGACAACATCACCAAGCTGTCCGGCGATGTTTTGTCGCTGCAGGATATCCTGTCGAACAAACAGACGCGGGGCGCGTTTGGTGAGATTCAGCTGAATGACATCGTCTCCAAAGCGCTGCCGCATGACAGTTTCCAGTTACAGGCAACCCTCTCGAACGGACGCAGGGCGGATTGTCTGATTCATCTGCCGAACCCTCCGGGGCCGATTGTGATCGACAGTAAATTCCCGTTGGAGGCCTATGAGGCGCTGATTGGCTCGACCAATGATGCCGAGTTGAAGGCGGCGGTTCAGATGTTCCGCAGCACGGTGCGCAAACACATCAACGATATCGCTGAGAAGTACATTCTGGACGGTGAGACCGCCGATGGCGCGCTGATGTTTTTACCGTCCGAGGCGGTCTATGCCGAGTTGCACGCCAAGTTCCCCGAATTGGTGCAGGAGAGTTTCACCAAACGCGTCTGGATCGTGTCGCCGACCACCTGCATGGCGACGCTGAATACGATGCGCGCGATCCTCAAGGACGCGCGGATGCGCGAACAAGCAGGCGCCATCCGCAAAGAACTTGGGATGCTGCACAAGGATGTCGAGCGTTTGGGCGACCGCGTTGCCAATTTGGATCGCCATTTCGGACAGGCGGCCAAGGATATCTCGGACATCAAGATCAGCGCGGAAAAAGCTGGCCGCAGGGCGCAACGGCTTGATAACTTTGATTTTGAGGAACTGGCGCCAGAGGCCCCGTCGGAGGTCGTCCCTTTAACGCGGCACGAGGGCTGAATGCGCATCCTGACAGACAGGTTGCTGAATGAAAAACACGGCGCACCCGCCTGAAATTGACCAACTGCTGAGAACGGCCGAACAGGACGCGGAGCAGATCGTTGGCCTGTTGCGGATGGGTGTTGCAGCGGGTCTTGGCGTCTTTTTCCTCGTCACGATCCAACCGGTTTCAAACAGTGGACACGCGGTTCTGGAGCGCCAATGGGCGTTCGCGTTCGGAACCCTCTTTGCCTATTTCCTGCTTGGGTTTGTGACATGGATCGCGGCCCGCAAGGGGCGCTTTTCGGGTTGGATGGCCTGGCCTGTGTCGGGCGCGGATTCTGTGTTCCTGATTGTCTCGGTTTGGTTGGGCTTGCTCAATACCGGCCTTGTCGGGGACGAGGTCTTCGTTTTGCCCGCCGTCTGGCTGGTCCCTGTAGTCCTGGCTTTCGGAGTATTGCGCGGCAACCCCAAGGTCATGTTGATGCAGGTTGTCTTGCTGTCGCTTGGGTTTCTGTTCCTGATCGGGATAAATGCAGGATCCGCGCGCGGCCACACAGACAGCCCCATCTGGCTATTTTTGGCGCCTCCGCCCAACCTGATCCGCGTCTTCATGATCGCTCTGGCCGGGGTGGTTCTGATCGTCGCCGCAAGGCGGGTTCACAAGTTGCTGTTCCAATCCATAACTGAGGCGCAGCGTCGCGCGAACCTGACGCGCTACCTGCCCTCGCAGGTCGTTCAAGACCTCGGCGACAGCGGATTGGCAGCTTTGAAAAACGGACGCCGCCAAAAGGCCGGTTTGATTTTCATCGATCTACGCGGATTCACGACACTGTCGCAACAGCTCAAGCCGGATGAGGTCTCTGAACTGGTCTCAGACTACAGGCGTCGGGTCTCAACCGTCGTGCGTCGGGAAAATGGTATCATCGACAAGTTCATCGGAGACGCCGTCATGATCGTGTTTGACGGCGAGCAGGCCGCAAAACGCTGCCTGAACTGCGGCGCAGGACTGTTGGACGAAATGGCCCGCTGGACTGCCGAGCGCAAATCGGCGGGCCTTCCGTCACTTGGCACCGGAATCGGCTTGCATTGGGGTGAGGTTTTTCTCGGCGTGATAGGCGATCAGGACAGGCTGGAGTTTTCGGTGTTTGGAGACGCGGTGAACATAGCCGCACGACTTGAAAGCCTGACCCGCGATCTGGAAATGGACTTGATCGTCTCGAACGACCTTGTGACAGCGGCTGGAGGGCCGGGCCTCTTGGACGGACTGGTCAGCATCCCCCCGATCGAGGTCAAGGGCCGCAGCGGCGCGTTAGAGCTGTTGGGGGTTCCCATTCGGTCTGAAAACGCCGAAGTCGACAGCGAGGCCATGTAGCACCTTACTGGATCGACAGGTCCAGATTGTAGCCCACGGTTTTGCCTGTATCTCGGTCATTGCCCATCAAGTACACGCGGATCGTATAGTCCCCGTCCTCGGGCAGATCGATCCGGGCGGTGTTGCCGTCAATCGAGCCGTTATAGATCGCGACGCCATCGCTACCGGGGGGCAGGATGTTGAAATAGACCACACCATTGCCGTTGGTATCGCTGACCTTGAGGTCGGCAAACATCTCTTGCCCGGCTTTCGCGCCGAGCGAGTAGTCAAAATACTCATCTCCGGTCACGGTACCGTTGACCATTGTGCCAAAGTTGCCTGGCTCGAACTTCACATCAGCCTTCATCTGGGCAGACGCAATCGTGGCAAAGCACGCAAAGCCAAGCGCAATCAAGCTTGTTCGGTTCATGAAATATCTCCTGTCAGAGGCAGTTCTGATCCGAACCATACACGATCAGATTCGCAGGAAGGGCTGGAAAAGGCGCGGCATCAGTTTGCTAAACTTCAGCGGTGCGTCCGTAACGGCCAGACAGATGCAATCCTCGGTGATGTCGGCCGTCGGCGTGTGATGCAGATCTTCATCTGCAATCTCGACATCGCCACGGGCAAAGCGATCAACCTCATCCGAAAAGGCACCCTGAAGAACCATCGTCAATTCAGTACCGTTGTGGCTGTGATCCGGGACGGCGACACCTGCAGGGATGAACAGCAAGCGGGCAGTGGCCTCCTTGCTGGTCGGCAGGATCGCCTGTTTCACGCCCATGCCAATCGGTTTCCACTGAATGTCATCAACTGTCCCACCGACATAGTCTTGCAGGGGGGTCGGCAGGATGGCGCAGCCCGGACGAGCGGGCTTGGGGGTCGGTGCGCCTTGAGAAATCAGGGCCATCGTGGCGGCAAGGGATGTGTCGCTCATGCTGACAGCATCGGGTTGTGCGTCCAGGACATGTCCGCCCACGGCCTCATAACTTTCGGCGCGCGCACGGCAGTGGTCGCACAGCGACAGATGGGTTGCGACCATCAGGTCGAATGCCTCGGGCAGAGAGCCGGCGGCATAGGCCATCAGCAGCTCATCTGTCAGGTGGTGTTTAATCGACTGGCTCATCTTGCTCATCTCAGTTCATCGCGTGGCGCAAGCGGTCCAGCGCCAACCTAATACGTGATTTGATCGTTCCCAGGGGCAACCCGGTCTGAGACGCAATCTCACGGTGACTCAGATCACCGAAATACGCCTTCTCGATCAGCTCTCTCTGCGCCTCGGGCAACGCCAGCATGGCGGTGCGCAGCTGCGCGGTTTCCTGTTGTAGCGCAAGGACATCGTCCTGGTCCGGCTCAGCTTCGGGGCCCCATCCCAGTTCCTCGGGTTCAGGGCGGCGTTGCTTGCGCAGGACGTCAATGCGCTTGTTCCGAGCGATGGTGAAGACCCAAGTGGCCACCGTGGCCCGTGACGGATCGAACAGATGGGCCTTGTGCCACAAGGTCGCCATCACCTCTTGCGCGCATTCCTCAGCCAGCGCGGCGTCTGATCCTGACTTCATCAGGAACGCCTTTATACGCGGCGCGAAATGCTGGAACAGCTCGGCAAAAGCCGCCTGGTCCTGCGCGTCTCGGATGCGCCTGACATGTTCCACCCACTCGGTCCTGGTGTCGCAACTGCCGTTCGTTCCGTTCACCTGTCTACCCTTGATGCGTTTCTTTGCGCGCCAAGGCTGAGGGGCGGCCTGTTCGGCCGCAGGTTCGTCCAAGGTCACGGTATTGATCTCGGTAAACATAACCGGATTACGCGGGGGGCACCAAGGCGGATCACTTTCATGCGACAAAAAAAGTCCAAACCGGGGTGGATTCCGTATTTCAAATAACGTCTCTTTTCTGAAAAGGGCGCAAGTCGAACAATTTACAGGCAAAGCAGGACGCGCGGCGGAATGAAAAATATCGACCACATAGCAGGTTACACCTACCACGGTCGCAAAGGGGCGATTGAAAACGCCTTTCGCTATTCGGTCGACTACATCCTGCTGGACCCCGAGGCCGATCTGTCCACGCCGCTGCTTTTTTCAGTCGACCGCGTGAACATCACCAATTGGCGCAGGTCAGATCATGGCGGTGAACCGGGGCAGGGGATCGGAGCCCCATGGCTGCGCGCCCGGTTTGAGGAACTCGAGGTACCCCAGCCGGCGCAGATCATGTTGCTGACGCAGCCGAGGGTTCTGGGCCATGTTTTCAACCCGGTCAGTTTCTGGTTCTGTTTTGATCGGGATGGGCAGTTTTACGCCGTGGTCGCTGAGGTTACCAACACTTACGGGACGCGCCACAGCTATGTCTGCCACAAGCCGGGTTTCGCGGTCATCGACCCTTCGGACCGGGTGGTGGCGGACAAGCTGATGCATGTGTCGCCCTTCCAGAAGATTGAGGGGAATTACACGTTCCGCTTCGACTATCGCCCCGACCGTGTTGGGGTATGGATCGACTATGGGCGGGAAGGAGGCGGGCTGATCGCCACGCTGACGGGTCCGCGTCAGCCGCTGACCAACCGCTCTATACTATGGTCGTTGTTGCGGCGTCCGTTTGGTGCGCGGCGCACCTTTGCGCTGATCGTATGGCAGGCAATCAAGCTGTGGATCAAAAAAGCCCGCTTTCGTCCGTTCCGCACTGCGCCTGTTCCGGATCAACCGGTGTCGCGGGTTCGGCGATAGTTGCCCCTCTGTTTGCGTAAGATCAAAGACTCAGGGCGCGTGTCGGGGTCTGATGTGTCGAAACCGCGAACAAGAGGAGCTGAAGGCATGTTGGAAATTTCGGCAAGGAAAGTGGCTCAGGTTGCCATGATGGGACGTGAGCTGGGACGGGCCGAAGGTGAGTTGCGCGCCTTTGTCGACCGGATGAGCGAGGATGAGCAAGCCGAGTTGGTCGCCATCATGTGGATCGGGCGCGAAAGCTTTTTCGCCGAGGATCTTGCCGAGGCCATTGCCACCGCCAAATCCGAGGCCTCAACCCCCTGCGCCGATTATCTGATCGGCACACCGCATCTGTCGGACCACCTTGAGAACGGGTTGGATGCGTTGGGCATATCGGCTGAGGATATCGAGAACGATCTGATGTAGCCAAAGGCTCCGGATAGCGCGTGCCATCGTGCTCCATCTTCCTAAAGAAACTTTAATGGAACGCTGCTTTTTGGTTAACGCAGCGTCCCTTTATTTGATGTCAGTACTGCACTGAAAATCAAATTTAGGAGGAAAAGAAATGGCACATACACATACTGCAGAAGCCCGGACTGGCCTCTTTGACGGTTTGTTCTCGAACTACGCGGACGCAAAGGTCGAGTTTTTTCGGAGACGCATTTTCTCGAACACGGTGCGCAATCTGGAAAGACTTTCGGATCACCAACTCGCGGATATCGGGATTGATCGGAGCGAGATCAAACAGCGCGCCTATGAGAGCGTTTTCAACGGTGCCCCACTTCGGCAATGAAACAGGGTCCGCGACCGTTCACAAACGCCGTTTATATAATGAGTGAGGTAACGAATATGTTTGATGTCATCCCGCCCGCGAATCAGCCAACGCCATCCGCTACGGCTCTACTTCTGTTTGATCGCGCAATGCGTATCAGGGCCATAAGTCCGGAAATTGTGCGTGCTGCGCAGTATCTGGATGGCCTGAGCGACAATCAGTTGGCCGAGTTGGGCATAAACCGCAGCGATATCGAGGACACGATCAATCGATACATCTGACGCTCGGGCGTCGTAAGGAAAGCCAGACTAAGAGATGGAAAAAATACGAGATTGAAGGCCATTCCAGACATGCTGGGATGGCCTTTTTCTTTTTACCGGCTGGTTAACCCAAGTGATCCACGATTTGTAGATGCTGCGAGAGCGTGTCGATTTCACCCATCCAGCCTTGCACCAGTTTCGGATCGCTGGGTGCCGCGTGAACGCCAGCAGGGATGGCGCGGTTCAGGACGGCTTCAACCGCCAGCGAAACCGGGATCGACACCAGACGCGCCATCGCGGTGCCGCGTTCATCGCCCCAGGCATCCATGACGTAGGTTTTGTGCCAAACCTCAACGCCGTCTTTCTCGGCCTTCAGGCCAACGCAAAGCACCACGCGGTCGGGCTCGCCTTCGTCATAGGCGTTCTCGGCCCAGAACTGGTCCGACATCTCTTTCAGGCGCGCGTCACCTTCGGGGCCTGAGAGGGTTTCGATTTCGGTGAACACGTCGGCCCATGCGTCTTTCCAGCCGTTCAGGCGCAGAGTGCCGCGGACGAATTCTTTGACCGGCCAGTGATCCTCGAATTGGTATTCGGCCATAAAGGGCAGCGAGTCGCGGTTGGGATAGACCTCAAAGCTTTCCGGGGTAGGCAACGGCGCGATATAGCTGCTGATCGCGTCCCAGGGGCGGGCGACGTCCAGCGGGGCGTAGTCGCGGATCGATTTTGACGGTGAGCGAAGCGCCTTGAGGACGCCCAGTGGCGACCAGCTGAACTTGTAGCGGAACGGGTTCGGGTTCTTGGGGATACCGCCGCAATAAGAGATAAAGCTCAGATGGTTTTGCGCATTAAAAGCGTCCGAGGCGCGGTAGTCGGCCACCAAAGCATGCGCCATCAGATGGTCGATGCCCGGGTCCAGCCCGACCTCATTGACCAAAGCCACACCAGCCTCGCGTGCCTTTTCGTCCAAAGCGCGCATCTCGGGCGCGATATAGGAGGATGAGACGAAGTTCGCTTCTTTCGAGATCGCCAGTTCCGCCAGCGGCGCGTGCCAGTCGCCCGGCAGCATCGAGACGATCACGTCGCCCTTCTCCAGCACCGCGCCTAGAGCGTCGATGTCAAAGGCGCGGATGTCGTCGGTCAGGTCTCCAACCTCGGCCTTTGCCTTCTCGATGGTTCGGTTCCAGACGGTGACCTTGTGCCCGCCTTCGATCAGGCGGCGCAGGCCGGGGATGGCCGACAGGCCGGTACCACACCAGTGAATCGTCATCGCTCAGATCCCTCTCATATGCGTTTTGTAGGTTGCTTCTGCCCGACCCCAGACGCCGCTGTCCAGATCGGTGAGCGTCAGCAGAGACGGCAGCAGTTGCGCCGCGTAGTCTTGCGAGCTTTCGACCGGCAGCATCGAGGGCAGGTTGTCGATGGCCATCACATCCATCACCGGGTCGGTGGCGACGCGCAGGGCTGGAGCCTCCCACGAGGTGGCGCGGTCATAGATCGGGACCGGGTTATAGTTGCTGTCCGGGTCGCAGGCCACGTCGCCGATGGCGGTCAACTTACGCGGCGCGGTCAGCGCCTCGCGCGGGACAAAGACCGGCGTGCCGGGGCGCGCGAAAATGCAGTTCAGGAACAGGTCATGATCCAGGATTTCCGGGAATGGGCCTCCGCTGGCGGTCTCGGCCATGTCCCATTTGGTGACGTTGACACCCATCGCTTCGCACATATCTGCGGCACCCTTACCCACTCGGCCTAACGCGCCGATAACGATGGCGCGAGGGCGGGTGCCAATGGCGTCCAACTCGGCCAGCAATTCGGCGTTCAGGGCGTCTTTGTTGGCATAGACGCCAACGGGCGGGCATTCCTGTCCGCGTTGCTGTGCGGCCCATGTTTTCAGCGTGACCGCTGCCCCGGCATATCCGGCCCAATAGCCAAAAGCGGCGACACGTCGGCCGTTTTCGTCGACCAGATATTCCAGATCATAAAGCGTGCCGCCGCCCACCTTGAACCGCTCTAGCAGTGCCCGACCGGAATGTTGGCCCTTGTAGGCATGGCCAAACATGATGTGGCGATGAGGCAGGGGGGTGCCGTCCTCGGGCAGCTCTTTCAGGCCGAAGATGATCGCGTCCTGCGGGGCCTCGGGCCAGCTGTTTTCAGCCGCGATCTCGCAGCCTGCGTCCTTGTAACCGTCCAGCGGGATGGCGCGGACAGAGCTTTCTTCGACCGTCAGACGGATGCCTGCCGCGATCAGCGCGGCGGCGCCTTCGGGGGTCAGGCCGACCCGTTCTTCGTTCGGGCGCTGTTCTGCCCGGACCCAGAGATGTGTCATCATATTTCCTTTTGTCAGAGCATTCCGGCGGCCTGCACCGCCTGAACCGAACCCCGCGCTTCCATCGCCTCGCGGAAGGCGAGAATCTTGGGAAAGGCCGAGACGTCTACGCCGTCGCCTTCCAGCCAACTGCACACCACATAGAGGTAGGCATCGGCCAGTGAGAAGGTCTCGTCCAGTACAAACGGCCCGCGCAGCCCGTTCGACGAGATGTATTTGCAGGACGCGGTCATGGTCTGCGCGACCTTGTCCTTCATGTCTTTCCAGCTGGATTTCTTGTCGGCCCAGCGGTGCCCGCGCATCTTGTGGGCATGGTTCACATGCATGGTCGAGGCGAGGTAGTACATCACCTCGCGCATCCGCGCGGCCATGACCGGGTCTTCGGGGACCAACCCGGCCTGCGGGGCGATAGTTGCGATATAGTCCAGCAACGCGCCGGTCTCGGTCAGAATACCGCCATCCACCGCCAGCGCCGGAACCCGGCCCTTGGGGTTGATCTGCTTGTAGGCGGGTTTGGTCTGTTCGCCATTGGCAAAGTCCAACCGGATCGCCTCATACTCCAGACCGGCCTCCTCCAGCGCTATTGCGACAGCGACCGAGATGGTGCGGGGAGCGTAGTAAAGCTGCATCGAGACCTCCTTACAGATGGGTCTGGGCGAACTGACGGTCTGGCGCTTCCAGATGCGGGGTCGCGTTGAACAGAACCGGGCTGAGCTGCGCTCCAATCGGGTGGAGGCGGTGCATCGAGGTGTTCATGATGGCAAGGGCCACCCGCGCCATCGACGGGATATCCAGACCCATCGCCTGCCGCACAACCATCGAGATCAACCCGCCCGAAGTTACAACAATGGCCGGCCCACCCTCGGTTCCGATTTCATGCAGGGCGTCACTGACGCGGGTTTCAAACTGTTCGAAACTTTCGGGCGCATCCTGGATGTCGCCATCGGCCCACGCAGCGAAGGTGCGGGGCAGGTGATCAACAAACCCTTCGCGATCAGTCGGGATCGCCACGCCGTGCTGTTCGTGAAACAGCTGCGCCAGGGTGAAATACTCGATCTCGTTTAGGCGTGCGTCGCGAACCGGCTCAGGCAGCCCCATGCTCGAGGCGGTTTCGACATGCCGGGTCAGCGTGCCGCAATAGACGCGAGGATAATGCGCGCGCGTGTCGCGCAGATGCGCGCCCAGCCAGCGCGCTTGCTGGTGGCCCAGATCGCTGAGCTTGTCGTAGTTTGCCTCGTCCCGCGCTGCCGTGTTGGCCTGACCGTGACGAACCAGTGTTATATGTGACATGGCGGTCCCTCTTGCTGGCAAGTCTTAGGGCAGGTTCCGGGCCGGGGCCAGAGGGGTTTGGCAAAAATCGAAGGGTGATTGCAGGTTGCCGCCCGGGCGCTATGGTTGGCCGCGCAAGACGTTTGGGGGGAGTTCATGGCAATCAACGAAAACCGCTTTTTGGCCGATCTGCACAAGCTGCGCGAATTCGGTGCCTCGGGCGTGGGCAAAGGTGTCATCCGCCCTGCCTATTTCGAGGCCGACATTGCCGCCCGGAAATGGCTGGCGAACCGGATGGCCGAAGCGGGCCTGACCCCGCAATTTGATCCGGTCGGGAACCTGTTTGGTTTGGCCGAAGGGCCGTCCCTGCTGATGGGGTCACATAGCGATAGTCAACCCGAGGGCGGTTGGCTCGACGGTGCTTTAGGCGTGATCGCCGCGCTTGAGATTGCGCGCAGTAGCGATCAGCCAGTCTCGGTCGTCAGCTTTCAGGATGAAGAGGGACGGTTTGGCGTCACCACAGGTTCGGCCATCTGGTCGGGCGGGCTGCCTTTGGATCAGGCGGACAAACTGACCGACCATGCAGGCGTGCCGTTTGCTGCGGCTCGGGGCGCGATGGGCGATCTGGCGGAGGGCTTTGTCGATCCTACCCGTTTCACAGGCTTCATCGAGATGCATATCGAGCAAGGCCCAACGCTTGATACCCAGAAAGAGCAAATCGGCGTTGTCACCGACATCGTCGGCATACGCGATATGGTGGTTCAGTTCGACGGTCAGCAGAACCACGCCGGAACCACCCCGATGCACCTGCGTCGCGACGCGTTTCAGGCTCTGTCTGTGTTCAACACCCGTCTGAACGACCGGTTCCGAAACGTGGTTGCGCCGCAAACTGTCTGGACCATTGGGCATGTGGATCTGCACCCCAACGCCTCGTCCATTGTACCGGGTCGGGTGCGGTTTTCGATGCAATGGCGTGACGGAGATGCCGACCGTCTTGCAAGGATGGAGGAGGTCATTCGCGCCACAGCCGCCGAGATCGCCGCAGAGATGGGCGTGGGCTTAAGCTACGGCCCGATGCTGGGGTTGGAGCCGGTGGCCATGGACTCCTCGCTCCGCGCTGCGTTCGAGCATGGGGCGGAACAGGTCGCGCCCGGCAAGTGGCGCAGGATGCCCTCGGGGGCGCTTCATGACGCCACCAACGTCTCGCGCTTGATGCCGGTTGCAATGCTGTTTGTGCCGTCTATCAACGGAATCAGTCACGATTTTGCCGAGGATACCGCCGAAAGTGACCTGATCGCCGGGCTTCATGTGCTGGATTACGCCGTTCAAAGGTTGCAGTCGCAACCGCAGTGAGCTGTAGCGAATACACAAATTCTCAATTGTCTGCATGACTATAGCCAAACTCCGAGTTAAATGTGCAGCTTCGCAAATGTGCCAGTTACCAGCGCAGGGAATATCGTCTGTTGCCTAACGGAAAAAAGTTTCCTATAGGAACATTGCCGATGCATGCGCTCGTATACATGCCCGCTCTGGCTGCGGTTCTGGGCCGAAACACCAAGGCTGAATCGTTGCATTAGATCCAGCTTGGGGCAAACTTACGGGTATGCGTTCCGACCACTCGATACGAAAAGGTATCTGCCATGACCGACGCACCGAATCGCACTCCACTTTACTCTCTTCATGTTGAGTTGGGTGGAAAGATGGTTGATTTTGCGGGCTGGGAGATGCCTGTTCAGTATCCGTTGGGGATTATGGGGGAGC